>JAABQY010000006.1 GCA_011391225.1 Desulfobulbaceae bacterium | reverse complement strand
GGCAGTCCTGAAGAAATTCAATGGTCGGAGAAACCGCATATAGAAGAGTTTGTGAAAATGACGATGGGAGACATCTATCAAAGTCACCTGGTGGAAAAATGAAACAAAATACATTAGAGTTTGCAGTCGGGTTATTCATACTTATCGGGTTTGGGGCTTTTGTTTATCTGGCACTGCAGTTGGGAGAGGTACCTTTCCTTCGTCAGGGAAGTACCTATGTTCTTAAGGCTGAATTCGATAATGTCGCCGGTATTAAAAAAGGTGCCTCGGTACAGGTTGCCGGGGTCACTGTCGGGGAGGTTGCCGAGATTACCTTGAGTAAAACGGAGGCAGCCTTGCTTTCGCTTCGCATTGAAAAATCCTTGAAAATCCCTATTGATTCGATTGCTTCGGTCAAGTCCCAAGGTATAATTGGTGACAAATTTATCCAGTTAAACCTCGGCGGCGATGAGAAAAAGTTTAGTCCAGGAGAAATTATAAAGGAAACCGAGTCTTCTGTTGATATTGAATCACTCATAAGTAAATTCGCCTTCGGCAGCGCCAAGTAAAGGGCGTTGGTTTTGGGGGTTGTAAATGATAAAAGACCACCTGTGTATATTGCCATGTTGAAGAATTCATTTATTGTCCTATTGGTGCTGATAGTCGCCCTTGCCAGTGGCTTGCAGGCGACCGAAAAGGGGCCAACCACTGATTTGCGACCCGTTCTTCAGGGCTTGACTGACGTTTTGGCAGATACCAGTTTGAAGGGCGATGAACATCGCACGAAGAGACGCGAGAAAATCATGTCGATAATTAAGCATGGCTTTGATTTTCGTGAGATGTCAAAACGAGTTCTCGGCAAGACCTGGCAAGATATCAGCGATAAGGAACGCGACAATTTCACCACGCTCATGACCAAACTCTTGGAAAATGTCTATATCGGAAAACTTGAGGGGTATTCCGATCAGACTATTGAATATGTGGGAGAGATTGTCAAAGAGGACAGAGGGCAGGTGTCGGTCCTTTTGGACAATGCCGGGGTGAAAATTCCTATCCATTACATTATGAGAATAAGCGATACGGGATGGATGGTGTACGATATCAACATTGAGGGGGTCAGCCTGGTGAGAAACTATCAGGAGCAGTTTAAGGCCATCCTGCGAAAGGATAAGTATGAAGGACTCGTCAAGGTAATGGAAGAAAAGATCAGTTCATTTTCCACGGAGTTGAAATAAGCAGATCATGGTGGAATACAGTTCCCAGCTGCACGAAGAGTGCTTTCCGTTTCTCGATAAAGCGGACGCCTTGGCTTTATTAAGCGCCATGGAATTTACCGAGATCAAAACCGGGAGTGTACTCTATACAGCAAAAGATCTGGCCGATTGTCTATATGTGCTGGTTGTCGGCAGAATAGCCGTGCAAAAACACACCGGCTTTGGAGATCGTATGCAGGTGGTCGCCCTGCTCGATCCCGGCGCGCCTGTCGGTGAAAGTGGTCTGCTCGATGCCCAGTTCCGAGGTGCAATGCTTACAGCTGTTGCAGATTCGCGGCTGCTGATGTTGACGCGGCAAGAGTTCTACTCTATTATCACAGATAATCCTTCTCTTGCCGTTAAAGTGCTCACATGGTTGATGGGAAGGCTTGCTTTGAGATTGCAGAAAAGCTCTGAACGTCTCGCTCATGTGTTGTGAAATGATGTGAGATGAAAAAACATTTCATGAGCAGTCTTTTCTTCTTGGACTTGATGGCAATGGTCGCTTTTCTGTATTCCTCCGACCAGATTTTCTCTTCATCTTCATCTTTTCTCTAGCCAATCTTGGAGAAATTGTTTATTTTTCCTTTCTTTTATTTTTATGCCAGTTGTGGATTTCGATTGTTTGTTTGAGTTATGAGATTGCTTTTCGAAGAAATTACCGGAAAAACCGACCGGTATTCCATCGCCGACAGCCATTGGTTTCCTTCTACTCTGGATTTTTCAGTCGTTGCTGCAACAGCCACCATCTCGGTTTCTCGACAAGACCGGGAAACGGTAATTATTAAAGGGGAAATCCTAGGCAGATGTAACCTTGTATGTGACAGGTGTGGCGAAGCATATGAAACGAACCTGCTGAGTGAGTTTGTCTATCTGGCCACAACCAGAGAGGAGGACTCTCTGGGCTTGGTTGACCTGGAATGCAGTGACGAAGACGCTCTTATGCATTATCTCAATGAGCCGATTATAGAAGTGGATGAAATATTGCGAGAACAGGCGTTCTTAGCTGTTCCACTAAAGAATTTATGCAGAGAGGATTGCCGGGGCATTTGTGCCGGTTGCGGGCAGGTTTTAAACAATGAACTCTGTCGCTGCAAACCGGATACAAGTCATTCGCCCTTTGCTGTTCTTAAAAAATTAAAAAAGCAATAACCCGAATAAACGGAAATCTTTTCAGTGCCTTCTCGAGGCGTATACATTTCTTTACGAAAAAATCATGAAAAAACATGCGAATAGTATTTGCAAGGGACTAAAAAAACTTTTCAATGGTATGATACATACCTGTTTTGGAGGATACAATGGCTTTACCTAAAAGACGACATTCACATTCCCGCACCAGACTTCGACGTTCCCATGATGCCCTGACTGCACCCGGCCTTTCACTTTGCAGTGATTGCGGTGAGCCGAAAGAGCCGCATCGGTTGTGCAGCAGCTGTGGCAAATATAAGGGAAGGACAGTTTTTGTTCTCGACACCGAAGTAGCCTAGGAGAAAGTTGTGCAAATAGCCCTGGATGCCATGGCAGGGGACCATGGCCATGAGGAATTGATTGCCGGGGCACTGCTGGCCGTTGAACAGACGGGCTTTGGTGTAAGTTTGGTCGGAGACGAAAGTCTTCTGCAAAAGCATCTGCGTACTCTCGCCCCTGACAGAAAGACTGCAGAGTTGATTAAGATTGTTCATTCTTCCCAAGTCATTGAAATGAATGAGCATCCTGTCGAAGCAGTGCGAAAAAAGAAAGATGCTTCGGTGGTGGTCGCTTTCGATTTGGTCCGTCGTGGAGAAGCTGACGCCGCAGTGAGTGCAGGGAATTCCGGTGCGACTATGGCTGCAGCGATGCGTAAACTAGGTCGCCTCGGTTCGATATCCCGCCCCGGGATCGCATCCATCTTTCCAACTCTGAAAAAGCCGGTAGTGCTTATGGATATCGGCGCCAATGTTGATTGCCGACCACAGCATCTTCTTCAGTTTGCGATTATGGCTTCGGCCTTATCAAGAATTATAGATATCCCCCATCCGCGGGTAGGGCTCTTAACCATAGGTGAAGAGACAGGCAAGGGAAACAGTCTGATAAAAGAGACATATCCTCTCTTGGGACAGAGTTCTTTGAATTTTATCGGTAACGTCGAAGGCCGTGATGTCTTTCAAGGCAATGTCGATGTCATAGTTTGTGACGGTTTTGTCGGCAACATTTGCTTGAAGGTCAGTGAAGGGTTGGCAGAAGCTGCCATGCTCATGTTGCGCGATGAGATCCTGAAATCTTTTTCCGCAAAAATTGGCTATTTCCTCGCCAGACATGCCTTTAAATCCTTTAGAAAACGGGTTGATTATGCGGAGTATGGCGGGGCACCGCTGCTTGGTATTGACGGAGTTGGGATAATCTGCCACGGCAAGTCAAGTTCACAAGCTATTAAAAATGCTATTCTCGAAGCAGCAAAAATGGTCAAACGAAATATTAACCAGGATATTCTCGAAAGTCTTGCTGCCAGTAAGAATGTTGTAGAACTGGAGAACTGATGGGAACAGTTGTACTAGGCACCGGATCTTGTCTTCCGGAGAGGATCCTCACCAACCTTGAACTTGAAACCATTGTTGATACAAGTGCTGAGTGGATCAGGAGCAGAACAGGCATAGAAAGCCGGCATATCGGAGGCCGAGGCGAACAGACGTATCAGTTGGCTACCAATGCCGCAAAAAAGGCTTTGGCAGCAGCCGGAGTGTCTGCTAAGGAGTTGGGGCTGATTGTTGTCGGAACCATTAGCTCGCACATGCTGATGCCGTCCAGTGCATGTTTCGTACAGAGTGAACTGGGGGCTGAAAATGCCTTTGCTTATGATCTCAATGCCGCCTGCTCAGGCTTTCTGTATGGATTAGATCTGGCAGATAAATACATTCGAACCGACCATTCCATGAAGATCTTGGTGATCGGGGCGGAAACCCTGTCAGGTCGTTTGAATTGGCAAGATAGAAACACCTGTATCCTCTTTGGCGATGGTGCGGGCGCGGCCGTTTTGGGTCATTCCGATTCCGAGCGCGGACTTATCGATTCAAATCACCGGTCGGATGGCAGTCTTTGGGATTTACTTTATATGCACGCACCGGAAAGCCTTAATCCTGATCTTCTTGTTGCTGGTAACAGCGGGGCCTACATTCAAATGGAGGGTCGCGAGGTTTTCAAGCATGCAGTGCGAGCGATGGAGGATTCCGTACGCGGACTTCTGCAGAAGCAAAATATCGATATTAATGCCATAGATTTTGTTATTCCGCACCAGGCTAATATGCGGATTCTCAATAATCTCATTGATCGTCTTGATATACCACTGCGTAAGGTATTTATAAACGTATCCAAGTATGGTAATACATCTGCTGCTTCGATTCCTATCGCTCTTGATGAAGCAAATCGCCATGGCTTGATTGCTGAAGGTGACACGGTGTTGTTTTGTTCCTTTGGTGGCGGTTTCACTTGGGGTGCAACCTTGATTAAGTGGTAAAGCTGAGTTGAGCAGCTTGTCTGCTCTTACGAAACTTATACCCTTGCGGTATAAACTGGAGATAGAGAGTATGGATTATTTCTTGTCGGAAGAACAACAGATGATCGTCGATACAGCACGACAGATCACTGATGAACGAATTATTCCCAATCGCGCCGAGCTTGATGAAAAACATGAGTTTCCACGGCAGATCCTCAAGGAAATGGCGCGTGCTGACCTTTTTGGAGTACCGATTCCTGAGGAATATGGAGGTTTTGGCGGAGGTTGCTTTGATATTGTATTGACGGTTGAACAGTTGGGGCGTGGGTGCATTGGGGTCGGAACTGCCTTTTCGGCAAATTTTCTAGGCGTCTATCCAATTATTCTTGCCGGTTCGCCGGAGATGAAAGCAAAGTATCTGCCTGATGTGGCCACCGGCAAAAAATTTGGCGCCTTCGGTTTGACCGAGGCAAATGCCGGTTCCGACGCCTCGGGTATCCAGACAACGGCGGTCCTGGACGGTGATGAGTGGGTTCTCAATGGCACCAAGCAATGGATCACCAACGGCGGTGAAGCTCAGATTTATACGGTGGTGGCGATCACCGATCGCAGTCGTGGTCCGCGAGGAGCATCATTGTTTGTGGTCGAAGAAGGAGACCCAGGCTTTAGTTGTGGACCAAAGGAAAAGAAAATGGGCATCAGGGCATCGTCCACTACTGAGCTCATATTTAAAGATTGTCGTATTCCCAAAGATCGGATGATAGGTCGACCTGGAACCGGATTTATTACGGTCATGAAGACCCTCGATCTGTCACGTCCGGGAATAGCCGCGCTCGGCGTTGGCCTGGCACAGGGTGCCCTTGATGTTGCGGTGAAATACGCTAAACAAAGAAACCAGTTCGGCAAACCGATCATTGCCTTCCAGGCGGTACAGCATATGCTCGCCGACATGGCTATCGGGATTGAATCGGCCCGTGCTCTTGTCTATGCCGCAGCCAAACATATTCAAGAACACCCTAAAGATATGTCGAAGGCATCGTCAATTTGCAAGGTATATGCTACTGATGTAGCGATGAAAGTTACCACCGATGCCGTTCAGGTGCTGGGTGGATATGGCTATATGTGTGAATACCCTGCCGAGAAGATGATGAGGGACGCAAAGATCCTCCAGATCTATGAAGGCACCAATCAGATCCAGAGAAATGTTATCGGCCAGGAGCTGAATAAAGAATATTCGTAATATGATCGTCCTGTTTTGCAGGAAAATCAGCAGTATTTTGAATGGAAAATTGTTAGACTTCGAACAAATTCAGGTTTTTGAATGAAGATCATTGTATGTATTAAACAGGTTCCGGATGCCAAAGATGTTCGTCTTGATCCGATTACCAACACATTGGCGCGTGAGGGGGTGCAATCGATCATGAATCCCTATGATCAGTATGCCCTCGAGGAGGCTGTGTGCCTGAAGGAAAAGTTGGGTGGTGAAGTGGTTGTAATTACCATGGGACCTCCTCAGGCAGAAGAGATACTGCGCCAGGCCATAAGCTGCGGTGCTGACATGGCCGTGCTTATTTCCGATCGTTCTTTCGCCGGTGCAGACACCTGGGCCACCGCTTATACGCTCGAACATGCCATTAAGAAAATCGGTGATTTCCACTTGGTGTTGTGCGGTAAGCAGGCGATTGATGGAGATACTGCTCAAGTCGGTCCTGGTCTTGCCACCCGCCTTGGTATTCCCTACATGACATGTGTTCAGAGGATACGTGAGGCGACTGCGAGTGGGTTGGTTGCCGAAAGGATGATGGATGATGGCTTTGACGTTGTTGCCGTAGAGTATCCTGCGTTGCTTTCGGTTGTGAAAGATATTAATGAACCCCGGGTTCCCTCGATAAAAGGGAAAATGAAAGCGAAAAAGGCAGAAATCATCAAGTTCAATGCCCAAACCATTGAAGCTGACCCGGCCTGCATTGGCCTTCCCGGTTCACCTACAAAAGTTGTCAATGTATTTCCTCCTGCGGCCAGGGGCGAGCGATCAGTGTTGACAGGCACTCTTGATGAGCAGATAGACCAGCTTGTAAAAAAGTTGTTACCATATCTGTAAGGGAGCAGGAAGGATCTATGTTGAAAGTGAGTGAAGAGCTTTGCATTGGTTGTGGGATATGTGCTGTGAATTGTCCTTTTGGAGCACTCTCAATTGTGGACGGTTTGGCGGTGGTTGGTGAATTGTGCAATTTATGCGGTGCCTGTGTAGAAAGCTGTGATGTTGGTGCTCTTACCCTTGATGTCAGCGGCAGGAAAGCCCAAGTGGATTTATCAGGGTGGTCTGGCGTTTCGGTGTTCTGTGAGTATCGAAGAGGAGAGCTTGCGCCGGTTTCTCTTGAACTTTTAGGTATTGGAAGAATACTTGCCGATAAAAGAGGGGTAAAGTTGAGTGCTATTCTTCTTGGCTTTGAAACTAAAAAGACGGCTCAACTTCTTATTGGTCACGGTGCCGATACAGTCATTTTAGTTGACCACGAAGCTTTACGAGATTTCAGAGAAGACAGCTACTCGGCGGTCTTTACCCATCTTGCCCAGCATTTTCGTCCGGAGATTGTATTGGCCGGAGCCACCGCTATCGGTCGTTCATTTATTCCAGCGGTGGCAACGACACTCAATACCGGTCTTACCGCTGACTGCACTCATCTTGAGATCCGCGATCAAGATGGCGTACTTTTACAAACACGACCTGCCTTTGGTGGCAATATCATGGCGACGATTGTTTGCGAGTCGTCAAGACCCCAGATGGCAACGGTAAGGCCGAAGGTCATGAAGGCCTTGGACTTTAATGCTGAGCGCCAAGGGGAAGTCGTTGTCGTAACTCCACCGGCTGATCTTTTGGCAAGCAGGGTGAAAGTTTTAGAGTCGGTTGTTGGCGAAGCGTCTACGGTTAATATTCAAGATGCCGATATTCTCGTTTCCGGAGGACGTGGGCTTGAAACTGCAAAGGGATTTGAACTCATCAAAAAACTTGCGGATACCTTGGGGGCAAAGGTGTCTGCGTCAAGGGCAGTGGTCGATGCCGGTTGGATTCCCTATCCTCATCAAGTGGGACAGACGGGAAAGACAGTTGCCCCCAAATTGTATATTGCCTGTGGAATCTCCGGTGCTGTGCAACATGTGGCCGGCATGCAGTCTGCCGAAACCATAGTCGCCATTAACAGGGACGAACATGCAACTATTTTTAATGTAGCCGACTATGGATTGGTCGGCGATCTGTACGAAATTATCCCTAAACTCATTGCCAAAGTCGAGGAGCGTCGCAGACTATGAACCTCGCAGGAAAAGTTGCCGTTGTGACCGGTGGAAGCCGCGGAATTGGCCGAGCGATTTGCATTCGACTCGCTTCAATGGGAGCCTTGGTGTATGTCAATTACGTCAGCCGTTCAACCGCTGCTGAAGAGACTGCTGCAATAATTCGGCAGGCTGCGGGCCGCGCTGAGATCATCGGCTTCGATGTGGCTGATGGCACATCTGTGCAAAACACCTTTAAAAAAATTGTCAGCGAGGCGGGGTCTGTCGATATTTTGGTAAATAATGCTGGAATTACCAGAGACGGTCTCATGGCCAGGATGAAAGAAGACGATTGGAATGTGGTTATTGATACCAATCTTAAAGGAGCATTTTTATGTGCAAAAGCTGCAACGCGCGAGATGATGAAGAAAAAGTGGGGACGGATTGTTAACATTTCTTCGGTTTCAGGCTTTGCCGGTAATCCCGGACAGGTTAATTACGCAGCCGCCAAAGCCGGAATGATTGGGCTGACTAAGGCAATGGCCCGTGAATATGCTTCCCGCAATATCACCGTCAACAGTGTTGCTCCCGGCTATATTGAAACTGAAATGACTGAGCTGCTTTCGCTAGAAGCTCGGGAACAAATTAAAAAGGAAATTATCCTTGCCTCCTTCGGCAAGGTTGAGGATGTAGCAGGGGCAGTGGCTTATCTGGTCTCTGATGATGGGCGTTATATCACCGGCCAGACACTCCATGTAAATGGTGGGATGTACATGTAACAGGGTAAGCGGAAAAATTCTTATTAACAAAAAACAACAATGCACACAGTTTGGGAAAATTGTGTCTACTTTCCAGAAGGGAGAATGAAAATGGCAATCGAACAGGAAATGATCGATATCATCGTTGAGCAATTAAGTGTCGAAAAAGAAAAAGTTGTGCCCAATGCCTCTTTTGTTGATGATCTTGGTGCCGACTCCCTTGATCTCGTCGAGTTGATCATGGCAATGGAAGAAGGCTTTGATATAGAGATTCCCGACGAAGATGCCGAGGGAATTACCACGGTCCAGGACGCTATTGACTATGTAAAGAAGAAAAAATAGCGTTAACTCATGGCACAAAGCAGCAATTGTTTGCCCCCCGTTTGCACTGTGTACCAGTAAAAAAGAAACGAAAAGGAGTAACTATCGTGAAGCGAAGGGTTGTAGTTACAGGCGTGGGATTGGTGACCCCACTTGGTACCGGAGTTGAGAAAACCTGGCAGAATATCTGTTCGGGAATCAGTGGTGTTGATCTCATTACTCGCTTTGATACCAGTGATTACGGAGTAAAAATTGCTGCTGAAGTGAAAGACTTTATTGCTGAGGATTTTTTTGACAAGAAGGTGATAAAGCATCTCGACCTCTTTGTGCAATATGGCCTGGCGGCGGCGCAAATGGCAATGAAAGACAGCGGTCTCATTGTAACCGATGAGAATTGTGAGAGAGTAGGTGTCATTACTGGATGTGGTATGGGAGGCTTACCGACCATTGAAAAATATCATCAGATATGTGTAGAAAAGGGTCCAAAAAAGATCACCCCATTTTTTATACCGATGGTAATTCCGAACATGCCTTCCGGACAAATCTCCATGGCCTTGAAGGCAAAAGGGCCGAACCTTTGTATGACCACTGCCTGTGCCGCCGGTACTCATGCCATTGGTGAAGCCTACCGCCACATCAAATATGGGATGTGTGATGTGGTTGTCAGCGGCGGGACAGAGGCAGTGATTTGTGGCCTTGGGGTCGCAGGATTTTCTGCAATGAAAGCGCTTTCAACTCGCAACGAGGATCCAAAGGCTGCATCTCGACCGTTTGATATGGATCGGGATGGTTTTGTCATGTCCGAGGGTGCTGGGATGCTTGTTCTTGAGGAGTTTGACCATGCCGTTGCCAGGGGGGCAAAAATTTATGCTGAGATATGTGGTTATGGCTTGAGCAGTGACGCATATCACATTGCAGCCCCGCCTGAAAACGGAGAGGGTGGGATGCGGGCGATGCGGATGGCACTCGAAGATTCGGGTATTTCACCCGATAATTTTGATTATATCAATGCCCATGGTACTTCAACACCGCTTAATGATAAATGCGAAACGCAGGCAATTAAGACGGTCTTTGGTGAACACGCGCAAAAGCTGGCGATCAGTTCCACCAAGTCTATGACGGGTCACATGTTAGGTGCAGCCGGAGGCATAGAAGCGGTCTTTACCGCCCTGAGTGTGTATGAACAGATTGCGCCACCAACTATTAACCTTGCCCAACCGAGCCCCGAGTGTGATCTGGATTATGTGCCAAATGTTGCCAGAAAAATGACTATTCGTTCCGCCCTTTCCAATTCTTTCGGATTTGGTGGCACCAACGCCGTGATAGCTATGAAAAGATTCACTGATTGACAGATAATTCGGAGGGAAGGTTGAAGATAGTCATTGCTGCTGATCATGGTGGTTTTGAAATGAAAGAGTTGATAAAGAGATGGCTTGACGTGAACGGGCATGATATTACCGATGTTGGCTGTTTTTCGATTGATTCGGTCGATTATCCTGATTTTGCTGAGAAAGCTGTGTCGCTCATTTTAAAAGGTGAGTGTCAGATGGGAATACTGATCTGCGGAACAGGAATAGGAATGTCTATTGCAGCCAACCGGTACAGGAGTATCAGAGCAGCCAATTGCTCGAATGTGTTCACAGCGAGGATGAGTAGAGAGCATAACAATGCCAACATTCTTTGTTTAGGAGCCAGGGTTCTTGAGGTCGATACCGCTGTCGAGATGGTTCGTGTATGGCTCGAGACGAGCTTTTCCGGGGGGAGGCATCAAGAAAGGATCCTTAAGTTTAGTGATTGATGATAGGGGTCTATTTTTTACAAATAAAGCCGACTTTGCTGATGCAAAATCGGCTTTATTTGTTTCTATTGTTTTATAACATAAGGATACGATATTGCTTGTAGGTGCACACAAACTCAAGGAGGTTGTCACATGAAATGCCCGTATTGTGGACATCTTGATAACAGGGTAATTGACTCACGTCTTAATAAAGATGCGACAATTACCAGAAGGAGAAGGGAGTGTTTGGCGTGCAATCAGCGATTTACAACCTATGAACGGCTTGAAGTCATGTTGCCGGTACTGGTAAAAAAGGACGGTCGCAGAGAACCATGGGATCGACACAAGCTTATTGCCGGGTTGCAGAAGGCATGCGAAAAAAGGACGGTTAGTCGAGACAAAATTGACGATTTCACCGATGAGATCGAGCGGAAACTGCAGGATTATGGAGCAAAAGAAATTCATTCCCAGGTTGTCGGCCAATGGGTAATGGAGGGACTGCCGCGCCTTGATGAGGTGGCTTATGTGCGGTTTGCGTCGGTATATCGACAATTTAAAGATGTCAACGAATTTATGGATGAACTCAAGACCCTTCTTGATTCCAGAGGGAAAAATGAATAGCAAAGAAGATGTTCATTTCATGCGATTGGCCTTGCAGGAAGCCAGAAAAGGATTGGGGAGGACATCACCAAATCCTTGCGTGGGTGCAGTCATAGTAAAAAATGACAGGATTATAGCCAAGGGTTATCATAAGAAAGCTGGAACACCGCATGCTGAAATAGTTGCGATAATGCAAGCGACTGAAGCTGTTGACGGGGCAACTCTCTATGTAACACTTGAGCCATGTAATCATACAGGCAAAACTCCTCCATGCACCCGTGCAATAGTCGAGAGTGGCGTTACCAGGGTCGTTGTCGGAATGAAAGATCCTAACCCACTTGTCAACGGCACAGGGATTGCGTACCTGATGAGTAGTGGGGTAGCTATGACCAGTGGTGTTCTCGAAGAAGAGTGCCTAGAAATCAACGTAGCCTTTGTCAAGCGCATTACAACCGGTCTTCCTTGGGTGATAATGAAGGCGGGAATGAGTCTTGATGGTCGATTGAATTATCAGCAGGGCAGAAGTGGTTGGATCACAAGCAATGAATCGGTACTTGAGGCACATAAGCTCCGCGATAAAATCGATGCAGTGCTTGTTGGGGGGCGAACCATAGCAATAGATAATCCGTCTCTTACCACGCGACTTCCCAAAGGTCGGACAAAAGACCCGGTGCGGATTATCATCGATAGTCAACTATCGACACCGCTCAATGCCAAGGTGTATCACCTTGATTCCCCCTCACCGACATGGGTGTTTCATTCCGAGGATGCACTGCCATCGAGGATTGCCGATTTTCAAGCTCAGGGAGTGCGCCTCTTTCCTTCAGAACGGAAATGTGATGGTTTGAACCTTGGCAATATCCTCAAAATACTAGGAGGAGAGGAACTGAGTTCGGTTATGGTCGAAGGAGGCGCCAAAGTGCATGGGGCATTTTTGAATGAGCAACTCTTCGATTACGCCAATCTATTTCAAGCCCCTCTTTTTGCTGGTGACAAGGGGGTAAGCTTGGCGGAAGGACTTCACGTGCAAGATCGGCAAAACGCTCCGAAATTAGTTTCGGTTAGCTATAAACGGCTCGGAGATGATATGCTGATTTCTGGCCGCTTATCTTATTCCAAATAGCGGTTACCGAAAAGTAACTTAACGATTTCAGGAACTTTCCTGGAACAATCGGAAAAATTTCTAAAAGTGATCGAAAGAGTGATGTCGTCTTTTTCAAATGATGGGCTGTGAGAAAGGGCGCATTGTGAGGGCAATCGCAAATCTCGCACCTGTCGCGCATATTCCTCATCTGCCTTTGAAGACATTGGGCACAGCTGGTGTTGAAGATAATTGTTGAGATGTTGAATTTTCTGCGGGACATTCAAAACAGGATGTTGGAGGATTTCGGAGATTGCTGGGGTTTTGAGGTACGCAGAGATGGTGGAGTTTTGTCGAAAGGCGAGATCGCGAATGAGGGAAAAGAACCTTTTTTGTTTGCCATCGCCCATTGCAAGATCTCGGAAGAGTTGTGCCAAGGCAATTCGGTCTGAACTTTCAGGCAATCTCAGGAGATCGGCAACCATTTTATCCTGAAGTCGACCGGCATGAACCTCAGTAATTATGATCGGATCTTGCTGCAGGATGGTCTGCAACTCCATTATGGTCGCCGGCTTTTTTCTCAACTGCAATCTTTCAAAATAGATTAAAACAATTTCCTGGGGACTGAGAAAGCGAGAGCAAATCTCGACGAATCGTGCTTTCTCAGCGAGAGATAAGGGCTGCGAAAGACTTTGATCGGTCAGCAGAGTCTCGAGGAGAGTCGTTGATGAAGTGTCTTTGGCAAAAACCAAACATTCAACAGTTTCCAGTTGCGCAGTCGACAAGGCGAATTCCAGTCGCTTGAAACCGCAAAGAATATCAAAACTTTCTTCATTCTTAGCAAGGAGAATAGGTTTGTGGATAATGCCTGTGCGATAAAAAGATTGCAGCAAACTGTCGGAAATGTTTTGCGAATCCCAAGGATGCAGGCTCCACTCTCTGGAAAATCTGATCGCACGTAACGGGATTGTACGGCACGGAAAATTTATTGAAAGCATGCCAGTCACTTGATGATGACAAAGGCTGCGGTTTTGAAAATACCCTGATTATACCAATGGCAAAATCAGGGTAACCAGCATCATTTAGGAAGAAGAAAAATTTTTAGCTAGGCTAGCAATGTCTGCGCTAGGAAGCGTTAATCTTTTCCCGTAATATCCCAGATGGCTTAAATGTGACAACCCGTCTGGCATCTAAGGTGAGTTCGTTTCCAGTTTGCGGATTTCTTCCTCTACGCGCATTTTTGCGTTTCACATTAAATTTTCCGAAGCCACTCAAGAGAAGATCAGAGCCGTGAATGAGGGATTCTTTTGAGATGCGCAAAAACGCCTCAACCGAGTCAGTTGCCTGGGCCTTCGTTAGCCCTTCATGATTTTTATATACTTGCTGGACCAAATCTGCTTTGGTAAGTGTCATAATTCCTCCTGATTTTGCTGTATTAGTTAAGTATCCCCCGCCAATGATATACTTTCAGAACAGAAAGTCAAATCTAATGCCAAGAAAAAGTAAGATTTCACATAATCAATCATCATTAAAAAAAAATCATATTAAGTTTGCAAATGATTCACAATCATGAATGGAATTTTTTTTAAATTTGAAACGCCGTTCGTTACATCATAACACTTGAAAGCTTGAAGATCGGCAGATACATTGCGACAACTATCCCTCCTATCATTCCGCCGAGAAAGACCATCATAAAAGGTTCAATCATTGCTGTTAAATTGTCAACAGCTTGATCAACTTCATCATCATAGAAATCGGCAATTTTTTCAAGCATGACGTCTAAGGCTCCAACTGATTCGCCGACGTTGATCATTTGAACAACCATGTTGGGAAAAACGCCACTTTCTTCTAAGGGTTCAGCTATTGGTCGCCCTTCGGCGATGGAGTCGCCAACACGGAAAACGGCCTTTTCGATAACTTTGTTTCCAGAAGTTCTGGCGACAACCTGCAGTGCCTCCAAAATCGGCACACCCGCGCTAAGCATAGTGCTTAAGGTTCGAGTAAACTTGGAAACAGCCACTTTTCGAAGAAGTATACCGAAAACCGGGGCTTTAAGCAAAGTTCTGTCGAAGAATATTCGGCCATTTTCCGTCGCATAGGTTTTCTTGACCGCCATGACTAAAATGAAAAATGCAATGATGATGTAGACAAAGTTAGATTTGAAAAAATTGCTTAAATTTACAACAATTTGCGTTGGAAGAGGAAGGCTGTGACCAAATCCCTCAAACATGGTTTTAAAAACAGGGACAACAAATACCAAAATTACAATGAGAATCACAATTGAAATGGCCAAACAGACAGTTGGATAGGTCATTGCCCCTTTGATTTTCTTTTTCAGGGCCATGGATTTTTCCATGAAAGCGGCAAGTCTAGTGAGAATGGTGTCAAGTATACCGCCAGTTTCTCCTGCCTCGATCATGTTGGTAAAAAGATTATCGAAAATCTTCGTTTTTTTACGCATCGAATCGGCTAGAGTTGATCCTGCCTCGACATCAGAGCGAATTTCGCTCAAAGCTTTTTTAAACGTTGGGTTCTCCTGTTGTTTTTCAAGTATTTCAAGACCTTGTACCAGAGGCAGGCCGGCGTTGATCATAGTTGAAAGTTGACGGGTAAAAACGACAATATCTTTCCCTGTCACTTTCGGTTTAAAAAAAGAGATATTTCCGAAAAGGTCTTTGGGTTTTTCTTTGATGACAAGATCGGTCATTCGCAACCGTTTTAACTGTGCCAAAGCACCTGCCTGATCCGGGGCCTCTACCTCTCCCTTTCTTTTTTCACCTGCAGAATTTTTCCCTTTCCAGACATAAACAGGCATTTTTGCCTCCAATTTGTAGAGAGCGCATCAAGAGGCGCCGGAGAGCCTCATCTAAACATTTCAAACAGTAAGTAATATCGATTATATATCAATTTTCTTCTTATTACAAGTCTCGGAGTTCTGCTACTCTTTTAAATCTTCTTATCGGCCAGGAATAAAAGAACTTCAAAGAAGAATGAGGTTCGGTGAGGTTGGCCGAAAAAAAGCTTGTTTCAAAATTGTTCTTTTGATATAAAGCGAAGTTCAGTATTTATTGTTATCATCAGTCAGTGGTTGGCCACGGCTGTTTCCCTGGTGCAGCGATGGAAGCATCAGAAAGAGTTTGACGGATTGGAGGAAGAATATATGGAGAGTCAGGCGACTGTGAATTATGCTGATGGGCGTTTTCAGCCTGTCATTGATAAATGTGAAGGATGTGGACGTATTGTTGAAAATGAAACAGCAAAGTTTTGTCGAAGTTATGTGAATCCGCAAGCCAAATGGAAGCTTGGATTTTGCAATTTTGCAACGCACGCAAAACCGGAAATCAGTGTCGTTAAAATTAGGGTTAACCCCTTGAAGGCAGCAAAGCGGGCTTCGAAAAGAAAATAACTCGCTGGTTGCCCATATTTTCAAAAAAGGGATCTGCTGAAAGGCAGGTCCTTTTTTTTATGGGCGATGACCAAAAATTGCGGTACCTACACGGATTATAGTTGCACCCTCTTCGATGGCGATGTGAAAATCATCAGACATTCCCATGGAGAGTTCCGGGGTGGACACATGTGGAAAAAGGTTCTTTGATGCAAACTTCTCAGCCAGGATACGTAGGTTTCGAAAGTGGAGACGAGAAAGTTCTGGATTAGCGACTAGAGGCGGCATAGTCATCAGGCCGCAAACTCTTAACCTCGTTAATTCATTTATTTCTATAAGTAATTTTTCGGCATCATTTGCTGTGACACCAGATTTTTGCGGATCGTTGGCGATATTGATCTGGATGAGTATGTCCAAGCTTTTATTCAGGTTTTCTAGCTGGCTATTTAGAGCTTTTCCAAGTTTAAAGCTGTCCAATGTTTCAATCATGTCGCATGTCTCGGCCGCGATTTTGGCCTTATTACTCTGTAGATGGCCAATAAAGTGAAAAACCGCCTCCGCTGGTACAAGTTCTTTCTTGGTCTGGACTTCCTGAATATAGTTTTCACCAAAAATAATTTGACCGGCGGCAAAGGCTTCGCGAATTGAGTCCGCCGAGAAGTGTTTCGACACTGCTACCAATTTGATATCCTGCGGCTGTCTTTCGGCTTTTTGTGCGGCTTCGGAGATCTTTTTTTTGATTATTTGAATGTTTTGTGCAATCATTAGAACCTATTGGTCGGTAAAGGAAAAGAGGTTTTCCGCATTGGTAGTTGTTTGTGTGGCCACAAGATTTACATCAATTTGACGAAGCTCGGCTATTTTCCTGGCTGTATGTATCAGATAAGCGGGTTCGTTCCTTTTTCCACGGAATGGTTGCGGGGCTAAAAAAGGCCCGTCTGTTTCCAACACCATTGAGGTAAGGGGAATCTTCCTTGCCACTTCCTGCAGTATAATGCTATTTTTGAATGTGACGATTCCAGGAATTGAAATGAGCATGCCAAGATCGAGAATCTTACTGGCGTAAGAATAATCACCGGAAAAACAATGCATGACACCCCCGTGATCCAAAGGTTGAGCTTGACGAAGAATTTTTAAAATATCATCATTAGCATCACGGTTGTGAATAATAACCGGAAGCTTGAACTCACGCGCCATGTCCAGTTGTTTGCGGAAATGGTGGCGTTGTTTTGCCGGATCTGAATATTTTTTGTAATAATCTAGGCCGATCTCACCAAATCCGACAATATGTGTGGGATGGTCCAGGTAGATTTTTTCTAAATCAAGGTAAGCGTCCTCACTGAGTAGGTCTACCTCATGGGGATGTATACCGATAGTAGCGGCAATATGCTGGTGTTTGCGGGCAAGTTCAATAGCGTTTTTTGAGCTTACGAGGTCTATGCCGATGGAGATAATTCTCTTGATGTGATGCGAGAACGCTCGTACAAGGACATTGTCAAGATCTATTATATAGTCGGACATGTCCAGGTGACAGTGAGTGTCGATGAGCACGTTGCGGTCGAGGTCAGATGTCCAAGTTTTATCAATTGCTGCTTTGTTTGCCATCACCAATCCTTAGCAGAAATGGTTGGATATGGCAATTTCCTTTCCCTGGCAGCAAAGAAAAATCGGCGAAGTTTTCTTCTCAAAAGGCCAATTTTTTTCTCTCAACCGAGATAGCGGGATGAATTTGTTATAAAAACTAAAAATAAGTCTTCATATAGCCAAAAAACTATCGTATAGTACGTGAAGTGATATCTGATTGGATCATCACTAGGTTTTTTGATAATTGATATCTTGTTAGTTTTTCCGGCCCAAGAGTATGAAGCCATTTCCCCTAGACGGTTGTTTGGAAATGTCGACAATTCTTTATTATGTATTTATTTAAATAAGTTAGGTAGCAGCAGTGGGATGATAATGTGATATCCCCATAGTACCAGCTACTACCAGCAACCAACATTTACGATGAGGTTTGTGGCATGAATTATGGGATTGTCAGTCAAGAACAACTCGAGCAAATAGATCGAATTTTGGCAGAGAAGTTGATAAAACTTGGTGTTGATTGCGTTATAATCATCGATATGGCTGGCAATATTATTACCGCCAAGGATAACGGTGAAAGCAAATATGATGTCTATTCCTTTGCTGCTTTGGCGGCAGGTAATTTTGCGACAGTCGATGCCATGGCCAAGCTTGTCGGTGAGCAGGAATTTTCTCTGCTGTTTCATAAAGGTCAGGAATCAAACATTCATTTTAGTAAAATTGATGACGAGCTGCTTCTCATCTCCATGTTCGGTCGCGATATATCCCTTGGTTTTCTTCGTCTTAATGTTGTTGATGTTATAGAAAAAATAAGAAAGGTTTGGGATAGGAAATAAGAGCGTCGGGCTTTTTTGCTTCGGCCCTCCGGCATGATGAGAAAATCACAAGTGTCTGTAGTGATCATCAACAGGGAGTAGAACGTTGAGTTTTATCAATTTAAAAGACAAGATAGTTCAGGTAAAAATTGTGTACTACGGACCAGGCCGGTGTGGAAAAACCACCAACCTGGAGTACATTAATCGAACGTATAGTAAACAAATCGCCTCTGAAATGGTCAGTCTAAAAACTCACGGGGATAGGACGCTGTTTTTTGACTTCTTACCGTTTGACATGGGGCAGATTAAAGGCTATGACATCAAAATTCAGCTGTATACCGTACCTGGTCAGGTGAAATATAACGCCACCAGAAAACTTGTTTTGAGAGGTGTAGATGGTATTGTCTTTGTTGCTGATGCCATGGAAAAACAGCGAGAGAAAAATATCCGATCTTTGAATCAACTTCATGAGAATCTCCAGTCGTACAAGGAGAGTATCTTTAGAATCCCACTGGTAATGCAATATAATAAGGTTGATCTCAAGGAGCATGGTATCCCCATCCTTCCGACAATGGTGTTGGAAAAGGATCTCAATAGCAGACTGAAAGTCCCCTACTTTGAGGCAAGTGCTATTACTGGGTACAATGTTGCCGCGACACTGAAGAAAATTATTTCTTCATCGGTCATTTCAATCCAGAAAAAATTACTCTAGAGAGAAACTGTGGTGAAACAGTCTACCGAAAACCAATATGATGATGATTTAACTCTTAGTAATGATGAGTATAATGAGTCATATTATACTGATGCGGATGATCTCTTTGAGTTCACAACCGATGATGAATCACCCATCAGCCGACTGAAGAGCTTGGTTTTGTCGATAGATTGGGAGATTACCGATGAGGTCTTGCTTCAATTCAACGAGGAGTTGCTCGATCTTAGGGGCATCTGGGCAGAGGAAACAGTTAATCTCATATATGTCCAGGCACTGGAGAAAATCAGTAAATATATTTACCAGAATAAAGCTGATTCTCACCCCAACGCTATCAAGCTGCTGCTCACGTTTTATTATAATCTTGAAAAAATAGTTTCCTCTCAGGACCTTTCCGAAGAACAAAAGAAAGAAATCCTCTTCGAAGACGTAAAGAAATTTGAGAACCTCAAACGTCAGATCAAAGTTAAATCTTCCTCTGAAGTCAGCCGGGAGCTTAAAAGACCGCAAGTTGCGAAGATTAAAAATGAAGCCTCCGGAGAAGATGAGCTGCTGAATCTCAAGGCTATTGTGCTCGGTATAGATTGGGAGATCACCGATCAGGACTTGAATGATTTGCGCCGGGAGGTATTTCGGCTTGAGGAAAAATTTTCAGAAAGCCGACCTAAACTGATTCTTCTACAGGGTATTGGAACCCTTGCCGCTTATATAAAGTTGAAGAAAAGCAATGCCCACCCAGATGCATTCAAAGTTATGCAGCTTTTCTGTAACAGCCTTGAAAAAATCGCAGAGAAGACAATGAGTCTGGAAGAGGAGAAGGCTATTCTTTTTCCGGCGGTTGAACAATTCAATTCCTTCAAAGCTCTGCTCGGTGCGACAATCTCGTCCGATGCGATCGTCAAGAAAGATGATGATGAAGAATTAGAGGAATATGGTGCGTCAAATACCGCAAACGAGATTTCGCCAGCCTTGGCAGATGTTTCGGAAGAAGAACAGATAGGCTTCCAGGCTGAAAGAGAGCTGTTGGCCCTGGGATTGAAAGATTCCGGCGGTGTAGCCTCTCATATCGAAGATTTCTTCGGAGAAAAGGAATCAAGCCAGCTGGTCGCCGAAGAAATTGCTGAAAAACAGGAAATTTTAGAGGAAATTCCTGAAGATATTTTTTTCACAGAAGATGCCGCGATTGTTTCTGTAGAACGGAATTTGGCTCTTAAGGGTGTTGACGTAGACGGTGATGATGATGAGGAAGAGCTGAACTATGCAAAAGATGTAACTGCAAAAGATAGTTTTTCATCTCTTGGATTTGAAGCGGAGACGGCCCATGCTGACGACGAGACGGTCGGACTCGTAGCTGCCCCAGACTCGTTGGAAGAGGCGGTGGCAATGCCAAACGAGCTGATTTTTAAAGAAGATGCAATTGTTGGGACAGTTGAGGAACTATTCCCTATTGATGGTCGAGAGCTTCCTGAGTTTCAGGAAAAAAACATTGATATAAATCGAGCAAAGGCCTTGCAGGGGGTAGATGTTGAGACTGATGCCGATGACGATGCAGATGAGTTGTCCCTGCCGATGGAGGGGGAGGAATTGGCTCCTGCTCTTGCAGCTATGGACGAGGAGAGCCTCTTTAGTGCAACCATCCTAGACCGAGCACCAACTTCCAGCAGTGTCACTGAAGAAATTGTTGGTACTATAGATGGTTTATTTTTTGATCATGACGCCACTCCTGCTGATCCCAGCTCCGGAAAGCTTTTAAATGCAGATCCAGTTATTGATGCAAATAAGGAAGAAGCAAATGATAAAGAACTGATCGGTTTTGAAGATTGGCTGAAGGAGGATAGCAAAGAGGAAGAGCCCTTGTTTGCAGCGGTTGATTTAGACTCCAGGCTGGTAGCTGACATGCAACCACCTCTTGCCGAAAAGGAGGAATTTGAGTTGGTTCAGGTGGTAGACGACAGTGAAATCAAACCGGCGACAATAGAACTCACCGACGATCAAGGAGAGGAAGATACCCTGAGCCCCTTCTTTACGGATAGCGACCTTGAGCAGAGCAGTAAATATGGTTCTGAAGCTGACGCTCTTTTTGACGGCCTTGAGACTGACCTCACAGACGAAAAAGAAGAGGAAACTCCCTTGGAAATTTCGGGCAACGTAGAAGCATTTTACGATGCTGAGAAGGATCGTGAGGAAGATGATAATGAGCAACCGTCCGCTGTAAGCCTTGAGAACAGAGAAGAGGAAACCGCCGAAATAGCAGTGAGTGCTCTCTTTACTGATACTCATCTTGACGAAGATGAGGTGGTTTTTGAACTCTTTAAAGAAGACATTGAACAATCGGTTGCGGTCGATCAGGAAGTCGGCGCTGAAAGAGAGTTGCCGGATACTGGAATGTTGATTGGGGCTGAAGAAGACCATACTTCGCTAGGATTGACAGAGTTTACCGAGCAAGGAATTGTCAAAGAATGGGCAGTTGGCAATATTGTTACAGAAGAACAGAAAAACCTGGAACCGTTTAGTGATTTGCTTACTTGCATTCACTCTTTGAAAATTGAACTCAGCGAACCAATTATTATGGGATTGCTCCAGGGTATAAACGCCCTTCGCCAGCAATGGACGAACAAACCGCTAGAAAAAACTTTCCTGCAACTGTTATCGACCATAACCCAGCATATTGACAGCTATCGATACGAATCCAGCGCAGAGGCATTTGGGCTTCTTGTTTCGATTTGTCAAGCGATGTCGCATCTGAAAGATGATGATCCGCACGGCAACCAGGAAATGTTGCTTTGTGAAACACTGAAAGTTTTGGAATGGCAGCAGGGGATGCTTTCGCGACAGGCGGTAAGAAAGGGCGATCAGTTAACTTTCGTTGATCCGGTACGGACCGAGAAAGAGGGTGATTCTCAGTCGGATGCTCAAAGAGACTTTGACGATCTTTTGGAACGTTATGAAGAATCCACACCAGATGACATACTTTATTCTATTGACTCCATAGATGAAAGGACAGGAAGGACTGCAATAGACCCAGGTTTTAAAGAGGAAATTGCATTCAAAAAGGAAACGCCAGAGGACGAAGATAGGGAGCAAATGTGGATGGCCTTCGCGGATGATCTGAAAAATGAAATTGCCGCGTTGCGGCAAACCTTGCAGATGGAGATAGCAGAACTGAGAAGGGAATTAAAGAAGGAGTAAGAATAGTTTCAAAAAGGTGGCTGTTTTAAAAGGGTCATCTCCCTTAGTGGGAGATGACCCTTTTTTTGTGTGGTAAGAGGTCGATTATTCTCTAGGTGAAAATTTCTTTTTCAGCATCTCATTGACGTGCGGGGGCACCAAGTCGCTTACATTACCGCCATTTCGAGCGGCATCCTTGATTATTGATGAACTGATATATATCCAACGGAATCCCGGCATGAGAAAAACCGATTCAACCTCCCGCTGAAGTTTTCTGTTCATGAGTGCCAGCTGGAATTCGTAGTCAAAGTCCGATACCGCGCGAATGCCCCGGACAATAGCTCTGGCATTTTGCCGATATGCATAATCGACGAGGAGGCCGTTCACGGAACTCACCTGAATACGTTCTCGGTCTTCGAAAGAATCTTCAATCATTTTAATGCGTTCTGTCAGAGAAAAGACCGGGTCTTTTGCTGAATTGACAGCTACAGCGACTATGACCTTGTCAAACAGGTTCAGGGCACGATTTATGATATCAACATGACCCATGGTTATGGGATCAAAGGTCCCTGGGTACACTGCAATCGAAGGTTGGATGGAATTGTCGTTTGTCATTTCATTTACTTATTGTATATCGATGATGTCGTTTGGTCTTGTCAATCTCTTGAGCCTTCCAAGTAACAGGACGGTTTATAGAACCAGAAACCACACTCGCCATAGACGCGTTTGTCAAAAATACAGAGGTGAGACAGTTCATTGGGGAGAGTCATATTAAACCTTTCTTCAACAATGAGCATGCCATTTTCGGCGAGAAGAGTACTTTTGTTGAGAGAAATCAGTACAGACAGAGAAATATTTTTGCCATACGGAGGATCAACAAAGATGAGGTCGAAAACTGTTTGGCTGTTTGGGGGAAAAAAAATGCGGGGCATGACCTTGGTCAAATCATGCTGGATGACTTGAAGTCCGCAACTGCCTGTATACCCTGAGAGACAAAGGCCGATATTTCTTTTTATGAGGTCAAGAGCTATGCGGTTGTTGTCAATAAAAACGACAAACCCTGCCTCCCGGCTAAAGGCTTCGAGTCCCATGGCCCCTGTGCCAGCAAAAAGATCAAGGACTTTTGCTCCTTGGACGGATTTGCCAAGGATACTGAACAAGGCTTCACGTGCCCTATCAGAGGTTGGCCGTATACTCTTGTCATGAAGCGGAGGTGTAAAGAGTTTTCGACCTTTTGCTATCCCACTGATAATTCTCAAAAATTTACGAAACCGAGAAAAGGGTTGGCCTTGAATAGATTGCCAAGGAGCTGGGGTACGGAGAAGTCAATGAGTCTAGTTGAGGTACCCCAATATAGTCTCTCCGGCTCGAACTTTTTGACCAAGGTTTACAGCAAGTTCAGTTCCAAGGGGAAGGTAAAGATCGACCCTTGAGCCGAAGCGTATAAGTCCGAACCGTTTCCCTCTGGTCACTGCATCACCTTCCTCAAGCCAACAAATAATTCTTCTGGCGATAAGTCCGGCAATTTGTACGAAGGCGATTTTTTTTCCTGAGGGTGTTGTTATGATGCTGGCGCAGTATTCGTTTTGCAGCCCGCCCTGTCGGCTGTCGGCAGAATAAAATTTCCCCGGTTTGTAAAGAATTTTCTCGACTTTGCCGCTGTAGGGAATCCTGTTGACATGGACATTGAAGACATTCATGAAAATAGATATCTTCTGGACGTCTTCTCCGGTAAACCTGCTGTCATTGACTCGTTCGATGAGAATGACCTTGCCATCGGCAGGGGAAACCAAGGCGTCAGCTCGGTCAGGTCCCAGACGTTCAGGGTCTCTGAAAAAACAAAGGACAAAAATGGTGGCTACCAGCAAGAAACCGCTAGTGACTTTCATTGCCAAAATAGCCGCAAGAAGGGTGGCGAAGGCGAGTACAAATATGAAAGGGTACCCTTCTTTGGCAATCGGCACTTGTTGTGTTAACATAGGAGATTTATTAACCTGTCTTATTAAAACTACTATTTGGTTTTAGTCGCCCGTGACATGGCTATTATTCCTGTTCGAACAATTTCCTTGATACCGATTGGCCTGAGAATGTCAATCACAGCCTGTATTTTTGACGCCGAACCGGTAAGTTCTATCGCGTAACTTTTAGCACTTACATCAACTACTTTGCCTCGAAAAATGTCAACAACGCGCAGGACTTCTGCGCGGGTTGCGGCTTCAGCCTTTACACGAAGCAGAATCATTTCCCTTTCAACGTATTCCTTGTCATTGATTTCAGTAACTTTTATGACATCAATGAGCTTATTGAGCTGTTTGGTGATCTGTTCAATGATTGCTTCATCTCCCCGGGAAACCACTGTGAGGCAAGAAACATTTGGATCGAGGGTTTCGGCAACACAGAGACTCTCGATATTGAAGCCCCGACCGCTAAAAAGCCCGGTAACTCGGGAAAGCACTCCCGGTTTATTCTGGAGAAGCACAGAAATGGTATGTTTCATCTGGATGATCCTGGTTATGTGAGTGCAGCATGTATTCAGGAAAGACGGACACTCAAAAAAAGTTTAAAAAATTTTTATACTTTGCACCTTGTCTTTTATACAAGCAGCATTTCAGTGGTTGCTTTACCGGCTGGAACCATCGGGTACACCCCTTCTTCTCGCTCAATTTTGAAATCCATGATAACAATATTGTTGGTGGCCAGTGCTTCCCGGATAACCGGTTCAACCTCGCTTTTTGTCGTGGCTCTGAGACCTACAGCGCCATAGGCCTTGGCAAGATCGACGAAATCAGGGACAACATCCATAATTGTCGAGGCATATCGCTTGTTATAAAACAGTTCTTGCCATTGGCGCACCATACCTAGATAGCCGTTATTAAGAATGGCAATTTTTACCGGGCAGCTATATTGTTTGGCGGTGGCCAGTTCCTGGATATTCATTTGAATTGAACCATCTCCGGCAATATCAATGACGGTGCGATCGGGAAAAGCCATTTGGGCGCCTATTGCTGCAGGGAGTCCGAATCCCATGGTGCCCAATCCTCCGGAGGTTACAAAGTGACGCGGGTAATCGAATTTGTGAAACTGGGCCGCCCACATTTGGTTTTGGCCGACCTCGGTCGTTATTATCGCTTGGCCACCGGTAAGCTGGTGCAGCATCTCAATTACGTATTGAGGTTTGATAATACTATCATTATTATCTTTATAGGCCAGGGGGTGTTTCGCGGTCCACTCGCTGATCAGGGCGAGCCAAGGTTGCAAACGTCCAGCTTGCTCAGTTTGTTTGAAGTTTGATTCAGCATCAAACCACTTGTTCATGGCGGTCAGAGCATTCTTGCAATCGGCGACAATGGGAATATCAACCCTCACATTTTTACTGATGGAGGTGGGGTCGATATCGACATGAATTATCTCTGCATTTGTAGCAAAATCGGCAAGTTTGCCGGTGACTCGGTCATCAAAGCGAGCACCGACGGCAATGAGAAGATCACTTTCGGCAACGGCCATATTGGCGGTATAGGTACCATGCATTCCGAGCATTCCCATGCACAGTTTTTGGCTGCCGGGGTAGGCGCCTAAACCCATGAGTGTCATGGTAACCGGGATGCTGAGCTTTTCGGCGAGTTCCGTGAGTTCCTTGCTGGAGTTCGACAAAATGACTCCACCACCAACATAAAGAACCGGTCTTGTTGCCCTCATAATGCGTCGGCAAGCCTTCTCAATCTGCACCGGATGGGGGTTGAATGTCGGCTGGTAGCATGATAAATGGATCGGCGTTTTTTCCGGGTAAGTGAGTTTGGTGGCGATCAAATCCTTTGGCAGGTCGACAAGGACTGGTCCGGGCCTGCCTGTACGGGCAATGTGGAACGCTTCTCGCAGTGTTGAAACCAGATCATCGACGTTACTCACCAGGTAGTTGTGTTTGGTGCACGGTCGGGTTATGCCGACAATATCAACTTCCTGGAAGGCATCATTACCGATCAAGGGGCGGGGCACCTGCCCGGTGAGAATAACCAGAGGAATTGAATCCATGTGGGCAGTGGCAATACCGGTAACACCATTTGTGGCACCTGGCCCGGAGGTCAGCAGAGCAACACCAACTTCACCGGTGACTCTGGCAAAGCCATCTGCGGCATGCACAGCCCCCTGTTCATGACGGACAAGAACGTTTGTTATGTCGGAATCCATCAAAGCATCAAAAAGGTCAAGAACGGCACCTCCAGGATATCCGAATATTGTTTTCACGCCCTCTTCCTGAAGACACCTGACAACTGCCTGGGATCCAGTAATTTTTCCCATGAATCCATTCCCTTGTAAAAGTTGAAACTGTTCGGGACAAGTTGAAGAACATCTTGAAAAGCCTGTATATTTTAGACGAACTAGAAATATATATGTGAACACCACATCTGTCAACGGTCAAAGGATAGCCTGGTTTCGCAGTACGAAAAAAACTTTTAAAAGGATTCCACCTTTTTCCTTAATCAGTTCTGTACAATAGAGAAAGATTTTCAATGTTTGTAGATCAATGGTTAAGGTTATGGTCAGGTTTGTGTGACCATTTCGAAAACCCGCTTGACAACAACAGATCGAGACGTGTAAGCTTCATCTAGATTTTTATCCCGTTACTCTAAACATGAAAAACATGGTCATCGCAAACTCGCTGCTTACGTTCCTATTAGGTTATCCGCCGGTTAATCCCGTGGCCGATATGGAGGGGTTGTAGTTTGCTGTAAAAAAACTCTGTTACCAACAAGGCCACGGTTGAAAAACCGTGGCTTTTTTTTTGAGTATTGATTTTTTCAGCAAGGAGAACAAATGAATCCTGAATTAGTGCAAAAATACCGGCCATATCCGCCGGTTAATCTGACGAATAGACAATGGCCTAGCAAAACTCTTGTAAAAGCTCCCACCTGGTGCAGTGTTGATTTACGTGATGGCAATCAGGCATTGGTTCAACCGATGAGCCTTGAGAGAAAGCTGGAAATGTTTCATCTCCTGACCGATCTCGGATTCCCCGAGATTGAGGTTGGTTTTCCTTCTGCCGCCCAGGTAGAGTACGATTTTACCAGGGTTCTTATTGACCAGAAACTGATCCCTGAAAACGTCTGGATCCAAGTTTTGACCCAGGCGCGAGATCATTTGATTACCAAGACCTATGCCTCTGTCGCCGGGGCTAAAAGGGCAATCATTCATTTGTATAATTCCACCTCGACCTTGCAACGGAAGACGGTTTTTAAAATGGGCCGAAAAGAAATTGTTATGCTTGCGGTGGAGGGAGCAAAACTTTTGAAGGATGAAGAACTGAAGTACCCGGAGACGGTATTTCGTTATGAATATTCCCCTGAGAGTTTCACCGGCACTGAGCTGGAATTTGCCCTAGAGATATGTGAAGCGGTCATGGACATCCTCGAGCCCACACCACAGAACAAAATTATTATCAATCTTCCGGCAACGGTGGAAATGGCCTCTCCGAACGTTTATGCTGATCAAATTGAGTGGTTTTGTTCCCATATGGCCGAAAGGCAATCAGCAATCATCAGTCTCCATGCCCACAATGACAGAGGCTGTGCGGTTGCTGCAACTGAGTTAGCGCTTCTCGCCGGTGGTGAACGTGTCGAAGGTACTTTGTTTGGTAATGGTGAAAGGACCGGAAATGTCGATATCGTGACACTTGCCCTCAATATGTTTTGCCAAGGGGTCGATCCGGGACTCAATCTCCACGATATCAATAGGTTAGTCGAGGTGTATGAGCGGGTATGTGATTTGCCCGTGCATCCTCGTCACCCCTATGCCGGAGAACTTGTTTACACGGCCTTTTCCGGCTCCCATCAGGACGCAATACATAAAGGAATGCATGCCTATGACTCGGCTGGATCGGGTTTGTGGGAAGTGCCATATTTGCCGATTGATCCTTCGGATGTGGGTCGCACCTATGAATCAATTATTCGAATTAATAGCCAATCTGGAAAAGGTGGGGTTGCCTACGTGATGGAAAAAGAATTTGGCTTTCGCATGCCAAAAGCTATGCACCCTGAGTTCGGTAAAATCATTCAAGGTGTTACCGACCGAGAAGGGCGAGCACTGCTCCACAGCGAGATATATAAAACCTTTGAAAAAGAGTATCTTACTGTTAGAACTCCCTACGAACTTAAGGCATTCAATGTTGTTAAACGCCATGTCAGTGCCAATGATGAAGCATCACATGCGGCCGTTGAGGCCACACTCTTGGTGAATGGGCAAGAGGTGACCGTAGCAGCTTCCGGCAACGGACCTCTCGATGCGTTTTGTGCTGCAATGAAAACGGGTGTAACCGGAGAATTCAAGTTGAGCAGTTATGACGAACATGCTTTAAATGGTGGGTCAAGTGCCAAGGCGGCTGCATACATTGAGCTCGAAAGCCCTGATGGCAAAGTAAGTTGGGGGGCGGGAGTTGATACTGATATCATTATTGCTTCTATTAAAGCCGTACTGAGTAGTTTAAACCGACTGTAAAGAGCAAGGCTGAAATTAACCTAACTGTTTAGAAAAATGTAGGATTTTACAGCGCTGCTGCTCTTATCCCGGTAAAACCCTTGCCTTGGCGGAAATGACACCGGGATCGACCAGTCCTTGACTGAAGAGCAGAAGATAGAGGAGTCGACCATAACAGAGCACTGCAAAAATTGCCGCAAAAGGGTAGAAATAGCCTAAAGGACAGAGGATGAAGACGGTCAGCCAATGTAACAAGATAACTTGTTGTGAATGGAGCTGTATGGGGAAATCACCACGCCGGCTAATCACCGCAAGACCACTGAGGTTCCAGCCATACAGGGCGGTGAAAGCGTGCATGCGCAGGAGGGGCAAGCTTTTTTCCGGGTCATAGGTTGCGGAAAAGGCTAGCAGGATATAAAGAATCCCGGTTACCGAAGTAACCAAGAGAAAGAGGATGCCGGAGGTGAGAAAGGCCTTCTGCTGCGATTGTAGTCCTTGTTGCCAGTAAAGAAAGAGGACGAGTGCCACGGTCAGGAAGAGAATTGTCGCAATTACCACCTGGGGTATGAACCAGTTGGCGAGGATGAATAAAAAGAAAATGATGACCCCAAGATTGATGATCCAGAATGACAGCTCTTTGAGAAAGACGATGGGCGGCTTGGCCTGTTTTCTCATGAGGGAGAAGATTACCGCCATGCTGATCAGTGAAATGGGAAAAGAAAAACCTAGAAAGAAGGTGTCAAGTTTGAATTTTTTGAGGATGAACCAATGAGCAAATTCGCTGTTATAGATGGCAAGGCTTGAGATCATCAGGCCCAAGGACAAACAGAGCAGGGATGCCTGATGAAATTTTCTTGAGGTGCTTTCCCCGGCGGAAAAAAGGCTGACGGGAAAACATCTGCCGAAATTACGGACCCGGACGCTCTCGATAACTATCGACAGCAGCAGAGGAATCACTAAAGTCGCAGTATACCACTTGAGAAAGGCACAGAGGGCAAAGGCGAGGGCCAGAAGGAGAAAGATGCGGCCCCTGATGCTTAAGTGTGGTTGGCCTTCGGTGAAATAGATGAGCAGTGTACCACCGCCGCACAAGTTGAAAAGAAAGATGTGCAGCCGCTCAAAGTTCATTACATTCGGGGCGACAAGATGGTGAAGAAAACCACAGGTCATGGCTGCAGTCATGATGGTCCACAATGTTATCTTGAACTGCCGACTCATGGTTTCTCAATCCTCTGCATTGTATCGTATGTTTCGAGCTCTTTGCCAAGAAGTGCTTCCAGGGTCTTTTCCAGGCTGGGGTGGCGGAAATGAAAGCCTGAATCCTGAAGCTTCTTGGTCGCAACACGACAGCTGGAAAGTAATATTTCTCGGGCCATCTGTCCATACATCATCTGCAGCAGCCTGGCGGGCAGGGGACAGAGAAGGGGCCGACCGGTGATCCGGGCCAGCGTCTCCATGAACTGAAGATTGGTGGTCGGCTCCGGTGCTGCTATGTTCAGGGGACCGCTCAGGGAGGTACAGGTCAGGGCATGGAGCATGGCCGAGATCATGTCGTCAGCGCTGATCCAGCTGATAAATTGTTTGCCCGTGCCGAAACGCCTGATATAGCCACAGGGCGAGGCGGCAAAAATGCGCCTGAGTGCACCACCTCTCGGGGTCAAACCAACGCCAAGACGTAAAAAAACGGTGCGGATGCCGGCATCGCCGGCAAGTTGTGCCGCATGTTCCCAGCGGCTACAGACCTCTGACATAAAACCCGTGCCGGGGGGGGCTGTTTCGCTGGTGATTGTATCTCCGCAATCACCGTAGTAGCCCACAGCCGAGGCAGAGAGAAAAACCTCCGGTGGCTTGCTTCTTTCGGCAAGCGTCCGCACCAGCAGTTCGGTGCCATTCACCCGGCTGTCTAGAACCCGCCGCTTCTTGTCTTCACTCCAGCGGGACATGCCAATATACTCTCCTGCCAGATGGATGATTCCGTCGAGTTCCGGGAGATCACTCTCGTTTAGGATACTCTTTTCAGGATCCCAAAAGATTTCGCCTTTGGCCTTATCAGCTGTGCGACGCACCAGAGTGAAGACCTGGTGCCCACCCGTGGTCAGAAGAGGAAGCAGGTCCCGGCCGAGCACTCCGCTTGCCCCGCTCACCAGGAGCCGCAAGGAGCGCCTGCTGCAACGATTGTGCAGGAGGATATCTTCTCGAAGGACGGTTTCCCGGTAGTGAAACATTCTCTTCAGGTTTCCTGTCACAAAATTTTTAATTCGTTCAGGGACAAGGTCATGACCCGGCAGGGAGTAGTCCACCATGTCGGTGAGTTGTGCACCTTCCGGGGTATCTTCGAAAAAGTGGCTGTGCGACCAATGGGCAAAGGGGCCTTTTTCCTGGACGTCGCGAAACATCCTGCCGGGAATATTTTCGAGGTGGCGCCCATGGTAGTGAAAGGGAAAGGGGCCAAGATGCATCTTCAGGAGAACCTGTCCACCCGGTTCAATGCCGCCGTTTTTTGAGAGGACAGTGGTTTTCTCCCAGGGTGGCAGGAGCCTCTCCAGCGCTCCGGTTCGGCTATGCCAGGCGTAGAGTTCTGCCGCTGAACAAGGGTAGATGGAACGGTGGGTGAACGTGGCTCTAGATCTTGGGCTTTTCATAGTTACACGTCAGCAATCGACCCCCAGATAACGCGATTTCAGTTCCGGCATGTCTCGTAATTCCGTGGTGGTACCGGCCCAGACGATTCGGCCCTTTTCCATGATATAATGACGCTTGGCGATTGTCATCAGGGCCTCGAGGTTTTTGTCGATGATGAGAATCGATAACCCCCTATTTTTTAAAAGAGTCAAGGCGCGCCAAATTTCCTGGCGGATCAGGGGGGCCAGCCCTTCGGTCGCTTCATCAAGGATGAGAAGGCCGGGATTGATCATCAGGGCCCGGCCTATCGCCAGCATCTGCTGTTCCCCCCCGGAAAGCTCGTTGCCGTAATGGCTCAGCCGTTCGGAAAGTCTTGGGAAGATCTCGAGGATAGCTGAAAGGCCGAAGGGTTGTGGCGCTTTGCGCGTGTTGGCGGCGGTGGCGATGAGGTTTTCCCGCACGGTGAGATTAGGGAAAATCTGTCTTCCTTCCGGCACAAGGCCAATGCCCAGGCGGGCAATTTGATAACTTTGCAGCGCCTCTATCCTTTGCCCCAGGTAGCTGATTCGGCCGGTGCGAACGGGGCTGAGTCCGAGGATAGAGCGGATGGTCGTGCTCTTTCCCATGCCATTGCGGCCAAGCAGGGTGATCACCTCGGCATCTTCGACCAGCAGGGAGACGCCGAACAGTGCCTGGCTTTCTCCGTAGCAGGTCTGGATTTCTTCAACGACAAGCATTACTCACCTTCTCCCAGATAAGCCTTACGGACAACAGAATTGTGCCTGATTTCATCCGGCGTGCCGGTCGCGACGTTTTCCCCGTAGACCAGGACCGTCACCCGGTCGGCAAGGGAGAAGACCACATCCATATCGTGTTCGACGAGCAATATAGTGACCTGGCCTTTCTGTTTTTTTATGAGTTTGGCGAGTTCGACAGTGCCGCCTGGGCCGAGACCGGCCATTGGTTCGTCGAGAATCAGCAGTTCCGGCTTGCCGATAAGCGCCATTCCGACCTCGAGTTGACGCTTCTCGCCGTGCGAGAGGTGGCGGGCGGAGAGTTCGGCGCGATGCAGGAGATCGACTCGTTCCAGGGCAAGGGGCAGTTCATTTTTGATTGCTGCCGCGTTTTGCCAGTTGCGCCAGAACCGGAAATTATGACCAAGACCTGTGCAGATGGCAAGCCCCATGTTCTCGGCGACGGTGAGGTTTTCGAAGATGTGGGTGATTTGAAAGGATCTGGCAATACCCAGTCGGGCCCGCTGATAGGATTTTAACCGGGTGATGTCGCGGCCATGGAATTGAATGGTCCCACTATCGACCGGCATATCACCGCTCAGCTGATTGACCACTGTGGTCTTACCGGCACCGTTTGGACCAATAAGTGCATGGATATGGCCCCGGGTAAGAGTAAGCGAAAAATTGTTGGTGGCCAGAAGTGCTCCAAACGATTTATGTAAGCCACTTACTTTGAGCAGGATATCAGCCATTTTTCCCCTTGTCCCCGGCGAGAAAGCCAAAAAGTCCGCGTTTTGCAAAAATGACGGTGAGGACCAGAAAAGGCCCCATATAAATCATCCAGTGTTCGGTATACATGGCCAGTGTTGTTTCGAGCGCGAGGAAAACAGTCGCGCCGAGGACAGGCCCGAATAATGTTCCGAGGCCTCCGAGGAGGACCATGACCATCAGTTCGCCGGAAAGGGTCCAGTGCATAAGACCGGGTGAGACGAACTCCGTCTGGTTGGCAAGCAGGGCACCTGCCAGTCCGGCGCTGCCACCGGCAATCACGAAGGTGACGAGCTTGTAACGGTAGGAATGAATACCTAAGCCTTTAATCCGCCTATCGTTGTTACCGGCCCCCCGGACAACAAGGCCGAACCGTGAATTGACCAGCCTATGCGCTAAAATGAGAAAAACAAAAAGGGCCGCCAGGCAAAGATAATAGAAGTGGCTGCTGTTGCCGAGATTAAGTCCAACCAGGCTGTTTCTCGTGGCAAGTGACAGTCCGTCATCTCCGCCATATTTCTCAAGGGAGATAAAAAAGTAGTAAAGCATCTGGGCAAAGGCCAGGGTGATCATAATAAAGTGCATGCCGGTCGTTCGCAGGCTGAGCCCGCCGATAATAAGTGCCGCAAAAGAGGCCGACAGCGTCGCCAGCGGCAGGGTGAGCAGAGCGTTGTTGCTGCCGGCAAAAAGAAACGGCCAGGAGAAAAGTGGTTCGGCGCCTGCACTGTGGAAGTGCAGGATTGCAATGGTATAGGCGCCAACTCCGACAAATGCAGCATGACCAAGACTGATCATGGCACCATAGCCGAGTAAGAGATCAAGGCTTGCGGCGGCGAGAGCATAAATAATGATGCGACTGGTGAGGGAAATCAGATAGGGGTTGCCGCTGAGCAGTGCAGCAGGCGGCAAAAGAATAAGAATAATCGCCCCGCAACCTATGGTTATCTGTTTTCTGGTCATTGACAATTACCCGTGCGCCGGGAAAAGGCCCCGGGGTTTCCAGACGAGGATGGCCGCCATAAGGATGTAAATGGCCATGGAGGAAAGTGATGCGGCGACACTGTCTGCCGTTGCTGCCGCGAGAATTGTTCGGAGGATGGACGGCAGAAAGGCACGGCCGAGGGTGTCGACCATGCCAACAAGAAGAGCTCCGGCAACAGCCCCCCGGACCGACCCGATGCCGCCGATGACGATGACGACGAAGGTGAGAATAAGAATACTCTCGCCCATCCCCGGCTCGACCGAAAGAATCGGTCCGGCCATGACCCCGGCAAGGCCGGCCAGCAGCGCGCCCAAGCCAAAGACCAGGGTGTAGAGCAGATTGATATTGACGCCGAGGGCACCAACCATTTCCCGGTTGCTGGAGCCGGCACGGATCTGCATGCCGATCCTGGTTTTTGCAAACATCAGCCATAAAAGAAGGGCGACCAGGAGACCGATACCGATGACCGCCAGGCGATAGGTCGGGTAGTGAAGGCCCGGCAGCAATTGAATGCTTTGGGACAGAGCACCCGGTACGTTCATAAAGACTGGCTGTCGGCCCCAGACAATACGGATCAGTTCATTGAAAAACATGATCAAGCCGAAAGTCGCCAAAACCTGGTCGAGATGTTGTCTTGCGTACAGGTGGCGAAGGACGAGCATTTCGACAATGCAGCCGACGCCGGCAGCAGCGCCAACGGCTGCAAGGACGGCAAGGAGAAAAGACCCGGTATAAGCGGCAACCGTTGCCCCAACATAGGCCCCAATCATATAAAAGGAGCCATGCGCCAGATTAATAACCTGCATGATCCCGAACACCAGGGTCAAGCCGGCTGACATCAGAAACAGGGTGATCCCCAGTTGCAGGCCGTTAAGAAACTGTTCGATTACCAGGAGCATAAAAACGGGGGCTTTTTAAAGCCCCCCTTAACCTTTACATCTTTTCTATATAGTGCTGGAAAGTCCCCTAACCCAAACCTCTCACATCTTGCATTCTTTGGCGTAGGCATCGACATGATTGGTAAAGACCTTCTTGACCGTTTTGTTGGTGAAACCGGTTTCAGTCTGAATCACTTCCCGGATATAAATATCCTGGATGGGGTGCTGGTTGTTGCCGAAGGAAAAATTACCGCGAACTGAGGCAAAATCTGCCCTTTTTACTGCTGTTCGAAGAGCCGCCAGGTCGGTTTTGCCACCGGTTGCCTTGAGGGCGGAACCAATAAGTCTGGCGGTGTCATAACCTTGGGCGGCATAAAGAGTCGGGGTTCGGTTGTAGGCCTTGCGGTAGGCTGCGACAAACTGGCGATTGGCGGGGAAATCAAGATCGTGCGTCCACTGCGAGCCATTTTTCACCCCAAGTGCGGCGTCACCGACGGCGCCTAAAATACGCTCGTCAAAAGAAAATGCCGGGCCATAGATTGGAATGGTTTTGTTCAGTCCTGCCTGAGCATATTGCTTGAGAAAATTGATACCCATGCCGCCTGGCAGGAAAAAGAACACAGCCTCAGGTTTGGCGTCACGGATAGTGGCGATTTCCGGAGCATAATCCGCCTGATCCAGCTTGGTATACACCTCGCCGGCGATGTTGCCCTTGAAATATCGTTTGAAACCGGCGAGGTGGTCTTTGCCGGCCGGATAGTTGGGAGCCAGCAGATAAACATTTTTATGGCCGACCTCTGCCACATATTGGCCAACCACTTCGTCGAGATTGTCGTTTTGGTAGGAAACGCTGAAATAATTGGGATCGCAACCACTCCCGGCAAGGTCGGAGGGGCCAGCGTTGGCACTGAGATAGAGGACGTTCTCTTTAATGATTTTTGGCACCACGGCCATGGCCACATTGGAGAAGACGATGCCGGTCATGATCTTTACCCCGTCTTTTTGGGCGAACCTTTCGGCAATTTGTTTGCCTTTTTCCGGTTTGGCGTCATCGTCCTCGACAAGGAGTTCGATACCAACGCCGCCTAATTTTCCACCTTCCTGATCCATTGCAAGTTTGAAGCCGTCGCGAATCTCTTCACCTAAATATCCGGCTTTTGTTGAAAGGGTCGTTATCATGCCGATTTTTACTGGATCGGCAGAAAAACAAAGGGTTGGCAGTGTCAGCCCAAGGGCACAAAGCCCTATGACGAGTTTTTTCATTATTGCTCCTT
>JAABQY010000060.1 GCA_011391225.1 Desulfobulbaceae bacterium | reverse complement strand
CAGCAAACCTCGGCCCTTCGCGCGAGACTGCAAAGTGCCACCGACGGCCGTAGCAACCAGCTCATCGGTCCATGACAAAAGGGCGTTTTTTGCCTCCATCCGATCATCAAAAAATCGCTTACCCTGGAGGGTCAACTGATAGGTTTCATGCCCTTTGCCGGCGATGACGATAATATCTTCCGGTCCTGCCGCCCTGATTGCCAGTTCAATAGCACTTTTTCGGTCCCTGATAGCCGCATAGCCACGTTCTTTCAAACCTCGAAGTGCCAGCCATTGGCTGCTTTTTACCGCTCCGAAAACCGGAACGATTCCGGCAATGACTTGGGCAACGATTTTGTCGGGATCCTCGGTTCGAGGATTGTCGTCGGTAACCACGACGACTTCGCATAACCGTGCCGCTATTTCACCCATCAGAGGGCGTTTACCAATATCCCTGTCACCACCACAGCCAAAAACACAGAAAAGCTCGCGGTGAGGCAAGGCCCTGGCAGTCAACAGCACCTTCTCCAGGGCGTCAGGGGTATGGGCGTAATCGACTAATACCAACGGCCCCCGCGAATTCCAGGCCGATCCGACGGACACCCTTTCCAATCTGCCGGGAGCTCCATTCGCCCTGCTTAACTCCTTGCAGATCAATTTTTCATCAATGGACATTGCCAGGCAAACACCAAAAACGGTAAGGATATTCTCGACATTAAAGCTGCCGACAAGCGGGCTTACAAGAGTCTGCACTCCGGAAGGTGTCTCAATCTCCAGATCAGTACGATCAAGGCCTGACGTAAAACTCTTCAGGCGCACCTCGGCCCGTTCATTTTCTCCCCAACCAATAATCCTTTTCCCGGACCTAGTGCACAGATCATGAAGCGGCTGCAACCAGCTCCAGCTGTCGCTTTCATCTTTTGGTACCGGCAACACGGCTGTCCCACCCGATTTCAGGTATTCGCTGAAGAGTTTCGTCTTAGCCTGGAAATAGGCTGACATATCGCGATGGTAATCAAGGTGATCGCGGGTCAGATTGGTGAATGCGGCAACGTCAAAGACAATGCCTCCTATCCGTGCTTGATCCAAAGCATGCGACGATACCTCCATAATCACATGATCGACTCCGACATCGACCATTTCCCTCAGCACCTGTTGCAGAACGAATGCTTCGGGGGTGGTAAACCGGGTGCCGAGCAGCTTTTCAACACCGTTTTTTAAGGTGTAGCGGTTATTTACAGTACCTATAACTCCGACATTCCAACCGTTTTGAAAAAAAATTTGTTCAAGCAGATAGGTGATGGTGGTTTTACCGTTGGTCCCAGTGACGCCAATGCAGGAGAGTCTCTCCGCCGGTCGATGGAAATAATTGGCAGAAACCACAGCATAAGCAATACGGCTGTTCGCTACCTCGACAACTACGGCATTGAGTTTCTTGAGCCGAGTCTCACTGACTTGCCCAGCTTCACAGAGCAAAGCGACACAACCACTCGCTACTGCTTTTTCGAGATAATCGTGACCATTGCTTTCAACACCTGAAAGCGCTACAAAAAGTGCCCCGGAAGAGACTCTACGGGAGTCGGATGTTATAGTGGTGATTTGCAATTCACCTTGGGACGTTTCACTGGGAGCACTGAGTATCCGACAATCCAGGTCCAAGAGAAGGGAGGCAAGTGTTGGATGCGACCGACGTGACGACATGGATAACTACCCCCGAAAAAAATGTGTTCATTGTCCGGAGTTTATCCGGTCCCTTACTTTTTGACTGACATGCCTTTCGAAAGTTTTTCCGGGACCACGTCTTCACCTTTTTCAAGAATAAGCATACACTCACTTACTCCCTTCAAAGGCGTTCCGGGTGCAGGTTTTTGGGAAACGACCTTCCCAGTTCCGCGAATACTGATCTTCAAGTAAATACCCTGAAGAAGGCGGAGACTTTTTCTAAGGCTCTGCCCCATAAGATCCGGCATAACAACAAGCCTAGGGTGATCCTTGGCCTTTACATCCGCACCGTTATGAACTCCTTGCGATTGGCTCTTTTCCCCCTGATAGTTGCCGTCCTCGGACAATTGGGCCTCAACTACATCGGCTACAGTCTTTGCAACCTGCTGTAATACAGAAATTCTCTCTACCTTTTCTTCAACAATTTGTTCAAGAGTCATCGCCATTTTCCCGGTTTTAAGATTCGGCTCATCCGGCTCCCGCTCTACCATTATCAGTAAATTTAAATCATTGCCTCCTGCCGGGATAGTTACCAGCAGCAATTCGTTCACCAGCAACAGGCTCGAAGTACCTTTATGTATCGTTACAGGAACCTCGTCTCGGAAAAAATATGAATTAGAAAGTCCCTGCCTTGCCTGGCTGCGAAAAAGTTCCGTGCTATCATGAAGATTGAAAAAGTTTTTGTCACCACTTCGCTCCCCAGCACCTCGGTCAGTCATAGAGACATCTAGCCCCGATTCGCCACCCGCATCCTTTTGCACCGCAAAAGGCCGGACGGATTTCCCTTCATTCTGGAGAACGGAAATTGCCGTAAGGATATTAAAAGGAGTCGCATGCTCGGGCACCATCTCAAGAAATGGTGCTTGAGGTCGTACCGCTTGCTGATCACTTTCCAGTTTTTCGCCTGCAAGCATCGACATGTGAAAATCGGTCAGGGGTTTGTCGTTCAATCCAAGCCACTCCCACAACCGCAACTGACTGCCGAGATTACCGACACTGGATCTTAAACTCCAGGGAAGGCGTATGGGCTCCCGAGTATCCTCACCATGCAACAATGCCACATCCCGCAGAAAAGAACGAAATTTGTCCGGTAAGAGGACAGGTACGACAAAGCGATTAGCAAGTACCTCCTGGGAATACTTGGTAAAATTATTCGGATCGAAACCAGGTAACTGGCTTCCCCCGATGACTTCTCCAGTGCGGCCTTCCATGATATAGGCCATTGCATGTCGGACTTTTTGGTGTTTTGCAATATCCTCGATCAATTTGTCGAGTATGTCTTGAATCTTCAGATCAAGAGTGAGAACAATATCTTGGGGGGAATTGAGGCGGGCTTGTTCCTCAGCTGGTCGTTTCCGACTCGCCAAGAGTCTATCATAATAGTGTTCTATACCGGCCAGGCCTATACCATTTTCGGCGTAGCCGATCAGATGTGCCGCCTGAGCGCCATTGGGATAGAATCTTTTCTCTTTTTTCTCCAGGTAAACACCGGAGAGTCTCTTGCTTTTAATGGCTATCTCCTGCTCAAGGCTGATATCCTCGGCAAGCCAAACCCGCAATGAACCACCTTCCAACTTTTGCTGAAGCTCTTTTTCGTCAAGGGACAGTATTTCTCCAAGCACTTTGACGGTAGCCGGAATTGCTTTCAACTCCTGCGCTCTGGCATATACCGAAACCCTGTCGAGCGTTACGGCGAGTTGCTTAAGGTTTCTGTCATAAATTGTTCCACGCGGAAAACTGCCTGCGGCTTCAAACGATGTCGCCGAGTCCATCAATCCCTTAAGGTAAGAGACAACTCCAAATTTCAGATCTAACTGCCAGGAGGCAAGTCCAACGGCCGCAAAAAGCAAAAAATACCAACAGATCCGCCAACCCCTCTTCCGATTTTGCACTCTCAGGCGGGACTGATTATTCATAGTGTACGAAGAAAGCCGTTGTTAAGAGAATAACTTGGCCAGTGCAATCCAGTGGAGAACAGCGTTCATTTTTTATTTCCCTTTGGGGAAGATAACAAGCCTTGAGAAAGAGTTACATATGGCCAATAATTCCAAAATGCTCCCCAGTGGGAATGCTTCCTTTCTTCAGTTAATACGCTCGACCTGGCCTGGTAAAGCAGCATAGAGAGACAATTTATCTCCAGCCATCTGACTTACACGCTCGGGTGCATAGAGGCGAGCTTTTTGCGCCAACAAACCAATGTTTTTGTCCATAAGCTCATGGCGTTGATTGTCAACTGCTACAAGCGACCGCTCGACATCATTCACCGCTGAGGCCAAAAACATGTTTACCGCCAAAACAAAAGGCAACATAAACAGCATTATTGTCCCCACGGCTTTCCATAGAACCAGTCCGCCCGGCAGATCAAAGACACCTCTTGATTGCAACTGTTGCCGCACCCCAAGGCCCGTTACATTCCTGAGATATGATACCTGCGTAGTATTGTGAAAATTCATGATTTTCCCCCCCAAGAGTCTTTCAAATTCTTTTCTCCGCAACCCTCAACCGGGCACTGCGCGACCTGACGTTCATAGCTATTTCCGCCGAAGACGGGATTACCGGTTTTCCGGTCAGTACTTCCAGCATCTCATTATTTTTAAACTTTCTTTTCACAATCCGATCCTCAAGAGAGTGAAAGGAAATCACACAAAATCTTGCTCCCGGATTGAGAAAAAGGGCGGCGTCATCGAGTATCTTGGCCAAATTTTCCAGCTCCGTGTTCACGGCAATCCTCAGGGCCTGAAAGGCTTTCGTGGCCACATGGATTTTTTTCGGATGAAAACGCTTCGGAACCGCCTTGGCTATTATCGAAACCAACTGCTTGGTGCTGGAAATACTCTCTTTTTCGCGGTAATTGACGATTGCCGAGGCAATCGGTCGGGCTTGGATCTCTTCACCGTAGTAGTAAAAGATATCCGCCAGTTCCTTCTCCGAACATGTTGCAAGAATTTCCTGGGCTGAGGTTGGGTTTCGGCTATCCATGCGCATATCAAGAGTCTCATCCCGTTGAAAACTGAAACCTCGATCTCCCCCTTTATCGAGCTGCAGGGACGATAGCCCTATGTCAATCAACAGGCCGTCTATCCCCTTGACCCCCGCCTCTTCAAGACCTATCGATAACTGAGCGAAATTACGTCTAATAATTGTCAATCTATCAGAAAACTCCAGCAACCGCTCGGCACTGCAACGAAGGGCCTTGTCATCCCACTCAAAGGCTACTACCCTTCCATCGGGAGCGGATCGCGACAGGATTTCCGCACTGTGCCCCCCCAATCCCAAAGTGCCATCGACATACACTCGCCCAGCTTCTGGCTTGAGAAAATGCATGCACTCTTCTAGGAGCACAGAGCAATGAATCTGCTCCGCCGGGCATACGTCTGTCACGAGATAATCCCCATCCTCGACAGACTCGCTTCATGCGCCGCAAAGTTATCACGGGTAGCCTTGGTTTCAGCAATCCAGGCCTCTCTATCCCAGATCTCAACCCAATCGAGCATGCCGGTCACGGTCACATCCTTGCCCAGCTTCAGGTCGTTGCGCAGGTCGGGCGGAATGAGGATTCGTCCCTGCTTGTCGATGGAACATTCAACCACCCCCCCAACCACGTAACGGAAAAAACTCGAAACGTTGTTTTCTCCACCCTGGGTCAACAACTTTGTCTCCAGAGCTTCCCACTCGGGTACCGGATAGGCGCGAAGATGATTGCCCCACGGCACCAACATCAGATTTTCTGAGCCGCTTTGACGCAACACCTCACGAAAACGACTGGGGAAATTCAATCTCCCCTTCGCATCCAAGGTGTGTTCCGTCCTGCTCCGAAATCTGTTGTTGATCACCCTCAGCCCCCAGAATCCCCTACAATCGGCCACTCACCATCCCCATTCACCCACCTTACCCCACCATTTATATCATGCTAGGATACGCTGTCAAGAGAAAAATTCGATTAACTTCGACATGATAAACGACTCAGACAAAGGATAAAAACACACAACATGTAGTGTATAGAATATAAATTTAAACTACATAGGGTTGCAATCAAGGAATCTTGTCGACGACAGCCCCAACACGCGGAAACTGTCTAACAGCGCACTCAGCAAATATTTACTCGAATTTCAGAATACTTAAGCGAAGGTTAGTAAATATGGACTTTTGGAGATGTGGGGAAAGGTGGGGATGGAAATATGAATGAAAAAGAAGAAGGGGCAACTGCAATCACCGCAGTTACCCCTTCATTTCTGTCCAAGCCATAGAAAATATAGTATTTATTCATTTAGTAACTGAGAATAATCTCCTTGATCAGCGAACCCGTGTTCCGGCCCTGGAAAAGAACCGGCCTTCACTTCAGCACCATACTCCTCAATGCTCCTTTTAATAATCGGCGACAGATTACTAAATTTCTTTACAAATTTTGGAATAAACTTGTCGAACATGCCGAGCAGATCGTGGGTAACCAGCACCTGCCCGTCGCAATGCACACCAGCCCCGATACCGATGGTTGGAATGCTAATACCCCTGCTAATAACCTGAGCCAGTCCCGAAGGAATGCACTCCATAACCACCGCAAAGGCCCCTGCCTCTTCGAGTCCCCTTGCTTCCGCCAAGAGTCTCCTGGCGGCGTCGAGCCCTTTGCCTTGCACCTTATAGCCACCCAGTTGCCCGGCGGTCTGCGGCGTCAGGCCGATATGGGCCATGACCGATATCCCGGCATCAACCAAGGCCCGGACGACTCCGCACATCACCAAGCCGCCTTCGAGTTTGACGGCATCGCAGCCGGCTTCCTTCATAAAACGCATGCCGTTGAAAACGGCGTCCCGTGCACTGGTTTGATAGGCTCCAAAGGGCATGTCGCCAACGATAAAGGCGTCGGGGGCCCCACGCCGAACCGCTTTGGCATGATGGAGCATTTCCTCCATGGTTACCGGCACAGTGGAATCATAACCGAGCATTACCATTCCCAGAGAGTCGCCAACCAGAAACATGTCTACAACCCCGCAACTTTCCAACAAACGAGCCATTGAAGCATCGTAAGCAGTGAGCATGGAAATCTTCTTCCCTTCCGTTTTCATCGATCTGATATCTGAAACTGTTCTGCGCATACTCGTATCCTCCTTATCAGGGGACCTCATTGTTATCTCTCTTCCATTCCTCGAAAAGAGACTGCTGTGTGGCTGCCTGCCTGGGAACCTTTCGCCCAAAATGCTCATACGCCCTTGTGGTGGCTATTCTACCGCGCGGGGTTCTTTGCAAAAAGCCCGACTGAATGAGAAACGGTTCATAGACGTCTTCAAGGGTGTTCTTTTCTTCACAGACAACCGTCGCCAGAGTCTCAAGACCGATTGGTCCACCCTCAAATTTATCAATAATGGTGAGCATCACCCTTCTATCCATATCATCGAGGCCAAACTGATCAACTCCGAGAAGATTGAGTGCCTCGTTGGCAACCGTAACATTAACCACTGCATGACCGCCAACTTCGGCAAAATCACGGACCCGCCGCAGCAATCGATTGGCAATTCTCGGGGTGCCACGCGAACGTCTGCCCAGTTCCAGTGCCCCGGCTGGATCGATATTCATGCCGAGAATCCTCGCCGACCGCTGAACAATGATCACCAGTTCCTCAGGAGTATAAAAATCGAGGCGCAAAACAACGCCAAAGCGGTCTCGAAGGGGTGGTGTCAGGAGACCAGTGCGGGTTGTCGCCCCGACCAGGGTGAATTTCGGCAGATCCATCTTGACCGACCTGGCACCAGGCCCCTGGCCGATGATCAGGTCGAGTTGAAAATCCTCCATGGCCGGATAGAGGATCTCTTCCACCACATGGTTTAAGCGATGGATTTCATCAATAAAAAGGACGTCACCCTCCTGGAGACTGGTAAGAATGGCCGCCAAATCACCCTGTTTTTCAATGACCGGACCTGAGGTCACCTTTATCCCCGCGCCCATCTCGTTCGCTATGATATAACAGAGAGTAGTCTTGCCAAGTCCTGGAAAACCATGGAAAAGCACATGATCGAGAGGTTCGCGGCGACCAAGGGCTGCCTGGATGAAGATCGCCAGGCTCTTGCGCACCTGTTCCTGGCCGATGTATTCGGAAAGCCTCTGCGGCCTGAGAGCATTGTCGGTTGCCGGTTCGCGCACCTGGGGTTGCGGATTGACCAGACGGTTGTCTGCGGTGATATCTTCTTCGATGTTCATGCCAGTGCCCGCAGAGCCTCCCGGATAAGAATTTCGATGCGTATCTGGGCAAAGGCTGCTTCGCCCTGTTGTCTTTTCACCGCCTCAAGGGCTTTTCTGGCCACAGGATCAGGATAACCAAGATTGGTCAAGGCCGACAGGGCATCGGCGACAACCGAACCTGCAACCACCATTACACCTTGGCCTTCTGCAGAAAAAGGCAGTGTACCACTGCTTAAATGAGCAACTTTTTCTTTCAGCTCGACGCAAATCCGCTCTGCGGTTTTTTTGCCGACTCCGGGCAGCATGGTCAGTCGCTTAAGGTCTCCGGCAAGAATTGCCTGGCAGATCTCAACCACACGCATCCCCGACAGCATCGCCAGGGCCAGCTTTGGTCCGATACCAGTGACGGTGCGAAGGATGAGAAAAAGCTCTTTTTCCTCCTCTTCGATAAAGCCGAAGAGCGTAATGGCATCCTCACGAACATTGGTATGGATATGGAGAAATACCTCCCGGCCTTTTTCCGGCACCCGGGCAACAGCATCGGTTGCCAGAAACACCTCATAACCGACTCCGCCGACATCGACAATTGCTCGATCGGCACTTTTTGCGAGAATCCTGCCTGTTAAGGTGGCAATCATGGGATATTAGACCTGAATCTGATTTGCATGGCAAATGGCAACGGCCAGTGCGTCGGCGGCGTCCGGGCTCGGTTTGCCGGAAAGCCCCAGTAGCACCTGCACCATGTGCTGTACCTGCTCCTTTCCTGCCTGGCCGTAACCGGCAACCGCCCGCTTGATCGCCCGTGGACTATAATCATGCACCGCCAGCCCATTTTGCATGACGGCTACCACCGCGGCCCCTCGGGCATGGCCGAGTTTGATTGCAGAGCGCGGATTGGATGCAAGAAAAACCTCTTCAACTGCCGCAACGGTCGGTTGGTGGACCTGAACGACTTCATTCAGGCCCTCGAAAATCTCATTGAGCCGATAGGAAAACGATTGATCCTTGGTGGTCTTGATGACACCACAAACAACAAACTCCAGTCGTCCGCGATTGGCATCAATAATCCCATATCCGGTTACCCTGCTTCCCGGATCAATCCCGATGATTCTTGCCACTTTCCCTGCCGGTTAGGACAGTTGCTCCATTAAAGAATCATCAATGTCAAAATTTGAAGAAATGTTTTGAACATCCTCATGATCCTCAAGATTCTCCATGAGCTTGATAAGTGACTTGGCAATTTTTTCGTCGGTGACCTCAACGGTCGTCTTCGGAATCATCGACACCGAGGCATCAATGAAAATCAGTCCACCCGCTTCGAGTGAGGCCCGGACGTTTTCGAACCCCTCGGGCGAGGTATGCACCTGAAACTCGGTTTCTTCCTCAACCACATCATCGGCTCCGGCCTCAAGGGCCATATCCATCAATTTTTCTTCGGTGGTGAGCTTTTTTTCAATGAGGATCAAACCTTTTTTCTCAAACATCCAGGACACGCAGCCGGATTCGCCGAGGTTACCGTTACTTTTGGCAAAGAAGTGTCGCACATCAGCGACCGTCCGGTTACGGTTGTCGGTCATACATTCAACCAAAATAGCAACTCCACCTGGACCGTAGCCTTCGTACATGATCTCGTCATATATTTCACCGGCGATCTCACCGGTTCCCTTTTTTATCGCCCGAGCGATATTGTCCTTGGGCATATTTTCGGTCTTGGCCGTGGCCACTGCTGTTCTTAGTCGTGGATTTCCCTCCGGGTCTCCGCCACCGGCCCTTGCGGCAACGGTGATTTCCTTAATCAGGCGGGTGAATATCTTCCCTCTTTTGGCATCAATTGCCCCTTTTTTTCTTTTAATTGTTGACCACTTAGAATGTCCAGACATAGAGCATACCTATTATTTTTTTGGTTATATTATATTCCCGGTCTGCAACTCTTTTTCGGGAACCGATTTGAAATAGCCCATTCCCAAAACAAAAACTTCTCGGCTCTCGATACGGGAACTTTTCGGCTTTTGTACCTTTACCATCGCAAAGCGCTTCTTCATCTCACCTACAAATTCCGGAAAATCCTCACTCTGAAAAACCTTGCAGAGATAATGCCCTTTGTTCAGCAGCAACTCTTCGGCCAGCGCCAGGGTGTGCCGTACCAAGATCAGCGACTGCTGGGCATCCGCCCATCTGCTGCCGGTGGTCTTGGGGGCCAGATCGGAGATCAACACCCGAAAGGCCGGCCGAAACTGCCGTACCGCGACAAGCAATTCCGGCATCATGATGTCCTGGCACAGCCAATGAATCATAGCCCCTCCCGGTCTTGCCACCTCATCCGCCTGCAGGAGGTCAACCCCGACAACTATGCCCTTCGGACCAACCACCTCGGCCGCATAAAGCGACCAACTGCCCGGAAAGCATCCAAGATCGAGGACGCTGTCACCCCGGGAAAGGAACTTAAATCTCTGCTGGACCTCTTCCAGTTTATAGATTGAACGAGCCGGATATTTCTCTTTTTTTGCTTTTTTTGAATAGTAGTCGTTTATTTTACGCACGTTTTAGTCCATTTATTATTCTTTGACAAGGCGAATTCCGGTTGTCGCCGCGCTCCTCATGATGAGGTCGGATGGTTCACTGTAAGCGTCTGCAAATATGCGGCAACAAAGGCCAGCGCCGTCTGCCGATCCGTCACTTTCCCTTCTACCCTGGCCACTTCCAGTTCTTCAAGCAGCGTCGCGAAAAGCGGTCCGGGCACTAAGGCAAATTCCTTGATAAGATCCTTGCCAGTTAGCAAGCGCGGCCCAAAAAGCACCGGCTGAATGTGGTCATCATAGACCTTCTGCACGGAGTCGAACAGCTCGACCAGCTCCTCTTCCATATGCTCCGGCTTCTTTTCCCCAAGGCTGGCCATGCTGTCAGCCATCGCCAGAAGAAAAAGCCCGGGCAGATCCGGGCCGGCACGACGACAAAGATTCAAGGCAGCCCTCCTGGTGATTTTACCTTCGCGCGACACATTACACAGGTGAAACGGATGCATATGCATAGCGATGAGACCGCCAGTGCGCTCGATATCCGCTTTGCTCCAGCGGCTGCCCTCGGCAAATTCCCGAAAAATCTGAACGCCCTTCTCGTCATGCCGATAAAAAGTCACACGGCCATTGTTGCCGGCTTGCACATCCCTTGTCGCCGATTTTCCAATATCATGCAACAACGCCGCCCATTTAAGGCAGGGAAGAGCATGCTCCTGTTGCAGATATTTGCTAATTTCTTCAATGCGGCTCGGGTAAAACCGCTGCGGCTCAGCAAGAATTTCTTCCATGGTCGAAAGGGCAAGAAAACTGTGACCGAGAACGTCGAGGTGATGAAATTCCGGCTGCTCAACACCTGCGCATTGGTAGAGTTCCGGCAAGAGTAGCGCCAGTAGTCCATCCTCGTCCATGGCTTGCAGGACGAGGGCAGCCCGAGGCGAATTAAAAATCATCCGCAGTTCATAGCCGATCCGTTCTGCCGCAGAATCGGTAATACGCGCTGCGTGTTTCCTCACCTCTTCCCGGGTTTTGTCGACCAGACAAAATCCGAGCGTTGCACTCAGCCGATAGCCGCGTAGCATGCGTAGCGGGTCGGCGACAAAGGCGCCGGGACAATGCCTTATCCTTCCATCGCGAAGATCCGCCAGACCGCCAGTCGGATCAAGAAAACAAGACGGTTCTCCGTCAGACCAGAGGGCGGCAAGTGGTACCGCCATGGCATTGACGGTAAAGTCTCGGCGCTGCAGATCCTCTTCAATGATTGTGGCCCCGGCACGAAAGGTCGCAAAATCAACACTCTCATTGCGCCATACCACCCGAACGGCTTCATCCTCCGGACCGGAAAGATCCACGAGGGTCCCGCCGCCGAGTTCTACGAGTAATTGTTTTGCCAACACACCGGCAGAACAAGGGGCTGCGATATCAATATCACAAGCCGTGCGTCCAAGCAACCAGTCGCGCACCGTCCCGCCGACCAGATAGAGCGCGGCGTCGGTTCTGTCGGCTATCCTTAACAGTGCATGCACCACCTGAGGAGAAGCATTCCCCCGCAATTCTCGCAAATTGTCTGGCGCCAAACAATGCATTCTTCCCTTTCCTTTTGCACTTTACTATAGTCATTTCCCGAACGATTCACGGGTATCTCAAAGAATCCATAAACCTCCCCGACGGGGTAGGTAAAGATACCATATCCAGGCGAAAAAAGACAGCTCCTCGCCATTTCCAGAAGAAACCCATGTCCGACACCAAACCCTTTCTCTACCTGGCGCCCATCCGCGGTCTCACCGACTCCCTGTTCCGCGACACTCTGCATGATCACTTTAGAGGCTTTGATGCATCCGTGACGCCGTTCATAAACCCGCAGAGGAAATCTCTCTATGAGGACGCCATGCTCAAGGACGTGCTCCCCCAGTGCAACGTGGGGTGGCCGATTGTTCCCCAGCTGCTGCACACCGATCCCGAGGCCTTTGTAGTCCTGGCCAATCGTCTTGCCGGTTTGGGCTACAGCCACATCAACTGGAACCTCGGTTGCCCGGCCCCGATGGTGGCCCGCAAGAAAAGAGGTTCCGGCCTCCTGCCCTACCCGGAGATGATACTTGAGATCCTCGACCAGGTACTGCCGCAACTGGACGTTGAATTGTCGATCAAGACCCGGCTCGGATATTATGACCGGTCGGAGCTGGCTATTCTTTTGCCGCAACTCGACCGTTTTCCATTGAAAGAGATTATCATCCACACTCGGCTCGGCAAACAACTCTACAAGGGTAATACCGACCCCGATGGTTTTGCCGTCTGCCAGAAACTCAGCCGCCATCCCCTGGTCTATAACGGAGATATTACCAACCTTGCCGCCTTCAACCTTCTTGCCGCCCGTTTCCCAACCATTGGCGGCTGGATGATCGGCCGGGGGGCACTTGCCAACCCATTTCTGGCCGAAGAAATCAAGGGTTTGCCGACCGCCTCCCCGGAACAAAGGAAGAGACGTCTTTACGCCTTTCACCTCGATCTTTTTGATCGCTACCAACAAAGGTTATCAGGCCCCTCCCACATCCTCGGTCGGGTCAAACAGCTTTGGGCATATCTCATTTTTTCCTTTCCGGGAAAGGAAAAATTTGAAAAGAAAATACTTAAAAGCGGAAATATCGAGGCATATTTGCAGGTTATCGAGCAGCTCTTTGCCGCCTAGTCGGGTATTGTCCGGAGTGTCTGTTGGATTGTTATATTAGCGCGGAAGTTCCAAATGTATCATCGGCAAGAGGTGCGGCACACAGCAGAATGCGATTGCCGCCAAAGGTGCAGGTGACCTCGCCGAAAGTCCTACCGGCCGGCAGTTTTCTGCCGTAGCGGACAATCAGGGCAGCGGCAAAATTGAACGCTGTTTGAACGTCGGCGTCTGAAGATTGGTGGCTGCCAATTCTTCTCAGTACTGCGGTCGGCCCAGGCCAACCCTCCATCAGCAACAAGGCATCATCTTCCCCGACAAGTTTTGCCAAGGCATTGTTTTCTCCCTCATCTCGACCCATAATCAGCCAGCCGCCACCCGGCAGAATGAGTTGTCTGCCCACAAGAAGCAAACGAATATCAGCGGCAGTGATCTCTGACCCTTGCCGCGCTGAATCGGTTGAATAGAGTTGTTCGATACGGCGGCCGAGAATTGGATCGGCAAGAGTGCAGCCTCCCGCCGGGGCGGGATAATCTGTGATCCCATAACGTGCCGCCATGGCAATCTGGGCAGAACGTCCTCGCCTGCTGAACCCCAACAGCTTGCTGCGATCCACCCACCCCTGGAGTTCCGGCAGAGTTTCATTGAGTAACTGGGCACTCAGCGGGCGGAGGAGAAGAGACCTGGTGCCCGAATCACGCTCGATGACATTCAAGGTGTCCCGGCGCTGGGACATCGGTCGCTGCCCCAGGACTTCCCCGGAAATGAGGAACGCTGCCCCACGCTCGACAAGCATCTCCTTCGCCCGGGAAAACATGAAAATTTTGCAATCGATGCAGGGATTGAAATTTTTGCCGAAACCATGCACCGGGTTATGCAACAGTTGAAGGTAGCCGGAGCTGATATCTTCAAGAATTACCTTAATCCCGTACTTGCGGTATGTCCGTTCTGCATGCCCTTCGACATCATCGAGGAGATCGTAGTTAAAGAAAGGGGTAACAAACTGAACTGCCTCCACTTCTACGCCCTGCTCCATAATCAGCCGCGCTGCGAGAATGGAATCGAGCCCCCCGGAAAAAAGGGCCAGGGCCTTAATGTGCGTCATGCCGAAGCTCCTCCCTTTAACAGCAATTCTTCGGCAAAGGCGTGGGTCTGAGCGGTTGCCGAGTCACCGGCAAGCATTCTTGCCAATTCCCGCACCCGTGCTTCAGGTAAAAGACGACTGACCGCCGATTGGGTCCGGCCGTTTTCTACTGTTTTTGACACCTGGAAGTGCTGCATCCCTCGGGCGGCGATCTGCGGCAAATGGGTAATACAAAAGACCTGGTGATGGCCGGCCAGTTCCTGGATCTTTTGCGCCACCGCCTCGGCTGCCTGACCACCAATTCCGGCATCGACCTCATCAAAGATGACCGTGTCGACCATATCTTTTTTAGCGAGAAGGCATTTCATCGCCAGCATGAGGCGCGACAATTCTCCGCCGGAGGCAATTTTCGCCAAAGGCTTTGCCGGTTCGCCAGGATTGGGGGAAAAATAGAATTCTCCACGGTCCCAGCCACTTGCTCTCATTTTTTCAGGGACTTCTTCCACCTCGCGCCAATTCACAACAAAACCGGCACGGTCAAATGACAGGGAAGCCAGTTCTTTCGCCATCGCCTTCTCCATTTCTCGCCCAGTCTGCCGCCGCCTTTGAGAAAGCTGCCCAGCTTGTTCCACCATCTTTTTTTCAAGAGTTTGCACTTCGCCAAGAAGCCCGGCAATGGTTTTATCCATGTTTTCAAAATGGAGTATTTCAGCCTCACATTTATCCGTAAAGCTGAGAATTTCTTCAATGGTTTCGCCGTATTTTCTTTTTAATTGCTGAACAAGATCAAGGCGCTCATTGACCTGATCAAGACGATAAGGATCGTCCTCAAGGCCGTCGCGATACTCCCTGAGCAGGCTGATATAATCCTCAACCAGAAAGGTGTAGCCGCTGACATCTTCGGCAAGCTTGGCCGCGCCTGGATCAAGGACCACCATTTGCCCCATATTTTGCCGCAGTTGGGTCAAGCCATTGAGGAGGTCGCTGCCAAGAAGTCGGCAGCTTTCCTGGCTGACTTTAATAAGAGCTTGGGCATTCTTCAGTCGCTTCTTCTCAGCTCCCAGCACCTCATCTTCGCCCGGCTGAAGTTCGGCCTGATGGATTTCCCTCACC
>JAABQY010000059.1 GCA_011391225.1 Desulfobulbaceae bacterium | reverse complement strand
TGTCCATCCGTTCGCCATCATGGTACACCTCGATGCCGACCTGCTTGAACCCCATGAGAGGTCGCATGCCGATGCCGCCGACCACCAGGGCGTTGACCCCGGCCTCAGCCAGCAGATTAACCGGCACCATACAGCCACCCTGCACATGTTCCTTATTGGCGAGAATGGTAATCTCTTTGATCAGTCCGTCTTCGACATCAAAACAGGTGAAGACATCGCAATGTCCGAAATGTCCTGCCCGTTTGCCGTCTAAACCACCGTTACCCTCGGAAGGGATTGCTACTCGTACCATAGTCATTTGCATCTTTCTCCGTGATTATTGAATTGTTGATTTGAGATCCACGATACCTAAGGTATTCATGGAAGGTGAGTTGATGATGTGGGTCCAGATGTCGCGGACCTGTTGCCAGGTTGCAGTCGGCTTGCCATATTCGAACAAGGTTTTGCCTTCAACCATGGACCGGGTGAAGGCCGGATCAAATGAAACCCGGCCAAGTGCCGCCATGTTACGCTCCTGTGCCAATTGCTCAATAGTCTCAGTCATCTCGACGTTGAGATCAAACTTGTTGACACAGACCATTCCCGGAACCTTGAAATGGGCGGCAAGATCGACCACCCGCTCCATATCATGGATACCGGAAACCGTAGGTTCGACAACGATCACCAAAACAGTGGCCCCGCCGATGGAGGCGATGACCGGACAACCAATGCCTGGAGGGCCGTCGGTTATGATTAAATCGGCACCTTTTTTTTCTGCAAGCTGCCGGGCTTCCTTGCGGACCAGACTGACAAGTTTGCCGGAATTTTCCTCGGCAATACCTAGCCGGGCATGGACCATGGGACCAAACCTGGTATTCGAGATATACCACTCGCCGCAGCGCTGCACCGGAAATTGGATGGCCTGAGCCGGACAAAAATCCACACAGACACCACAGCCCTCACAGCGGATGGTGTCAACCTGAAACTGCTCATTGATGGCGTCAAACCGGCAGAGTTCTCTGCAGGTACCGCAACTGGTGCAAATATCCGGACTAATAACCGCTTTGCAGCCACCCATAAAATCAGCCCGTTGCACAACCTTGGGTTGCATCAACAGATGGAGGTCGGCGGCATCAACGTCTGCGTCACAGAAGACACTGTTTTTAGCCAGAGCGGCAAAAGCTGCAGTCAGGCTGGTTTTGCCGGTACCGCCCTTGCCGCTGATAATTACTATTTCACGCATGAGCCCCACCTCTTTCGTTGATTATTGCTTCGATTTTCCGAAAGAGTTCCGTGAAACACTGTCGCCATTCAGGAAATTCTTCGACGATGTTCTTGCCCTGGGAGTAAGCCTCGGCAATACGACGGTCAAAGGGGATGGTTAACAAAATGGGGAGATTTTCTTTTTCTGCATAGTCAAACACCTTGCGATCGCCGATATCGGCCCGATTGATCACCAGACCACAGGGAATACCGAGCAATCGTACCGCTTCGACTGCCAGTTTCAAGTCATGGAGACCAAAGGGGGTTGGTTCGGTGACCATGAGGATAAAATCGGCGCCGTTCATGGCAGCGATTACCGGACAAGAAGTTCCCGGAGGCGCATCAATGATGGTGATGAGCCGCGGATTCGCTGCTGCCCGCACCTGTTTGATCAACGGTGGCGACATGGCCTCACCCACTCGTAGTCGTCCGTTAATAAAACCGATGCCATCCCGTGCACCAAAATTCAAGAATCCCAACTCCCGACCGGTCTCAGTTATAGCTCCTTCGGGACAGACTACCATGCAGCCGCCACAACTGTGACAGAGTTCCTGAAAAACGAGTACCTTTTTGCCGACCACCGCCAAGGCATTGAACCGGCATATATCCGAACATTTTTTACAAAAGGTGCACTTGTCAAGATCCACCAGAGGGATCGGGACCTCGACCTTTTCGCTTCGTTCAATCTTCGGCTTGAGGAAAAGATGAGCATTGGGTTCTTCGACATCGCAATCGAGTAGTTCAACCCCCCTACCCAAAGCAAGTGCCATGTTGACGGAGATAGTGGTTTTGCCGGTTCCTCCCTTGCCGCTGGCTACGCTGATGATCATGATTTGGCCGCCTTTTGTAGTTGTGGCAGGGCGGGTTGCAGGAGGGCACCAATCTTTTCGAGGATGGCCAGCAGCGCCTCGGCGTCCTTTTCCTGTGGTTGAGGAGGCAATTGCATCAATACCCCAAGGCCTTCTGTTGCCTCGTGAAATTCTTCGTCGGTAAGCGCACTGACAATCGCCGTATTGACCAGTGGATTAATCCGGACGAGTTGTTTGACAAAAGCAATACCACTCATATCAGCCAACTGCTCGTCGACGATCACCAGATCTATCTTCTGACTTTTAAGCTGGCTGAGCCCTGCGTTTCCAGCCACCGCCGACACCAAGTCCATCTCCTGTTGGCGCTGTAACCTCACTCCCAGCGCGGAAAATTGGGTGATATCTTTTGCTACAAGTAAGACTTTCAAAAACATTTTCTCCATGAAAATCCGGCTGCCGTTTGTTGCGACAGCCGGTTATTGTTGTATTCTTCTATTCCCATTCGTCGTGGCAGCAATAGCCGGTCAGCGATTACCGCCTCTGCCCTGGCCTCTGCCTTGACCTTTTCCAGCACCTCGGCCAGCACCACCCTGGCATCGGCCCAAGCCCCGACCTTGCCTCGGTACAACTCCAACTGTGGCATCTTGGGCTTGATCAGTCTTGTCTGTTCCACTCTGGTTGCAGACACCACGCTGTCCGCCGGTCAGCGGACCATTTCCTAAAGGACCTTTTCCATTCATTCCAGGCATATTTCTTCCCTCCGTGTTGCAAAGTGATTTTTTCGGCAGTGTTCAGGATTTTCCCGACAATCGCACGGACATTTCCGTGGAAGTTGCACTGTCTTTGTTGTCATCACCTGTTTCAGTTATAGTCAGAGGTGATCGTCGTTTACGACCTTTCCCCCGTTGGTTATTGTCAATTAACGTACCGATTTCACGACCGCGGCGAATCTTGCCCCGGCAACAAATGTTCTTGCCGCAGCCCGGCATCTTAAAATCTTCACCAAGCTGATCACCTTTAACAAGAGTCTCCAACACCCGGTGGACATCACCTGCAATAAAAGAAATAACTTCAAAACCTGCGTCCAGAAGCATGTTGGCCGGCCCCTCGGAAATCGCACCACAGACAATGATCCTGACTTCCCCGGCACGCAATATCTGCAACAATTCTAAGGGTCGGTCAAAATCAAAGGTCGAATATGAAGTTCTCACCAAAGCATTGTCTTTGATCTCTGCTATAAGCAGGGTCCGCGCAGAGTCGAAGACCGGTGATATCCGATTTTCCCAGACGGTAATTGCTATTCTTTTCTCAATGTTTTTCAATTTCATGGTATTTATTAAGCAAACTTAATGCCATTAGACGATGTTTATCATTTATGTCTCTTATCATATTGTAATAATATAATATATTACAATATGAGCGATGCCGGGCCATCGATCACTCGGCAACAGGGTGGCAAACTTGCGACTCTATGCGACTCTTTACAGTCGCATATGCGCGACTCTTAGCGTGGTTGCGTTGATCCTGGACGATGCACCGCATCCCTCGCTCATTGTCGGCTGCAACGGCGTGTACCTTATGACCGAGCGGGAAGGACGCAGTATACTTTTATCAGCAACCGAAACCGAGAGGTCAACAACGAAGTCGTTGATAGTGATTATGCCGTGGTGGTCTTACACTTTGTGGCCGGATCAGCCTATGCGGTGCCCTTTGACCGGAATCAGTTGCATTACCATATTGCGGAATACGAGCCGTTTTCGGAGAAAGATACATGGTTCGCACGCCACTTCCGTTGGACGAGGGATTCACAGGGTATTGAAGGTCTTGAACTCCGCGTCGGGGTGAAGCCTCTGCCCTGGACTGGACGGATCACGCGAGATGGCGGCAAGTCAGGGATGGCTAAGGATTATTAGGGGTGTGAACATCTGATAAGAACTCTCGCAACCCACCATCTAGGGATTTAAGAGTTTTTGCAAGAACACCTGATAATGGTTGGGCTGCGTCCGTTTCCGCGGAGTCACGACATAAAAATTTCTTTTCATCACCAGTCCAGCCACCTGAATGTGTTTAATTGTCCCATTGGCTAATTCATCTTGTACGGCATGGCGAGAAAGTATTGAAACGCCAAGATCAGCCTTGACAGCTTCCTTGACCGAGGCGCTTGAACCGAGGGTTGCGCAGATATTGAACCGGTCGAGTGCGTGTTGCTGCTGGCCAAGAAGAGCTTCGATGCTTTTTCTTGTCCCGGAGCCCCTCTCGCGAACGATGAAGGGCAGCCTATATAATTCTTCCATGGTTATTGCGGCAGGCAATGGGTTTGCGGCAGTCGCGACGAGGATCAGTTCATCTTCGGCAAATGGCTGGAAGAGGAGTCCGGCACTGGGTATCTTGGCTCCAACTACCCCGATAAGCAGCTCGCTGTTGGCGACCGCATCAACGATCTTTGCCGAATCGTTGATCCTGATCTCAAAAGAGATTCCCGGAAACTCATTTTTGAAGGAAGCAGCAACGGCCGGCAGCATATAGGTGCCCGGAATGGTGCTGGCACCGATTATCAACTCCCCCGACATGCCCTGCCTGGTGGTATTGATGTCCTCTTCGAGTCGACGCAGATCATCGAGTATCGCCATAGCCCTCGGATACAGCATCTCCGCCTCGACGGTCGGCAGGATCGATCGGCCGAGGCGATCAAACAGGCGACAGTTGAGGCGCGCCTCAAGATTTTGAATGTGCTCGCTGACTGTGGGCTGGCTGGTGTAGAGTTGTTCAGCGGCCTTGGTGAAACTCTTCTCCCGGTATACGGCAACGAAAATTTGTAGATGACGTGTTTCGATGGCTGAGCTCCTCGTTCATATGTTTTTTTATGGGTTGGCTGTTCAGCGTTTGATTGTAGTGAGATTGGCTATGATTTGCCAGTGAAAAGCCTCCTTCAGGAATTTCTTGCAAATCTGCATATTGGAAGTTAATATTCCAATATGCAAACTTATATACAACGATCACTGACCGACAACATCCTCATGCGACTCCAGCAGATGCCCGCCGTGGCCCTGCTTGGCCCCAGACAATGCGGAAAATCAACACTGGCGAAACGACTTATCTCACCAATGACGCATGGACTGTATCTTGACCTTGAAAAAAGCTCCGATCTCAACAAACTGAGAGACCCTGAGGCATTCTTTGCCCTCAATCATGACAAACTGATATGCCTCGACGAAATCCAGCGCGCCCCGGAACTTTTCACTTTCCTCCGCTCCACCATCGATGAGGAAGGCCGCAATGGCCGATTCCTGGTCCTTGGCTCCGCCTCACGGGATCTCATTCAACAGAGCAGCGAGTCCTTGGCGGGAAGAATCGGTTATCTTGAAATGACGCCGTTCCAACTCGATGAAGTAGGTGAACCGGCACTCCGCTCGCTGTGGCTACAAGGAGGTTTTCCCCGAAGTTTTCTTACCGATCTTGAGGCCAGCCATGCCTGGCGCATGGATTTCATCCGCACATTTCTGGAACGCGATATCCCACAACTGGGCTTTGCCATTCCGGCAAAATCCATGGAAAGATTGTGGCGAATGTGCGCTCATAGCCATGGGCAAAACTTAAATACATCGAAAATCAGCGGTTCTCTTGGGACAAGTCATCACACCGTCCGCAAATATATCGATATTCTTGCCGAGACTTTCCTCCTTCGCATCTTGCCGCCATATGAGGCCAACATAAAAAAACGTCTGATAAAATCTCCTAAGATTTATCTGAGGGACAGTGGTCTTTTACACGCCCTGCTGGATATTGAGACACAAAACGATCTGCTGGGGCATCCCATTCTTGGGGCCTCATGGGAGGGTTTTGTTGTGGAAAATATTATTGCCGCGACACCGGACTGGCACCACTTTTTCTACCGCACGGCGACAGGGGTGGAACTGGATCTGGTCATGGAAAAGGGGCAGCGAAAAATTGCCCTGGAATGCAAGGTTTCAAGCGCCCCAAAACCAGGCAAGGGTTTCTGGCAAGCCATTGACGATCTGGAAATTACCGAGGCTTGGATCATTGCGCCGATCAAAGGAACATACCCCATAGAAAAAAATGTGCGTGTCAGCGCAATTTCAGATTTTCTCGTAAACTTGGGGACGCCCATACATTCATAACTTTCTTGGTAAATTTCTATAAGAAAATACCCCCGCCGTTGCTTTCCCCAATATAAGTCCTTAATAAACCAATATTTTTCGCCTTTTCCCACAGTCTCAGGTGCTTACCCCTCTTCTGCTCAGCCGGTGAAGAAACAAAATGCCGGATGTCTTTTGTGCTGCTTTCCTCTCGGAAAAGAATCCTCACCTATTCCTTATGCAAAATAAATGGTTTCCTAATCTGCTCTTTGTAAAAGGACATCATCTTGTATCACAAAACCGATCACAAAGATGACAAGGCGGCATTGCCTGAAGACTATTAAACCGGCAGGGGGAGGCAAGGAAGAATGGGGCATATAAAAGCGGAAAATCTGACACTCGGGTATAGCCGCAAAAGGGTTATCCAGGGTATCGATCTGAGTATCAAGAAAGGGGAATTTCTTAGCATTATCGGCCCATCAGGTGTCGGAAAATCAACTTTTCTCATGGGGCTAAACGCCACCACTTCAATCATCGACGGGCGTTTGCGGGTTCTTGGCAAAAACCTCGAAACTATCAAACACCATGATCTGAAGGCGTTGCGCGCCAAAATCGGGGTCATTTTCCAGGGCTTCAACCTGGTTGGAAGACTCAGCGTCTTTGACAACATCGCCAGCGGCATGCTGCATCGCAAACCCCTGGTTTCCGCATTATTCAGGCATTACAGCGGCGATCAGTATGCAGAAATATATGAGTACATGCAGGTTGTCGGCATTGAGCAGGAAGCACTCAGCCGTTGCGACCGCCTTTCCGGTGGCCAGAAACAACGGGTGGCGATTGCCAGAGCCATTGCCCAAAAACCCGAGATTATTCTGGCCGACGAACCCATTTCGTCTCTTGATCCGGTCAGTGCCCGTAATGTTATGGAGACCCTGAAAAATGCCAATGAAAAATACGGTATCACGGTCGTCTCCAACCTGCATCAGCTTGATTATGCAAGGGAATTCTGCAGCCGGGTGATCGGTCTCAACGGTGGGCGGATTGTTTATGACGGACCACCGGATGGACTTTGTGCTGCGACAGTTGCACAAATTTATCACAAAAATGATTCCCTGCTACCAGCAGGTGATTGTTTCTGCGTGCCATACACCCGGTTGCCGCTGCAAGCGATGGCAGCGGCGCACCCCTGATGTTGCAATCCCCTTACATCCGGCGGAGGAAGATTTTCGACGGCTTTACACGATCTGTTGTCCCACAGCGTCAACAGATTAAACTTCAATCATATGAAAATCATATGATAAATAAAAGGTGAAAAAATGAAGGGAAAAGTTTTCAACGCACTGATCGGCCTGGCCTTAACCCTCTGCCTTCCGGCAGGCAGCCTTGCGGCATCGGCCGATTGGCCAAAACAACTCAATCTCGGACTCATTCCCACCGAATCGTCCGACAATATCACCGAACGTTTCGACAACCTTGCAAAATACCTTGAGAAAAAACTTGGCCTGGAGATAAAAACCCAGGTCTCAACCGACTATGCCGGTGTCATTACCGCCATGCAGTTTAAGCATGTCGATGTGGCCTATTTCGGCCCGAAATCCTATGTCGAAGCAGCCGACCGAGCCGGTGCCGAGGCCCTGGCCATGGAAGTCGCGGAAGACGGCACCAAAGGCTATCGTGGTGTAATCATTACTAAGAAAGGCTCACCCATCACCAATATGGAACAGGCCAAGGGCAAGGTCTGGGCCTTTACCGATCCCAACTCAACCAGCGGCACCTTGGTGCCGACCGTCTATTTTGTCAAAACCATGAAGATTGATCCGGAGAAGTATTTTTCCAAGGTCATCTATTCCGGTAGCCACGAGTCTTCTATCCTGTCGATTAAAGCCGGCAAGATTGACATTGCTTCAACCAACGATCTCGATCTCGCCCGTGGCAATGGCAAAGCATGGGAGACCGACAAAGATTTCCAGATCCTGTGGACCTCCGACCTGATTCCCGGTTCACCCATGGCCTGCCGCAAAGACCTGCCGGATAGCCTGAAAAAGGCTCTGAAGGAGGCGTTTCTTTCCTACGACGACAAAGAGGGTCTGAAGAAATTGAAACTGCAAGGCTATACCGAAGTAGAAGACAAGACCTACAATCCTATCCGCGAGCAGATTGAAGTAAAAAAGCAACTGGCCAAAAAGTGAGCCCAAGCGCGCAGTCGGCACCACCCGGTACCGACTGCGCCCCTTTCACAAGGAGCTGCAAGCGACTTTCAGTACCTTAGAAATTCGTTTCTTGTTTTTTAGTAACGAATTTCTAAGGTACTTATACCCTCTTGTGGGGTGCGAGGAAATCTTCCCGACAATGCATATAGATGAAATAAAACGCCGGACCAACCCTTTCCATCCTTATAACATCATGGTCACGGCAGTTGGCTTGATTCTGGTGGCATGGTGTTGGCGGGCAACGGAAATGAGTGTTCCTCTCCTCTTAGACGGTTGGGGCAATATGATCACCTATATTGCCGGCAACCCGGAAATCAAAGACAGCGGATTTTTCCCACCCAGCCTGCATACAGGCAGCCTGGTGAAATATCTGCTTTCCATGCTGGAAACCGTACAGATGGCCTTTTTGGCCCTTATTCTTTCGGTGCTTATTGCCTTCCCTCTGTCGTTTTTTGCTTCCAGGAATACCCTTAATATTATCATTCCCGGTAATCGTGGATCGGCCCTCTTCCTGAAAAACGGCATCTATGTCTCAGTACGATTTTTTGCCAACCTCAGCCGGTCGATCAATGAAATTATCTGGGCCCTGCTTTTTGTCTCGGCCGTAGGTCTTGGGCCGATGCCCGGCATCCTGGCTCTCGGCATCCATACCTCCGGAGTACTGATTAAGCTTTTTTCAGAAGGTATCGAGACGGCACAGCAAGAGCCCATCGATGCCCTGACTGCCACCGGCGCAGGCTTTATCAAGGTACTCTGCTATGCGGTGGTGCCGCAGATCACCCCATTTTTTGTCTCCATGAGTCTGTACCGCCTGGAGTCGGATGTTCGCTCAGCCACCATCCTCGGTTTTACCGGGGCCGGCGGGATAGGCATTTACCTTTTTGACAAACTGCGAAGTTATGAAAACCACGATGTCACCACCATCCTGATCATTATTGTGATCACGGTTGCCATTATTGATCGTGCCAGTGCTGCAATCAGAAGACGGTATACCTGATTGTTTAAACAAGAATTTTGAGGTGAAAATATGAACGGTACTGATTTAACGGCTTTGATCGATACCATGGATGATGACAGGGTTGAACTGCTGTTGAAGTTATTTGCCGATGTGAATTTGACGATCAGCACTCCCCCCCGCACCGGGCTTATGATGCTGGCGGTCCATGACAGCTTTGCGACGGCTTTTTATCCGGGAGAAATCCTGGTGACGGAGGCCTGCGTGATCTATTGCGGTTATGAAGGTTTCGGTATGGTTCTCGGCGAGGCTCCACGCCGTGCCCTCGCTCGGGCTGCGGCCGATGCGGTATTCAGCTATCCTGAAGCAACACAGGTAGAGAAAAACCTACGTGCTTGCCTGCTGGAAGAAGCCACCCTACAGAAAACCAGGCAGTTGGAACATGCTGCCCTGGTAGCTGCAACGAAAGTCAACTTTGATCTTATGCCGGGAGCTTAGCCATGCATAGAAAGAAAATCATCGACGATCATATTACCTTCAGAACCATCCTTGCGGCAATGAGCCATCCCGGCAAGGTCTACCGTTTGCCTGAATTCGACAAAGAAGAAACAGCCGTAATCGAACTCCTGCGCTGTCTCCTTGACAATGAGGTGGGTGTTGCCGTGGTCGGTGACCCGGCCCTGGAATCAGATCTTGTCCGCCAAACCGAATGCCGAATGGTGTCATGTGAAGAAGCCGATTTTATAATCATTGGCTATTTGGCCGACAGTGCCGCTTTGACTGGGTGCAAAGTCGGCAGCTTGGAGTACCCGGATGGCGGCGCAACCATTCTTTATCTGGTAGATGGGCTCTGTGAGGGTGACGGCGGTATAGTCCTGTCGGGCCCAGGGGTCGATAACAGGATTTCTTTACGTATAAGCGGACTCGCTGCCGGCGAATTATCCAGACTACAGGATTTGAACAGTGAGTATCCCCTGGGTGTGGATGCCATGTTTTTTGTCCGGCGGCGAAACGGGCGAATCGCCTGCATCCCTCGCTCGTCGCAGATTGGAGTGAATTGATATGGGATATGTAGCGGTTAAAGGCGGCAATGAAGCGATTGAAGAGGCCTGTCGGCTCTTTGCTTATGAACGGACCAAGGGTGCTTCACCACCGCTTATGGTCAAGCAGATCCAGGAACAATTGTATCTGGCGGTTGATCGGGTCATGAGTGAGGGGGCGCTGTACGCACCCGAGCTTGCGGCTCTCGCCCTGAAACAGGCTGCCGGTGACACCTTGGAGGCAGCCTTTATGCTGCGTGCCTTTCGGGCTACCCAGCAACGGCTGGGGTATTCGCTGCCGGCCGGCACGGAAAAGATGCGGGTAATCCGCAGGATTTCTTCGGCCTTTAAAGATATCCCCGGTGGACAGATCCTCGGCGCTACCAGTGATTACACCCTGCGGCTCCTCGACTTCGACCTGCTGAGTGATGACGAGGCGCGGCGAAACGCTTTTCGAGAGCGGATCTTCCGCCACCTGCCCGAGGGTATCGAGATCCCGCAGACCTTTCCCAAGGTCATCGGCATCCTCAGGCAGGAGGGCTTATTGGAGGATGTCACGGCCGCAGACCAGAGGGAAGATGCCATTGCCGACATAACCCGGCATCCCCTCACTTTTCCCGCGCCGCGCAGTGCCTCTTTGCAGGCCCTGGCCCGGGGCGAGACCGGCGGCATGCTGACCCTGGCCTATTCGAGCATGCGCGGTTACGGCAACATTCATCCGACTCTCGGGGAGTTGCGGGTCGGCTATCTGCCGCTCACGGGCCGTCATCCAGTCAGTGGCGAGCCCTATGTCGTCGGCGAGGTGAAGGTCACCGAAGCCGAGGTCTTAGCCCGCATGCAGGGTAACGATGGTATGCCGAAGTTCAGTCTGGGATACGGCCTCTGCTTTGGTCAAAACGAAATCAAGGCGATTTCCATGGCGATCCTTGATCGTTCTACCCGAACGAAAACCCCCATGAGTCCAGCCGAGGACCAGGAATTCGTCCTCTACCATACCGACGGCATTGAGGCCATGGGCTTTTGCAATCACTGGAAACTTCCGCACTACGTTGACTTCCTCTCCGATCTTGATCGTCTGAGAAAATCCCAGGAGCTGGCCCACGCCGCAAACCGCAAGGAGGATGTCAATGCCGCTGCATGAATGGCCGAAAAGAAATGACGGGCAGGAACACGACTTGGAACACAGAAGCGGCTATCCCTTTGGTTTTATGGATGAGGGGGCCAAGAAGGAAATTCGCCGCGCCATCCTTAAGGCAGTCGCCATTCCCGGTTACCAAGTCCCCTACGGTTCGCGGGAAATGCCGATTGCCCGTGGCTGGGGAACGGGAGGGCTGCAGATTACCCTCGCCCTTATCCAGCCGGATGACATCCTCAAGGTCATCGATCAAGGCTGCGACGGCAGTGTCAACGCCGTTAATATCAAGAAATTCGTGGCCAAGGTCGCAGGCGTCACGGTGACTACCGATACGGCAGCGGCGACGATCATCCAGACCCGTCACCGTATTCCCGAGGAGCACATGACCGACCAGCAGATTCTTGTTCTCCAGGTGCCCTATCCGGAGGCGCTCCGCGAAGTGGAACCTTCGGAGGTGGAGACCCGCCGCATGCACGCCGAGGCCGACTACAGTCGGATGTGGCTGTATCTGTATGAAGATATCGTCCATTATGGCGAAATCACCATCAGCTACCGCTATCCGGTGACGGTGAACGGCCGTTATATCACCGACCCCAGCCCCATCCCCCGCTGGGACGTACCGAAACTCCACATGGCCGACACCCTCTTTCTCTTTGGCGCAGGGCGGGAAAAAAGGATTTATGCCATTCCACCCCATACCACCGTTGTTCCCCTGGAATTTGAAGACCACCCTTTCCGGACTGAGAATTTTACCGGCAAGTCATGCGCCCGCTGTGGTGCCACCGAGAGTTTTCTCGATGAAGTAATCGATAACACCGAAGGGGTGCGCAGTTTTTTTTGTTCCGATTCGGGATACTGCGACAAAAGGAGAGAACAATGCAGCCGCTGATTCGTATTCGCGGTCTCACCAAACGCTTCGGGAGCGGTTGCGACCGCTGCCTTGCGGCAACCGGCCCTGAACATGACACCAATCTCTGCCCCCATTGCGGCTCGGTATTGGCCTGTAACGATCTTTCCTTCGACCTCTTTCCGGGCGAGGCTCTCGGCGTGGTTGGCGAAAGCGGCTCGGGCAAAAGCACTCTGGTGCGCCTGCTGCATTTTGAATGGGAAGCAAGCGCCGGGAGCATGGATGTACACCGCTCCGCTGCCGGTTCACACCTGTTGGCGGAGATGTTTCCCGAAAACGGCGACTACAGCAGAAATCTCCTTCTCTTAAGTCACTTTCAAAGAAGACAGATGCGAAATGCCTTGATGGGAATAGTCTATCAAAATCCACATTTGGGCCTGCGAATGGGGGTCAGTTCCGGCGGCAATATCGCCGAGCGGCTTCTCGGCGCCGGCTGGCGGAACATCGCCAAGATGCGCCAACGAGCTGCGGAACTCCTCGAAAAAACTGAAATTCCCATACAACGGATGGATGAACCACCGGCAAATTTCAGCGGCGGCATGCAACAACGGGTGCAGATCGCCAAGGCCCTGTCGAACAACCCCATGATCCTCTTCCTCGATGAAGTCACCACCGGCCTTGATCTCTCCGTCCAGGCCCGGGTCCTCGATCTGATCAGAAATCTGCGCAGCGAATTTAATCTGTCGATGCTCGTCGTCTCCCATGACCTCGGAGTTATTAATCTGCTCTGTCAACGAACCATGGTGATGAAAGCCGGCCATATTGTCGAAGACGGCCTGACCGACCAGATTCTCCAGGATCCGCAGCACCGCTACACCCAACTTCTCGTGGCCTCGCAATTGTAGAAAAGGAAAGGAGCTTCAGTGATTACCGTAGAAAATCTTACAAAAACTTTCACCCTGCACATCCTTGGTGACAAAAAAATCGAGGCCTGCCGCGATGTCTCCTTCCGCGTTCCGCCGGCAGGCTTTCTTGGCCTTGCCGGGCCGAGCGGGGCAGGCAAAAGCACGGTGTTAAAATGTATGTACCGCACCTACCTCGCCGGCAGCGGCGCAATCCGCTACCAATCGGCAACACACGGCATGGTCGATCTCGCCACCCTGCCGGACCAGGCAGTCATCGATATTCGTCACCGGGAGATGGGCTATGTAAGTCAGTTTCTCAAAGTCATCCCCCGGGTTTCCGCTCTCAATGTGGTTATGGAGCCGATTGTCAGTCGCAACGGAGTAACCCGGGCGGTAGCCCGCAAAAGGGCCACCAGCCTCCTTGAACGGTTACGTATTCCCGCCCACCTCTTCGACGCCTATCCGGCAACCTTCAGCGGCGGCGAACAACAGCGGGTCAATATTGCCCGGGCGGTCAGTTGGCAGCCGCGCCTTCTCCTGCTTGATGAACCGACCGCCTCACTTGACCAGGATTCGGTGGGGATCGTGCTCGACATTCTCAAGGAATTGCGTCAGGAAGGCACGACGATGATCGGGATATTTCATGATGCGATGCTTCTGCAATCGGTGACCGATTCGGTCTATCATATCGGCTGAGCGGGAGAAGGCAAGTGAGAACCTTTGCTAAAGAATATGTATTCAGGAGATGACATGCAGGACAGTTTTGTTATAGTCAATGCCCATGTGGTTACCCCGGAAGGAATAAGGGAAAACGCCTCGCTGCAGGTTGAAGATGGTCGGATCGCATTGATTCGTGAGGGCAGTCTCAAGGGCGGCAGAGAGATTAACGCCGCCGGAAACTTCCTCTTTCCCGGTTTTGTCGATATGCATTCGGATGCCATTGAAAAGGGCATCGAACCCCGCCCCAACACCTTTTTCCCGGTGGATATCGCCGTCTATGAACTGGACAAGAAAATCGCCGCCTGCGGCATTACCACCATGTACCACTCGCTTTCCTTTGCCGAACTTGAGGTCGGACTGCGCAACAACAATACAGCGGCAAGAATCATCCGAGAGATCAATACACTGCAGCATAAGCTGAAGATAAACACCAAAATTCATGCGCGTTTTGAAATCACTGATCTCGGGGCGGTGCCGTTTCTTGAAGATTTGATTCGAGACGAACAGATCAATCTCTTCTCCTTTATGGACCACTCACCGGGGCAGGGCCAGTTCCGGGACATCCTGTCGTTTAAGAGTTACTACGGTCCGGTATATGCCAAAACCGATGCGGAGATGGACCAGATCATCGAACGTAAACTCGATGCGAAAAAAAACCATGCCTCGGCAATGATTGCCAAACTCATCGGCATCTGCAAGCAAAACGGCATTGCCATCGCCTCCCACGATGACGACTCCCGGGAGAAAATAACCTGGCTAAAGGAAATGAACATCGGTATGACCGAATTTCCGGTCAATATCGAGACGGTCCGCACGGCTCATGAACTCGGTGTCAGCGTCTGCCTCGGTTCCCCGAATGTCCTCAGGGGCCAGTCGCAGGCCAAGAATCTCAGTGCCCGCGAGGCTATAAGCTCGGGATTTGGCGATATCCTCTGTTCCGACTATTCACCGATGACCCTGCTCCACGCCGTAGGGACCCTGACAAAGCTCGGCATTCTGCCGCTGCACGAGGCGATCAAGATGGTCAGCCTGAACCCGGCCAGGGCGGTGGGTATCGCCGATGAAACCGGATCTCTTGAGGTGGGCAAGGCCGCGGATATGGTTCTGGTCGATCATTCCGACGATTTCCCGAGAGTTCTGAAGACCTTTGTATCCGGACGGGAGGTTTTTGCCACATGTTAAATATCGGTAGCAATATCAACGAAGTGCGGGTTGACGGCAGCTTAAAGGCCTTGCAGCGCGACCTCGTCGCCTTTCAGGAGTTTGGTTTGACTGCGGCGGAGATATCGATACACGGCCTCGACGCAGTACGAAACGGCCGCCTTGATCGCCGGCGAACATCGGAAATACAAAAGATTCTCGCCGACTTTCCCTTTGCTTACAG
>JAABQY010000058.1 GCA_011391225.1 Desulfobulbaceae bacterium | reverse complement strand
GGCTTCACCGATAAACAGATAATCAGCTATGGTTTCAACGGCTTTCGGATCAATCGTGGCATATATCCCGCCGACAGCCACGGCAACGCCTCGCTCCCAAAAGCGTCGGCAAATCTCCTGCATCCGCTCAAATTGCAAAGTATATCCGGTAACACCAACCAGATCACATTCAATATCCCAGATAACGTCATCAACATTTTCATCACAATACATATATTCGATGTCGAGCTCCGACGGGGTGAGAGCGATCAAGGTGAGGAGGGCGGCATTGGGCATAAGCGTCTTATGTCTACCTGCTATATCGATTGCACCCTGCATAGCCCAAAAATTTTCCGGGCATTTCGGATTTATGAGGTAGATGCGCTTTTTTCCCATCGGGGTATTTCCTACTAAACAGCCTTTAAAACCTTTCCAATATTCCACGCCTTGCCAAGATTAGTCGCCGACAGACCAATAATTATTGTCCGGCATCGATAATGTGAACGGATTAACCTTCTTTATATCCAACTTGCCGTCGGTCAGATATTTTTCTTCTGTGAAGACCTCTTTCGGCTCACCTATGTACAGCGTATTAAACGGCAGTTTGACGGTCTCAAAGAGCGTGCAGGCCATAGACAGCGGACACTCTTTGATAAGATCTGTCCCCTTTTTTTGAGAAATAGAACCACTCCGCGAAACGCTTTTATCAGGAGCGAAGAAAGGTGCCTTCGCGGTACTCTTGAAACGCCTGAGCCAGCTCCTCGTCAGTGTTCATAACGATAGGCCCCTGCCAGGCGATGGGTTCACACAGAGGTTTTCCCGTCATAAAGAGAAAGCGGAGACCCTGGCTGCCGGCGGTGACCGCGATTTCATCGCCGTCGGAAAACATTATCAGGATGGTGTTGCCACATTCCGTCGGTGCATCCGGAGAAAATCGGCCGGAACCGCCAATCACATAGGCCATGGCCGTATAGCTTGAGCGAGTCGGATGGGTGAGGGTGGTATCGGCGGGCAGGGTGATGTCGAGATATTCGGGGTCGGTGCTGATGCCGGTCACCGGGCCGACGGTATCACCGATCCGACCGCAGATAATCTTGATCGTTGCGCCGGATTCCCCCTGAACCACAGGGATTTCACCGGGCGTGATGCTGCGGTAGCGCGGCGGACACATCTTTTCCCCTGCTGGGAGGTTGAGCCACAACTGAAAGCCGTGCATCGCCCCGTTCCCGTCGCCCTTCGGCATCTCTTGGTGGATAATGCCGCCGCCCGCCGTCATCCACTGCACGTCACCGCTGGAGATGACGCCGCGGTTGCCCAGGCTGTCGCCGTGTTCGACCTCGCCTTTCAGCATATAGGTGATGGTCTCGATACCGCGATGCGGATGCCAGGGAAAACCCTGAAGGTAGTGGGCCGGGGTGTCGGAGCGAAAGTCGTCAAAGAGGAGGAAAGGGTCGGTTTTTTCCGGGGAATGGAAGCCGAAGGCCCTTCGCAGATGGACACCGGCTCCTTCTCTGGTGGGGACGCTGGTGACGGTGCTTGCAATCGATCGAATCTTTGCCATGATTTTTCCTCCAACTATGTTTTGGGGAAGGCGCCTTTGTCACTTTGCCTGGGCCAGAAGCGCAAGCACAATGTCGATGTCGGCCTCAGTATGGTCGGCATTAACCTGGAAGCGCATGGTTTCATCACCCTTCGGTACAACCGGGAAGGTGAGGCCAACCACGAGAATTCCGGCGCTAAAAAGCCTCTTCACCAAGGCGTGGGTTTTCACCGTGTCGCGAACCAGGAGCGGAACCACCGGATGCGGGCCGGGGATGCTTTCAAAGCCCAGTCTGTCCAAGCCTTCGCGGAACTGCCGGGTGCGTTGCCGCAGGTTATCCAGCCGCTGCAGGCCTTCGGCGCTGTCGCAGATGTCAAGGGCCGTAGTTGCCGCGGCACAGTCGGCAACGCTCAATGGATTGGTGTAGATATAGGTGTCTGCCATCTGGCGGACTGCCTCGACGACCGTGCTGCTGCCGGCGATAAAACCGCCGTTCACCCCGAAGGCCTTGCCGAAGGTGCCAATGATGATGTCCGGGATCCGTCCGCAGAATTCCGGGGTGCCCCGGCCGGTGGCGCCATAGGCGCCGATGCCGTGCGAATCGTCAACGACGGTGACGACTCCGCCCACAAATTTTTCGCTGTACCGATCGGTAATTTCCAGGATCTTGTCGATGGGTGCATAGTCACCACGCATACTGAAGATGCCGTCAAAGATAACCACCACCCGTTCAATATTTTCGCCGACTGCGTCCAGGCACTTTTGCAGGTCGTCCATGTCGTTATGGGCATAGATGCCTTTATTGCCTCTTGGTACCCCGGCAATACGCATGCCGCGGATGATTGAGTTATGGTTGAGCTGGTCGCCGACCCAGTGCGTCGCCTTGCCGCCGATGGTCAGGGCCAGGCCGCAGTTGGAGGTGTAGGCGGAGTTGAAGATCTTTGCCGCCCCTTTGCCGACAAAGCGGGCGATGCGTTCTTCCAGGGCGATATGGTAGCTGAAGGTACCGTCGATAAAACGCACCGCGCCGGGGCCGACGCCGCAGGCGTGGGTGGCGCTGTCTGCGGCGGCAATCAGTTGCCGGTGGTTGGACAGCGACAGGTAGGAGTTGGAGTTCATGCGCAGAAAACGTCGCTCCTCGCCCTTCAGGGAGTAGCGTGGCCCCAGGCCGTTTTCCGGTGGATGATAGGCGGTAATGATCCGCTCCGGCGGTTTGGCGCGGCCCTCATCTTGCAAAATCTTCAGCTCTGCCAGCAGTGCCTGGTCGAGTTTTGTCCGTGTCATCTTATGCCCTCTCGGCCCAGTTGAGGATGACTTTGCCTGACATGCCGGAACGCATGACAGCAAAGGCCTCGGCAAAATCGGTGTAGTGAAAACGATGGGTGATAAGCGGGGTGATATCGAGGCCGGTCTGAATCATCGAGGTCATCTTGTACCAGGTTTCGTACATCTCCCGGCCATAGATGCCCTTGATGGTAAGGCCGCTGAAGATCACCTTGTTCCAGTCGATGGCGGTCGCACCGGGCATGATGCCGAGCATGGCGATCTTGCCGCCGTGGCACAGATTGTCGAGGATAACGTGCAGGGCGGCCGGGTTGCCGGACATCTCCATGGCCACATCAAACCCTTCTTTCATGCCGAGCTCTTTTTGCACATCCGCCAGTTTCTCGCGGCCGACATCGACGGTCCGGGTAGCGCCGACTTTTTCCGCCAGGCTCAGACGGTAGGGGTTGACGTCGGTGATCACCACATGCCGCGCCCCGCCGTGTTTGGCGATAGCCACGGCCATGCAGCCTATGGGCCCGGCGCCGGTGATGAGGACGTCTTCGCCGAGGATATCAAAGGACAGGGCGGTGTGCACGGCATTGCCGAGGGGATCAAAACAAGCCAGGATATCGAGGGGGATGGCCGGGTCGCAGACCCAGACATTGCTGACTGGAATGGCCAGGTATTCGGCATAGGCGCCCTGGCGATTGACGCCGACGCCGCTGGTGTTCATGCACAGGTGGCGGCGACCGGCCAAGCAGTTACGGCAGTGACCGCAGACCAGGTGGCCCTCACCGGAGACCAGATCGCCCGGTTTGAAATCGCGGACATTGTCGCCGACCGAGTCGATGATGCCGACAAATTCATGGCCGATCGGCATCGGCACCGGGATGGTCTGCTGCGCCCAAGCGTCCCAGTTGAAGATATGGACATCGGTGCCGCAGATGGCGGTGCGGAGGATTTTTATCACCACCTCGTTTATGCCGGGAGTCGGGACCGGCACTTCTTCAAGCCACAGACCTTCTTCCCTTTTCGCCTTGACCAGCGCCTTCATGATTTGCCTCCACCTTTCCTTCGGAAAAGAAATTGAAAGTATTTGCTTTTTGCAAGCGTAGCATATTGTCCGTTGGAATTGTATCCTATTTAGGGACCGAAAAAATTGCCCTGTGAAAATGCTTACCGAGTTACATTTATATATCGCCCTTTTCTAATAAAGTTTTTTGGGGGGGATCGTGAAGGTATGTAGTTTGTGCACATCGTGCAACTTGCGCCGTCCCTTGCCCACCTCATCTATATTTTGAAAACTTCATTGGCAATGAGGGGGGGCGGCAGTGTTGGAGGACCATTGACCAGCATTTCGGCAATGGTAACTCTAACCTTTGGCACAACATGGCGTTTGCCATCCAGGAGTTGATTCTCAAGAATTGCCAAGCTGTGTAAAAATGGCGTTCTTACAACATGTGGCGATTGTTTGCCCGGATACTCCACCGCCACAATCTCCTGGCAACGAAAACACCCGGGAAATCGCAACACCTGCCCATTCGGCATAGTCATCCTTGCCGGAACTCCGTGGGTACGGCAAACCAGCAACCGGTGTTCATATAGAACGCACCGGCCTTTCTCGTTGAGCGGGCACATGACCTGCGGCCTCTCGCCAATGGCCAAGGCTTTTTCACATTGATGGATCCATGTTCGCGAGCGTTCGAGAAGCACACTCTGCCGGTGGGCATCAAGCCGTCTGAGGCCAATCCAGAGAAAAGCCCATTCGGCGTAGGTATGGTGGAGAAAGTAGGAGTCGCAACAATTGTCCGGACATGCGTTGCAGGAAAAACCCAAACCCTGAGCTACCCTGTCATATTCGTCCTGGAGTTTTTTGTAAATAGCTTCCAGCCGCCCAACAAGGACGTCAGGCAAAACCACCTCATTCATTGTTCTTTCTCAGCAAAAGTTGAACCTGGTAAATTGATCAACTGGAAGCTCATAGTTACCACACAACTCCCAACATCATGCAGTTAATTCCGCTGCCGATCCCCAGCAGCGCACCTTTCTGGCCGGAATGAAACACTCCCTGCTCCATAGCCATGGCCATGGTAATGGGCGCTGAAACCGAACCGACATTGCCGAGTATCTGCAGGGTCTCAAAGTTCTTTTCCGGTGGCAGTCCCAGTTCCTCAAAGAGCAGTTTGGCATGCGCCGAGCCCACCTGGTGGCAGAAAAACCTGTCTATATTCCTTGCTTGCCAGCCTTTTTTTCCAGAAAATTTCTCCCATGTTGCCTGTGCCGTTTCCACCCCTCTATGTAAGAGTTCCTCGGAGTTGGTGGCCATGAGAATGGTATTTCCTCTGTGCTGTCCACCATGACACAAATCGGAATGGGCGGTGTTCGCCCGCCAGGTTCCATGTACCAATCGGGGGCGATCCTCACTTTTTCCTGTTCGACACATATAGAGCGCAACCGCTCCGGAGCCGATGGTAAGCGAAGCAAAAGCCGGTTTAATACCCTTACGGGTTATCGTCTCATCGTCTTGTAAAGTCAGAAGTGTCGATTCGAGCAAGTCCTCGGCTGTCTCCCCGGAAACAATAAGCCCATTGGCTACCTGGCCCAACTCAATCATGTTGGCCAGCATCACCATGCCGTCAAGAAAACCCAGGCAGGCATTGGAAATATCAAAGATAAGGGTTGCTTGGGAAAGTCCCAGGTTATTGTGAACAAAGGAGGCCGTTGCCGGTTCCATCATATCACGTGAGACAGAGGTGAAAATCAGACATTCGATCTTCTGCGGATCAAGCTCAGCCTTTTCAATAACCCGGCTGCCGGCCAGGGTGGCGGCTTGGCTCGGTCTTGTGCCCGGAGGCCAGAGGCGCCTCTCTTTAATCCCGCTCATCAACTCCAATCTGCCGGTGGGAAGTCGCAACCTCTCGTATAAAACCGACAATCTTGCCTCAATCTGTTCCGAACTCACAACCCTCGGGGGAAGCTCGTAGCCGATGGTGTGAAGGCAAACCTTTGAATATTCAATCATAATCAAACAGTTGCCAGAGCATCCAGGTGTTTCAGTATGTTATCTTTAGTAACCGGGCGCTCCATGGTGCCATCGAAACCGCAATCCTTCAAGTCTGCCAATCTTTCCGTCTCCCCTACCCCGATGATCATGGCTCGCTGTCCTGAATACTCCTCCAATTGTCGAATGAGTTGCACCACCTTCGGGCTTTCCAGTTGTGGCCTTGACACATCGAGAAGAATGAGATCGAAATGGGCAAGAGAGGCCTCGTACATCGCCGACCTTCTTGTCTCAGCAAGGATGACCTGCCATCCAGACTCAATGAGGGTGCGAACCAGAACATTCTGACTAATCGGATCGCCATCCACAACCAAGGCTCTCTGGGTAAGAAATTTTGCCAACACTTCAATGAGTTGGGTTTTATCAAGGGGTTTTGCCAAGTAGTCATCCATGCCCGCCTGGAGACATTTCAACCTATCTCCCGGCATTGCCAGTGCGGTGAGGGCGACGATATGCAGATGGCCTCCGTGTTTCCGTTCATATTTCCTGATAGCTTGGGTGGCCTCAAGTCCATCCATTGCTTCCATCTGGACATCCATCAAAACCATCTGGTAAGCCCCACTGCACGCCTCCCTGACTGCCGCTTGACCGTTATCGACTGTGGTGACGACTACGCCTTGTTGTTTGAGAATGGTTTCAATAAGAGTTGTATTTATGAGTTCGTCTTCAGCGAGCAACACCTTGGCACCCTTGAGAGCAAAGGTATTGCTTTCAGTAATGTTCTCCAGCGTCGTATTGGCCCTTTCTTCAAGACTGAGGATGTCGGAGACCTCTTTAAAAGGGAGCTCAAATGAAAAAGTGGATCCACCCGGCCGGCTTTCTACAGCGATTTCTCCACCCATCAGTTTAACAAGCTGGGAGGATACCGTCAGTCCCAGTCCGGTGGTGCCGACCGAGAGGGGCAGGGAGACGTTTGGGGTAACTTTCTGTTTAAAATAATAGTTTATCAGCTCAAGTTTTTCCAGGACAATGCCACACCCCGTATCTTCGACAACGAACCTCAAGCGAAGGGTGTTGGCAGTGTCGTATCCACAATTTTCGATTCGTATGGAAACAGCACCCTGGTCGGTATATTTTATCCCGTTATTTACAAGATTGGTGAGAATCTGTGCCAGACGGGCCGGATCTCCATGGATATAGGCGGGAACATCAGGTGCAATGGTACAGGTGAGGGATATATTTTTTTTCTTGGCAGCAAGGTTGAGCACATAAAGATCATGGTCAAGGCTTTCCTTCAGGCTGAAATCTTCCGGTTCGATGAGCAACTCTCCGGTTTCAATCCTTGAGACATCAATGACCTCGTTAACCACCATGAGCAATCGATCAACAGACGCACTGACCATTTCTAGGTATAAGCGCTGTTCCGGAGACAACTCCGTGTCGAGAACGAGATTGGTCATGCCGATGATTCCGTTCATTGAAGAGCGAATCTCGTGACTGACGTTTTCGAGAAAAACACTCTTCACCCGGCTGGCAAGCTCGGCTCGAACGAGACCTGCCTCGCAGTTACGGTGATCAGCAGCTTCTTGCTCGGCACTTCTTCCACTAATGATCGCCTGCACCGCCCTTTTTTTCAACAGTTCGGCCGTCTTCTTTTGCTTGGCCAATTGCGCCTTTAATTCTTCAACCTGTTGCTGCAATCCTTCAATCTCCAACACATCCACCTCCCTTTGATCTGTGACGATTCACCTTTTCATAAGACCGGCATCGGTTGTCCCGCCATAGGTAAGAACCTCCGCCACACCATGACGCAGTATCCCGGTAACCATAATTACCTTGGTGGTGTCCAGGCCCAATATGCCTCGCCGCGCTTCCATTTTCCGTAATTCAAGCAAAGCCTCCTGGCCATGCCATGACAGGCATCATGATATCGAGGCAAATCAGGTCATACGGGTCGTTCTCCTTGAACGCCCTTTCAATGACCTCAAGAGCTTCCTGGCCGTTCACCGCCTCGTGGCAAATTCCATAGTCCGCCAACAGGGTCGAGAGAAGAGATCGCGCCATAAAATCATCCTCCACAATGAGCGTCTTCATTGTTTGTCCCCCTGTGCATAAAAAACCGGTCGCATAAGTACCGGGAAGCCGGTTTTTTGAAATTTTCTGCTTCACCTCATTACCCACATGATAGTATCACGAACTCATTGCCATTGGAAATACTTTACTGTAATCAACGCAAGTTCACCCGTATATCGTTCTTTATCTCAATCATGCCCCTGAGGCCTGGTGACGAAACTCCCAGCACTTATGAATCTTCTGGTCGCGGGAAAAATCAAAGGGCTGGGATTGTCTGGAAATATCTACAGTGAAATATTTTTCCCGTAAACTCTCAGCCAATAGAAACCGCCGGAAATTGGTTGAAAAGATCAGCAAACCATTGTTATGCAGGCGGGACATTGCCATTTCAAGCAACTTGACATGATCTTCCTGGATATCGAAAACCCGCATCTCTTTTTTGGTGTTGGAAAATGTCGGGGGGTCGATAAAAATCAGATCGTATGTCGTGCTGCACCCCTCAAGCCATAAAAGGCAATCGGCCTTTTCGACCTTATTGGTAACCTCACTTAGACCGTTCAAGGCAATATTCATTCTCGCCCATTGCAGGTAGGTGGCTGAAAGATCAACGGTTGTTGTACTCACTGCGCCACCGAGTGCTGCATGCACTGTAGCTGTACCGGTGTAGCCGTAAAGATTGAGAAATTTCTTTCCTTTGGCCTCCGCAAATATCCTTTTCCGAACCGGCCGGTGATCAAGAAACAAACCAGTATCGAGATAATCATTAAAGTTTACCAGGAATGAACACCTCCCCTCCCTCACCTCATACATTTTTCGGACGTTTCCTTTTTTCTCATACTGACTCCTCCCCTTCTGACGTTCGCGGGTTTTAAGAAAAACCCGGTCAGACCTCGTCCCCAGGATCTCTTTGACAGCAGCCACGGCACTTTTAAATCTTGTTGCTGCTATTTGCGGGTCAATGGTTTTGGGAGGTGCCCACTCCTGAATGTGTACCCATTTTCCATAAAGATCAATACTGACATTATATTCCGGGAGATCCCGATCATACACCCTGTAACAAGACACCCCTTCTTTTTCGGCCCACTTCATCATGTGCTTGAGATTTTTGCAAAGCCTGTTGGCGAACTCATTGTTAATCCAATCGTTTACCTGTTTTGATGGTTGCCAGCGAAAATTTTGGTCCTCACTACCAACAAAGCCGGTGAGCAAACGACATGGTATCGAACCATTATAGAGCCGGTGTTTGTGATCCCAGGAGAGTCCAAAGGCGTCGGTCAACTCCGGATTGGCGATGAAAACTGCGGCTCTCCACCCGGAAAAACGCTGTCTTAATATCCTGCCATAACCCCGGTAAAGCTGTGTCACCAGCTCTGTTTCCGAAAGCCGTTCACCAAAAGGCAGATTACTGAGAATGAGGCCATTTTCAGCAGGTGCCTGCAGACTTGCCACTTCCCCGTGTTTTATGGTGATATGTTGATCAAGACCGGCCAATTTAATGTTTTTCCATGCCGCTCGAACTACTATTGGGTCACAGTCATAACCTACAATGAGCGGCCAATCTTTGTTCTCCCCCTCATCCTCTCGGACCACAGCCTCCTCAATCAGACCTCGCCAGAGTTCTTCGTCATGGCCAAGCCATCGCATAAAGCCATAATAACTCCGCGATAAGCCGGGTGCGGAATCACCGAACATCAGTGCAGCCTCAATAAGCAGAGTGCCGGTGCCGCACATCGGATCAATCAGTGTCTGCGGGTCGCTCAACCACCCACTGAGGGCAACAATAGCAGCCCCCAGTGTTTCCTTCAACGGAGCCTTGCCGGACGTGTCTCGATATCCCCGGCGATGCAGACTATCCCCAGATAAGTCAATAGAAATACTTGCAATATTATTATCGAGATGGAGATGTATTTGTACTCCGGGATGGTCTGTTTTTACCGATGGCCTTTTTCCGCTTCTGGCCCGAAAATGATCAACAAGACCATCTTTTAGCCTGAGCGCAGCAAACCGGCTATGGGTTATCCTCGACTCTCCGGACAAAGTACAACCAACTGCAAAGGTGGTGTCTTCGGTAAGATGTTTCCCCCAATCGGCAGACAGAGAAGCGTTGTACAAGGAATTTTCGTCGGTTACTGGAAATTGCCACAACTGGAGAAAGACGCGGGAGGCAAAACGAGACCACAGGCAACAGCGATATGCCGACTCAAGAGTCCCTTGCCAGCGTACCACTCCCACTCCGATGACAACCTCGTGTCCACCAAACAATCTCACCTCTTCCCCAACCAAGCTCTCAAGGCCGGCGGCACAACCGGCAACCACATCGTACACTGTTCTATCCCTGGAACCCTCTCCTTTACCTCCAAGCATCATCTTTCCCCATATTGCAAAATTCACTTACGTTCAACAATTGTCGTCCCTCGCAACCCATTGGGTCCTTGGTCCCTTCAAGGCACGTATTGAGGGAAAACCTGCTGGATGTTCTTTTCCGGTTCGAAATATCCCACCTCTTTTGGCTGTTGAGATTCCGACAATTCTTTCCTGACAATTTCTACTTGACCTCTTCATGAATACGACTAAAGTAGAGACCATTCAACAATACGTTCTCAGAATAAACACACTTACCACCTTATCCACCATATCTTCGCAACAGGAGACCTCATGAACACAAGAATTATTACATCCCTCACTCTTTCAGCATTATTGGCATCCTTTCTTCTCTTGGGCACCGGTTGCGGCAAGAAAAACGTCATTCCTCCAGATGCCGGGGCTGAAACCGATGCGGCTGGTGGCAAAAACATCAAATACCCCCTGGCGGAAGGCGGCTTTTCTCAAGACCATCTCCCCAAAACAGGCACTCTCGATGACAAACAAATGGGTAACAGCGGAAGCTATGCTGATCAGCAATCCGATGATTTTAAAAGAAAACATGGGCGGTGTTCCGACAACCTTTTTCCAGTGTATTTCGATTTCGATCAAGCGGGAATACGCCCCGACATGGTCCAGGTAGTAACGCGCAACGCCGAATATCTCAAAACCATCGCCGGAAAACGGGTGATTATTGAGGGCAACTCAGACGAAAGAGGCACCAACGAGTATAATATGGCCCTAGGGGAGAGAAGAGCTATTAACGTCCAACAATATCTCACCAATATGGGAATTGATGCACGTCGTATGCAGACTTTGTCGTATGGTGAAGAAAAACCACTTTTTACCGGACAGGACGAAAATGCCTACAGCGGAAACAGACGTGTTGATTTTATAATCAAGTAAGAAAAACCAATACTCCGGCCTCGTCTCCTGTCGAGGCTGGAGTTAACGCCCATCCTTTTCGGCAATTTCCCTCAGTATCCTGGATACGACCGTCTCAAGGCTAATTACCGTGGTATCAATAAATAGAGCGTCATCAGCCTGTTTAAGCGGCGCAACGGATCTATTTCGGTCGTTTTTGTCGCGTTCCAATGTCAGATCGAGTATCTGCTGTAAAGAAGAGGTTATACCTTTTTTTTGTAGCTGTTCGACACGTCTTCTCGCCCTTTCTTCCGGTTTCGCGTCAAGGAAGAATTTGTGCTTTGCGTCGGGAAAAACGACCGTTCCGGTATCTCTTCCTTCGGCAACAATTCCCCCTTTTTTTCCGTACCCTCGCTGGATCTCGGTGAGGATATCCCGGATCTCTGGAACAGCGGACACACGCGAGGCAACCATAGCCATCTCCGGCGTGCGAATACTCTCACTGACATCTTCGCCATTGATAGCAACCCCGACATCACCGTCGTCATTTTTTGCAGGAATCAACTGCAAATTCAGACTTTTCATAGCCGTGGCAATCTCTTTTTTATTTTCAAGATTGACAGCATGACGCTCAAGATATAGACCAACAGCCCGATACATCGCACCTGTGTCAAGATAAGCAAATCCGGTAGCTGCGGCCACCCTTCTGCTCACCGTTGACTTTCCGACACCGGCTGGGCCGTCTATGGTGATGACATTTTTTTTGTCAGACATGTTTGAGTTCAGTAAGACAGTTTGATAAAGACCACAAGAAAATTTTATTTTCTTCTTCGGTGCCGACCGTGACCCGAATGAAGGTGTCAAAACCGTAAGCCCCCTGTACGTCGATGAGAAAAATGTTTGGTGTTAAATTTTTAGGGGCAAAAACCAGTCTCTTTGGTCTTGAGCGCGCAGCCTATCGTCAAAACCAGCCAAACCGTAAAGTTTTGAAAAGGCGCGAAAAAACATAACGGGACAACGTCCAGCAATATTTCGGATAAGAGAACAGATATCCACTCGCTGTTGTTTATCGGCAAAATCGATATAATTCCCGTATTCCCTATCCAGTTCATCCAGAGGTTTGCCGGCATGGTAAGGTGTGATTGCGGAAATATTGTCGGGAATTTTAATTCCCAAATTTATATATCCAAGGCTCTTTTGCCTAGTTGTAAACCCCTCTCAAGGTTGAAACCCACTCGCAGCAGCTGGTCTTCTTGAAAATGTCGGCCCTGGATTTGAACACCAACAGGCAAACCGTTTTGGGTAAAACCACCCGGAACGGATATTCCTGGAACACCAGCAAGGTTTGCCGAAAGGGTAAGTATATCTGAAAGATACACGGATAAAGGATCATCGGTATTTTCGCCCATGCGCCAAGCCGGGGTGGGGGTTACCGGTGAAATGATAACATCGCAGAGCTCAAAAGCACTTTTAAAATCATTGAGAATAAGTGTTCTTACCTGAGATGCCTTTTTATAATATGCGTCATAATAACCCGACGAAAGGGCATATGTTCCTATGAGAATGCGCCGTTTCACCTCAGATCCAAAACCTTTTGAACGGGTTCCCTTATACATTTCAAGCAGAGTTTCGGCCGCCATATCCCTATAGCCGTAGTGAACACCATCGTACCTCGCCAGGTTTGAACAGGCTTCCGATGGTGCTATTAAGTAATATACCGCAACACAGTATTCGGTGTGCGGCAGAGTTACCTCGACAACCTCGGCACCCCTTTCTTTTAGAACCTCTATACTGTTACGAACAATTTTTTCTACATCACCATCAAGGCCGGCAGTAAAATACTCCCGAGGCACCCCTAGCCGCAACCCTGCCAAGCCATCAACAAGAGATGAGGTGTAGTCTGGCACCACTTGCTTCACTGAAGTCGAATCCATTGGATCGTAGCCGCTTATTATGTTCATCAGAAGAGCACAATCGACCACAGTCCGACAAAGCGGGCCGATTTGATCTAATGATGAGGCAAATGCAGTGAGCCCGTAGCGCGAAACCCTGCCATAGGTTGGTTTCATACCGACAATACCGCAAAGTGATGCCGGTTGTCGAATGGACCCACCGGTATCTGAACCAAGGGAGGCAAAACACTCATATGATGCAACGCCGGCAGCTGACCCGCCAGATGATCCACCGGCGACATAGCCCTTTTTCCATGGATTTTGAGGAATTTTAAAGGCACAGGTTTCCGAGGTCGAGCCCATGGCAAATTCATCCATGGTCGCCTTGCCAAGAATAACCGCACCTTCGTTCCTTATTTTTGAAACAACTGTTGCGTCATAAGGAGGTACATAATTCTCTAGAATTTTAGAACCACAGGTTGTTTTCAATCCTTTTGTGGCAAGAAGATCTTTAAGAGACAAGGGAATACCGCACAATCTTCCAGCAAAACCTTCTTTTCTTTTCTTATCGGCAACTTCTGCCTGTTGGAGCGCCCCATCTCTGTCAATGGTTATAAAGGCTTGTACATCCTTTTCAACCCCTGCTATTCTTGCTAAGCAGCTTCGGGTAAGGTCCATGGCAGAGAGGTTACCCTCTTGCATTTGTTCGCACGCCTCTGTGATGGTCAACTCATACGGTTCCATTCAAACCTCATGAAAACAAGCAACTCTATATTTAGCGCCTTTGATAAAAACAATATAAAGACAAGTAGCTTGAAACCACCTTCTTATTATTATAAGTTATGCTAACGAAGCGCCTCATGTAACTAGTTTTTTGTTTTTTATTATAAAAATCAAATTATTCTGGGAACCTGGAACATATCTCCTCTCTCTTGCGGAGCATTCATTAAGGCTTCTTTGGGGGGCAAGGACTCTTTTACACTATCTTCACGAAAGGCATTGCATACAGAAAAAACATGGGAAGTGGCAACTACTTGGTCTGTATCAAGTTCGTCTAACTTGTCAACATAAGAAAGAATATTGTCAAGTTGCCCTGTCATTTTCTCCAATTCCTCTTCGGTTAATGTCAATCTTGCCAAATGAGCAACATGCTCAACCTGTTTTTTATTTATTTTCATATTTCAATAATCTTTCTGCTATTGTTTTTAAGTTCCCTGGAAGGCTTTTTCCAGGTATTCCTCTGAGAAAACACTCTTTGTTGGTGTAAAATCAACAATGCTCCTTGCAAAAAACTCGACGATTCTTGGTTCAAACTGCGTTCCGCAGCACTTGAAAAGTTCTTCTACAGCCTGATCCATGGTCATGTTTTTTCGGTAGTTCCGCCGAGAAGTCATAGCATCATAACTATCTACAACTATGAGAATTTTTGTTAAATCGTCCAATTTGTCGCCAACGAGTCCGTCCGGATAACCTTTTCCATCTATTCTTTCATGATGGTGGCGAATAATAAACTGTTCTCTTTTCATAAAACCAAGGGGTTGTATAATATTAGCACCAATACTTGGATGTTTTCGAATAAGAAGCCATTCTTCATCTGTTAATTTTCCTGGCTTTTGAATACAAGAGAGATCAATGACCAGTTTTCCGATGTCATGAAACTGGGAAGCTCTCCTGAGAATGAGTATTTCATTTTCTGTAAGTCCCATGGCCATTCCCAACATAAGCGCGTATTCAGTAACTCGCATGGTATGGCCGGCAGTGTAATAGTCCTTCTCCTCCATAGCATTCTGCAAACTGCTCATCAATTGAACAGTCGCATTTTCTAAGCTGTTACTATAACTGAGAAGAAGCTTGTTTTTTTCTTCAAGCTGTTTGGCTTTCACCTGAACATCGTCTTCCAGAGCCGCCTTGTATTGCCTTTCTTTGAGAACGTAGCTCCTCTTTTCAATTGCTCGTCTGATCTTCACGTTAAAAATATCTAGATCTTCAATAGGTTTTGTAAGAAAATCGTAAGCCCCAAGATTAATAGCTTTTACAGCATAGTCCATAGAACCCGCACCAGTTAGAAAAAGTACAGGCACCTCATAATTAAGGTCATTGAGCCTATCCATGGTCTCAAAACCGTCCATGTCTGGCATGTTTATGTCAAGAATTATAACGTCATAGCTATCATCTATGGTGGACAAAACCTCTAAGCCGTCAGATGCAGTGTTCACTTGATGGCCAAACATCTCCAGTATCTTAGATACCGTTGTTCGCACCATTACATCATCATCCGCTACAAGAATTTTTGTAGAACCTTTGTTCAAAACATTGTCTCCAATTGTTCCTTCTGTGTCAGGTTTTTCTTTGACTTTACATTTTTATGGTTTTTTTTGCAACTTCCCCCACTTTTTTTATTTTTTTTACAGGGCGACGATTAATCTTCCTCCCGTTTCCGGTTCAGGGATCATTTTCCAAAGCCTCGTCCAGAGCCTGTCCCAAGGAATCTTCGGAGAGGCCATAAAGGTGTAGTAGCGTTTCTTGCCGATCTCGGCAAAGCCGAAGAGGGTTCGAAGCACTCGCAGCAGATTAGAGGTTCTCGATGAGGTAAATGGCATGATGATCGCGAGCAGGGTATGAAGAAACCAGCCGCTGCGTTCCTTACCATTTTCGGATGAGGCAAATTCGTCTTTGAGTTCACTGAGCAGAGAGTGTAGTATGAGCATGCGAGGTTCCTCCGGTAATTTGTTTTTGCAGAATTACACTTTACCATAACAGGGCCTCGCATTCACTATTAAATAATTGTTATTGTTGATATTAAGGAAATTTCTGAAAAAAGTCGGCCGAAATTTATTGAGTAATATCAAGCAGTTAGATAAACCGATTTTTTACCAGCATCTATCTGG
>JAABQY010000057.1 GCA_011391225.1 Desulfobulbaceae bacterium | reverse complement strand
CCCGGTCCCATATCAAGTACGTGATCAGCCGCCAGAATTGTCTCGGTGTCATGTTCCACGACAATGACACTATTGCCCAAATCACGCAGTTCCAAAAGGGTATTAATAAGTTTCTGATTGTCACGCTGATGCAAGCCGATACTCGGCTCATCAAGAATATACAATACCCCCGCCAACCGCGATCCGATCTGGGAAGCCAGCCGGATTCGCTGCGCTTCCCCACCGGAAAGAGTTCCCGCCCTCCTCTCTAGAGACAGATAGCCAAGCCCAACATCTTCGAGGAAGGACAGTCGATCTACAATCTCCTTGAGAATGGATTCCCCGATTTTCCTTTCGCGCACGGACAAGGGAATCAACGGCAACTCCTCAAGAAGTCTTTCGATTGATAAGCAGGTGATGTCGTATATTGACCAATTACCAACCCGCACTGCCAGAGCCTCGGGTTTAAGCCGTGCTCCAGAACACAGCGTGCATCGCTGTTCATTCATATACTTTCCGAGTTCTTCACGAATCATCGCTGATTGGGTTTCGTGGTACCGTCTATCGAGTTGTGGAATGACTCCTTCGAACCGATTAACTGCTGACAGAACCCGCTGGCCTTTGCGATAATGAAAGGGTATCTCCTCCGTTCCTGAACCATAGAGGAAGACGCCTTGGATCCTTGTTGGAAGCATTTCAAAAGACGTTTCCAGCGAAACACCGTAATGTTTAGCAACGGATTCAAGCATATGTCCTGTATACGATTCCTCTTTACGCCACCCCCATGGAGCTATAGCCCCGTCACTGATGGATTTTCGTGAATCAGGGACAATAAGCGCCGGATCAAAAAATTGTTTTACACCCAAGCCACTGCATTCGGTACATGCACCTTGTGGGTTATTAAACGAGAACAGCTGTGTAGAAAGTGGTGGCATAGAGATACCGCATTTATGGCAGGCCGCAAACTCACTGAACAATTTTTCCGAGGTATCGTCAGGAAACAGCACGAGCAGGAGTCCGTCGGTAAGCTTGACCGCAGTACTCACCGATTCGGCCAAACGTCTGCGAATCGATTCTTTAATAACCAGTCGATCTACGACAATTTCAATTGAATGCTTTTTATTCTTATCAAGAGCTGTAATATCATCGGCATGTAGGATGTCTCCATCAATCCTCACCCGAACGAAACCTTCCTTGCGAACCCGCATCAGTAACTGTTCATGCCGCCCTTTTCGTTCTGTAATGAGCGGCGCAAGGAGGACCACCTTGGTTTCCTCCGGCAACTCCATAAGGGCATTCACCATGTCTTCAATCGACTGAGCCTGAATTTCACTCCCGCACTGGTGACAATGAGAATGCCCGCAACGGGCAAAAAGCAGGCGCAAATGATCATAGATCTCTGTAATCGTTCCAACTGTTGAGCGCGGGTTTTTGCTGGTCGTTTTCTGTTCAATCGATACCGCCGGTGACAGTCCTTCCAATGCATCAACATCAGGCTTATCCATCTGCCCGAGAAATTGTCGTGCATAGGTCGAAAGCGATTCAACATAACGACGTTGCCCCTCAGCATACAGGGTGTCAAATGCCAGCGTTGACTTGCCGGAACCGGAAATCCCGGTGAAAACCACAAGACTATTGCGTGGCAGATCGACGTCGATATTTTTCAAATTATGCATTCGTGCACCACGAATGCTGAGAATCTTTGGTTCCATGGCAAGACAGGTGGGAAGAAAGGGAAAATATTTCCAGGGATGGCTATCGACGAATGAGATTGGCGTGGTCGATCTTAATACACCGATCCATGACCACAAGGAGCCCCTTGCTGCGCGCAAGTTCAGCTGCTTCTTCGTTTCTGATACCTTGTTGCATCCAGATAGCTTTGGGAGGATGATGGAGGCTAAGGGCCTCCTCGACAATTGGCATAACTTCCTCTGATTTTCTAAATATATTTACAATATCAATTGGATAAGGCAAATGTTTAAGCGCCGGATAACACTTCCTGGCAAGGATCTCGTTCTGGCCTGGATTAATGGGATAGATCGTATATCCGGCAGCAACAAGGTAACATCCGACCATATTGCTCGGTCTATTTTCTTTTGGAGACAAACCGACAATAGCGATGGCGGTTGCCCTTTGAAGAAGCAGCGAAATTTCAAACGATTGTTCAAAAGAAGCGAGTGTCTGCATGCAATGCGACCCGAAATGGACGAAAGAGGCAATGGTTGTGAAATAATATGATAACAATTTCACTCGTTCCAGGCCAACACAATGATGACCCCATAGACAAAAGTCAAGATACCAATTATATACTACGGAGTCATTACAGAGGTGGAAGACTGACGGCGTTGTCCTATAAGCTATTAAACCACATTCCTTGATCTAAGGCGGACCTTGGGGAATTTCTATGAATTTTCAAAATATTATCTTTGAGTTGAGTCAATATTGGGCTGAACAGGGGTGCGTTATTCAACAACCCTATGACATGGAGGTTGGTGCCGGAACGTTCCATCCCGCCACTCTGCTCCGAGCCTTGGGTCCAGAGCCTTGGAAATCAGCATATCCACAACCTTCAAGGCGCCCTACCGACGGCCGATATGGCAATAATCCCAATCGCCTGCAACACTATTATCAATATCAGGTTATCATTAAACCTTCGCCCCTGAATGTCCAAGAATTGTATCTTGGGAGTCTGGAAAGGTTCGGACTCAATCTGCTTGATCACGACATTCGCTTTGTTGAAGATGATTGGGAATCACCAACCCTCGGGGCCTCAGGCCTTGGTTGGGAAGTGTGGCTTGATGGAATGGAAATTACCCAGTTCACCTATTTTCAACAAGCGGGTTCAATAGAACTTTACCCGACAACAGTCGAGATAACCTACGGCCTCGAACGCATCGCCATGTATCTTCAGGGCGTTGAAAGCGTCTACGATATTGCCTGGAATGAGCAGATAACCTATGGAGAAATTTTCCACCAAGCGGAAGTTGAGTTTTCCACATTCAATTTCGAAGAAGCAAATGTCGAAAAGCTCTTGATGTTTTTTGACACCTACGAATTAGAAGCACTGAGACTTGTTGAAAAAAAGCTGCTCCTTCCAGCATATGACTATTGCCTGAAATGCTCACACACCTTCAATCTTCTTGACGCCCGAAAGGCGATCAGCGTCAATGAAAGAACACGATACATCGGTCGCATCAGAAACATAGCTCGAAAAGTTGCCGAGGCATATGTGGAGCAACGCCAAAATATGGGTCATCCACTTATAAAATGACGTCTCTGCGAAAGAGAATCATTCGCTTCGACAACACCGACATTCGCTGAATTCATCGTCTACGCCAATTTTTCGGTGCTTTAGGCCTTGCCATCCTGCCGACCTTGGCACCCAGACAGGAAACACGACCTCAACGGAACTGGGAAATCCTCATGTTTAGCCCGCAATGTCGCCCTATCCTCATCGGCAGCCTGCCGCTGACTGATCACACCGCGGCACTGCAGCTCATTCTCACCCACACCCCGGAAATACCCCTGTGGCCGCAACTCCCGAAAAATCCACGGGAAGGAATGATTCGCCAATTTCTCAGCGGTTTTCCGGGGCTGATCGACGAGGGTAATCACTACTGGATCGATACCGATGGCCCCGGCTTTGCCGAGGAAATGACCGCCTTTTACCAAGAGTATCTGCAGACGGTGGAAGATGCGGCATACCTCAAAACCTCCCGCTTTGCTCTGGGGACAGATACCGCCACCGGTTTTTTCACCTTCCTTTCCTCTCTTGAAACGGCAAAGACACCGCCACTGACCGTCAAGGGACAGGTTACCGGCCCGGTTACCACCGGCATCGGCATCAAAGACGGTAACGGCAACTCGATCTTTTACGACGATAATCTGCGCGATATGCTTATCAAACTGCTCGCCCAAAAGGCTTGCTGGCAGGTAGGGGAATTACGGCAATTCAGCAGCATAGCCCAGCCCATCATCTTCATTGACGAGCCGGGATTGGTGAGTTTTGGCTCAAGCGGTTTTGTCGGTATTTCCAGAGAGATGGTCAGTTCGGCAGTGGCCGAGGTGATTGCCGCCATCAAAGGTGTCGGAGGTCTCGCCGGGGTTCATATCTGCGCCAATGGCGACTGGGCTCCGGCCCTTTCCTCGAGCACCGATATCATCAGCTTTGACGCCTATTTTTATTTCGACAATTTCATCCTCTATAAGGAACAGCTCTGCGCTTTCCTTGCCCGTGGCGGCATTCTCGCCTGGGGCATTGTCCCAACCGGCGATCCTCAAGCCGTGACTAAAGAATCGGCACATTCACTTTTCGGCAAATGGCTGGGACAGTTAAAACGCCTCGCCGCCTTCGGTTTCAGCGAGCAGCAACTGATGACCCAGACGCTTATTGCCCCTTCCTGCGGCACCGGTTCGCTGAGCCCCGAACTGGCCATAAAGGTGCTGTCCATGACCAGCGAGTTGTCGCAAATGGCCAGGGCCCACCGGGCTAACAGTTAACACCCCACTCGAGGAGCCGTAACGAAATGGCCATGTTGTTTTGATACGGCTCCTCAATTAATCAAGCGACCTGCACAAAAATCTTCTTCAGGGCACCACAAACCGGGCATTTATCCGGCGCACTGCCGACCTCGATATAACCGCAGACCGTACAGAGATAAAAATCGCTGACGTCCATGTCCACGCCTTTTTTCACCGCATCAAGGGCCTTCTGGTAGATTTGTGCATGAATCTCCTCAGCATCAACGGCGAATTTGAACATGGTTTTTGCCTTGTGGCCATCGGCTTGGGCCAACTCCACCATCGGCGGATACATCTTGGTGAACTCAAAGGTCTCACCGTCAATGGCGGCCTGCAGGTTTTCTGCGGTGGAGTGGATCATTTCCAGGGCTTTTAAATGGCCCTCGGCATGGATGCGCTCCGCCTCGGCGGTAGTCCGAAACAGTTTGGCGATATTGGCAAAACCCTCCTTTTCGGCCTTCTTGGCAAAGGCTTTGTATTTTTGGTTGGCCTGGCTCTCGCCGGCAAATGCTTCTTTGAGATTTTCAGTCGTTGTGGCCATTTTCCCTCCTGTTGTTTTTTAGTGTTTTGTTGATAAATGCACTGAGTATTTTCACACTGTAATGTTTTCCCCGGACAACATACTTCCTTACAGTAAGTCTCCCGCCGCCGGACTGCAAGGCAACAATAGTCAAGGATCGACAATTATCAGAAGTACTTTGCTGCCGGTGCTCAGGGGTGTTCTGCCAATAATAACTCGACCATCTTGCAGAAAACACCGTCCAGTGATAGGATTCAACAGGTAGGAGGGGGCGGCGATTATGAATGAAGTTGCCGTCAAACTGCAAGCGTTGCAAGCAACCGACCCCGGCAACAAAAAACTGAACACCATCAACAGCAAATACACCCAACTCCAGAGAAAGGTCATGCAAATCACCCCGGTTGCCGCAAGCCCGGCACCTCCACCAAAACCTGAAAGCGGACCGGGGACGGCTGCCCCTCCTGACAAAGGGCATGGCTCGACGGACCAGGCGATCTCGGGCATTGCGATAATTGCCATGGCCGGCATGACCGGCCACCTTGATCGAGCTGTGGGAACAGGGCAAAAAAATCAGGGTGGCGCAATAGGTTTGAGCCCTCTTTGGATGTTTTGGAATTGAAGTCTCCCAGATTAAAAATGCTTTGCCCACAACAGGTGGCGGAGGAGAATGGAATTGCAAAGTTTGCGCCTCAAGCGTCATGAAGAAAGACGATTGCTGGGCGGTCATTTATGGATCTACAGCAACGAGGTCAACACCCAGGAAACGCCTCTGCACATGTACCGGGCCGGCGAACAGGTCCGGGTCGAAACGCACAACGGCAAACTCCTCGGCATTGCCTATGTCAATCCCCAGTCACTGATCTGCGCCAGGCTGGTCAGCCGCGGCGAGGACGTTCTCGATCGCACCCTCGTCGTACACCGGCTGCAGCAGGCTCTGAAACTGCGCACCCAACTTTTTGACGAGCCTTATTACCGGCTGGTTTTCGGCGAAAGCGACCTGTTACCCGGCCTCGTCGTCGACCGCTTTGGCCCCCATCTCTCGGTGCAGTTAAACAGTGCCGGGATGGAGGCGGTGCGGGATGAAGTGCTCTACGCCCTGAAGAAGGTCATAACCCCGCAATCGATTGTTCTGCGCAACGACAGCAGTATCAGGGTCCTCGAAGGGTTACCCCAAGGCGTTGAGGTGGCCTGGGGTGAAGCGCCCAAGGTGGTCGAACTGCTGGAAAACGGCGTAATCATGCTTGCGCCTCTCCACGAAGGCCAGAAAACCGGCTGGTTTTACGATCAGCGACCGAACCGGGCCTGGCTCAGGCTCTTTGCTCCCGGCAAGAGGGTGCTTGATGTCTTCAGCTATGTCGGCGGCTTTGCAATCCAGGCGGCGGTCTACGGGGCCCGAGAAGTGGTGGCGGTCGACGCATCGCGCCCCGCCCTGGAAATGGCTGAGAAAAATGCCGAACGTAACGGCGTCGGCAAGGTCTTCAGCGGTATAGAAGGAGACGCCTTTGCCGTCCTCAAGGGACTGAAAGCGGACGGCGAACACTTTGATGTGGTCGTGGTCGATCCGCCGGCATTCATCAAACGCAAAAAAGATCATAAAGAGGGGTTAAAGGCCTACCACCGTATCAATGACCTGGCCATGCAATTGCTCCATCCGGATGGCATTCTCCTGGCGGCATCATGCTCCATGCATCTTGGCCGCGAAGAGCTGATGGACGTCCTGCGCAGCGCCGGTCAGCGTCAAGGCAAACATGTGCAGATTCTCATGGAAGGCATGCAGGGTCCTGATCACCCTGTTCACCCCGCCATTCCCGAGACCCGCTACCTCAAGGCCTTTTTGGCACGGATCTCGAAGGGCTGAGCCGCCATTCAACAACAAGTAATCCGTTTCAATGGCATGAACGGCATAAGGGGCCGTAAAGAAATGGTAAAAATAGTAGGAGTTATTTCTTAACGGCCCCTAAACAAACCGGAAAATTACGGGGTCAGCTGAAAGGTGCCGGCAGCGACTTCGCTGTCTATGTCTTTTAAAGCACGGCGTATCTGCTTCAGGGCCTGGGTGATACGGTTCTCGTTTTCCACCAGGGCAAGGCGCAGATAGCCATCCCCCTCAATGCCGAAACCGGCGCCCGGCGCCAAGGCCACATTTGCCCGGTCCATGATTTCGATGGAAAACTTCACCGATCCCATGCGATTATAGGGCGCAGGGATTTTCACCCAAAGGAACATCCCGGCCTTTGGCACCTCGACCTCCCAGCCCATTTTGATGAGTCCATCGCACATCACGTCACGGCGTTTCTGGTACACCGCCACCTGTTCAACGATGTTGTCGTCACAGTCGCGCATGGCAACAATGCCGGCGACCTGAATGGCCGAAAAGATGCCGTAGTCGTAATAGCCCTTGATCTTCGACAGACCACCGATCATCTCCTTGTTGCCGACACAGTAACCAAGCCGCCAGCCCGCCATGTTGTAGGATTTGGAAAAAGAGCTGAATTCCACCCCGACATCCATCGCCCCGGGCACCTCAAGGAAGCTTGGTGCGACAACGCCGTCATAGGTGATCTTGCCATAGGCAAAATCGTTGATAACCATAAAGTTGTACTTCTTGGCGAGTTTCACCACCTCGGTAAAAAACTCTTTCGAGACCAAGACGCCGGTCGGATTATGCGGGTAGTTGAGCATCAGCAATTTCGGCGCGGGATACAACGACTTGCACATCCCGGCAATCTGCGCCAGCATGGCTTCCTCGGAACTAAGGGCAAAGCGCAGGACATTTGCCCCGGCGATGACCGCGGCATACACATGGATTGGAAAGGCGGGGGCCGGGGTCAGAACCGTATCGCCCGGCCCGAGAAGGGCGAGACAGAGGTGGGAGATGCCTTCTTTCGAGCCGATGGTGCAGATGACATCGCTCTCGCCGTTCAGATCCACCCCGTAATTGCGCTTGTAATACAGGGTGATCTCCCGTTTGAGATTTTTCATGCCACCGGCCACCGGATAACGATGGGCCTTCGGGTCGATGGCCACCTCACAGAGTTTTTCGGTAACCATGCCGGGGGTCGGGTCCATGGGATTGCCCATGCCCAGATCGATGACGTCATCGCCCTTCCAGCGTTTCTCCATCTTCATCTTATTGATCATGCCGAAGAGATATGGCGGCAGCTGATTCATGCGCTCGGCGAAGCGGACCTTAAAATGTTCTTCCATGATTATCCCTCTGTGTTTGGCACTGTATAGCAAATTTTTTTTGGTGTTGGTTGTGGGATTATCCTACCATTTTCAATGCAAAATTGCTAATCAGGTAATTTCGAGGTCAAACGTTTCCTCTTTGCCGGCAAAGCCACCGCCCCAGGTCTTTTTATGCAGCCGCAGTAGCCGACTGCCCCTGCCATACCCCCTGTTCCGTCATCTTTTTTCGTAACTCTTCACTCAATTTTCCGGCTAAGCAGTTCCATTTAGGCGCCAGCAAGAGATCGGGATGGGCGGTGGCCCATAGTCGGTGAATGGTCACTCCTGCGGGAATAACCGGGAGGGCGCGGAGAAGAAAATCAAGATATTCTTCCTTGGTGAAAAGGTTTATCTGCCCCTCTTCATAAAGGGTTGCCAAGGCTGTCTCACGAAGTACCTGCAGATGGTGGAGCTTCAGATGGGTTATACCCATAGCGCAAACCGTTCTCAAAGAAACCAGCATATCCTCCCGGCTTTCTCCGGGAATGCCGAAGATCAGGTGAGCTCCAAGCTCAAAACATCCTGCTGCTTGTATGCGAAGAGCCGCATTGTGGAAATCGATAAATCCGTGATTGCGATTGAGAAGTTTCAGACTCCGTTCGTGGACACTTTGCAGACCCAGTTCGAAAAGGCATTCCTTGCCGGATTCTCTTACCAGATCGGCCAGCGGCCAAAGCAGCTCATCGACCACATAATCCGGACGGGTAGAAAGTATCAGACCAACGCAGTCGCCACCTGCCAGCAACATTTGCAGTATGTACAATAACTTTTCTACCGGGACGGCGGTACAGGTTTCCTGCTGGAGATAGGCGAAGTATTTTATGAATCTGCCTCGAAGAAGATGTTCCTTCCCTGCGGCCAGCTGCTGCGCAATATCATCTGTACCTCGCAGATAGGACGGGGTGAAACCAGCCGGTCGACAAAAAATGCAGCCGCCGTGCAGAAGGCGGTTGGGGCAGGGCTGCCCTAAACCAAGAGGAATTTTGCCGACCCCATGGCCTAGTTTTTGCCGGTAGTGGTAACTAAAGGTGCGAAGAACCGGCGGGACAATAGGATCGGAAATGCAGCAGTTATTCACGCAATCCGAGAGTCATCAGGCAACTTTTCAGAGACCGTTTCGGTACATGATGCACTCCTTGCTCATCACGCCAATAGCGGACGTCATCGTCATTTTTGCACTCTTCGATGATCACCGTTTCTCGCGGCTTGCCAAGGGCGACCACCAGGGAAATGGTGAGATGCTCCGGCATGTCGAAAAGGGCGGCCAATTGAGGATTGAAGGCACCTATTCTGCACCCTCCGATCCTTTTTTCCATCGCCCCGAGCAGCAGGTTCTGGGTCGCTACGCCAAGATCAAACTGGGCCTCGCTTTGCGGACCCTTCAAGCGGTTTTTGTTCAGTAGGCAAAGGACATAGGCACTGGGACGCTCTCCCTCGACCGGTCCTTTCCAGTCAGTCAGGTAACCGGCCCAGCCAAGATAGGGGAAAATTGTTGCACACAGCTCCGGGGTGTTAACAACCATATATTGCCATGGTTGACCATTCCGGGCCGATCCGCCCAACCGAGCCAGATCGATGAGCTCGTGAAGGGTCGTCTTGCTGATTGGCTCTTTCTGATTAAACCGCCTGAAAGTCCTGGTTTTCGCGATAATTTCCTGCATATACCACCATTCGAAAGAAGGTCAACTTTGCCGCTGCATTTCATTTGCAGGGCATCTTACCATTTTCAGATAGCTGATGACTAGAGTTATCTCACAAATACAGCCCGTAAATGATGAATTCATTCGCGGGCTGCATGAGGGCCGACAGGTTCCAGACCTTTTCAAATTGAAGCTTTACCGGCCGAGGTAATGGCAAATTTACAACGTACCGGACTGTCCACCAGTCCTTTCTTTTTCAGCTCGGCAATTTTATCACTGACAACCTTTTTGTCGAGTCCTGTCGCCTGGGCGATATCTTTCGAACCGCACGGACCTTCACACCTGGCCAGCGCCTCCAGGACTACTTTTAATTCACCGCCGGCTTCTTTGCTGCTGCTTGTTGCACAACTGCATTCGCAACCACATCCACTCATGAGCATTTCTCCTTGTTTTCTGTCTTTTCTTGACATTCCGGGCATACCCCGACAATTTCCAAACGATACCCGGTCACTGAATACCCGACCACAGCCCCAAATTCCTCGGCACTCAGGCCCTTATGAACCATTTCGAGGTTATCTATCCGATGACAGACCACACAATATATATGATCATGCTCCGACGCATCATAGTCAAAGCGCTTTTGCCTACCGCTGATCTCAAGCTTACCTATCATCCCAGCACCGGAGAGAATCTCAAGATTACGATACACAGTTGCCAGGCTAATCCGCGGCATGACTTTTTTAACGATATCGTAGAGCTCATCCGCCGCCAGATGTCTCTGGCTCTTAATGAGCTCGTGAAGAATAATCTCCCGTTGATTGGTCATGCGCAGCTGCATAAGAACCTTTACCTTATAAGAATATATACTAAGTGTAATTAGTTCTCGTTTACTGGTCAAGAAGTTTTTGTCTTGGTGGCGGGCGGGGATATGATACGTCACTGCTTTTTCTGTTTCTCCATTTCCTTTTTGAATTTTGCCTCGATATCGGCAAACAAATCCTGGCGCTTTTTAGCCATTTCAGCCTGAATGGCGGCAACCTTCTGGTCGACGTTTTTCTTCTCCGACTGAAACCTTTCAAGTTCTCTGGCGAGGCTGCTACCTTCCGTCACCTTCTTGGGGAGCGTTTCAATATCCAGGTGATTTGCCACCGCCAGCTTGATGGAAAAGGGATCTTCACAGGACTCAACAATGCCGATTTTTACCAGTTTGCGGCAAAGCATATGCCCCAACTCAACGGATAAATGCAGTATTTTGCAGACGTCTTCAAGTTTTGGCGGGCATCCAGTCTGATGCTGCAGAACTCGAATGGCAGCGACAAACAAATGGGCTTCAGTGTATGCATCCATAGTGATATAAGCGAAAAGAAGTTGAATTGTTATGCGGTTTCTTGGCGTTTAAGTATTATGTTGCGTTTTTCTACAGCCGCAGAGCGGTTGCAAGTTCACCAATTATCATCGCGCCGTCGGTATAGGAACAGGGGAAAAGGGCAATGGATCTCATCGTTATTCTCCTTGATAAAGTTCAATCAACAAACAACTGAGCATGGTATTCGAATTGCAAAGTATATGCCATCGTTCTTTGGCCGCGGTGAATCTCCAGACAGTTCTGGAAAATTACTTCATTCGTGGTATCCTTCATCCTTCACAGAAAAGAAAATTTTACGGCGGGACTTTTTACACCCCACCACTACTTTGCTCCGATCAACGGTGCAAGACTCTTTCAGGAGTCTGTCGGCCTTAATCGACAGCTATTTCAATGATAAAAAAGATAGTCACCGGAAAAACCAAATCGCTGCGAGGTGGCCTTTTCTGCCTCATTGTGCTGCTGCAGCTTACCTTCGCCACGGCCATACCAGCCGAGAAAAGTACCATAAAAGTCGGCGTTCTCGCTATCCGGGGCGTCGAGCAATGCCTGAAAACCTGGGGGGCAACCGCCGACCATCTGACCGCTCTTATTCCTGGAAAAACCTTTGTCATCGTGCCGCTGGTCCATGACAGTATCGCCACCAGCATTCGTCAGGGAGAAGTCGATTTCGTCCTCACCAATTCCTCGTTCTACGTGGAGCTCGAACAACAATACGGCATCAACCGGATTGCCACCTTAAAAGAGTCGCGGCTGGGTCGGACCTACTCGAAATACGGCGGGGTCATCTTCGCCCGCAAAGAGCGCAGCGATATCCGGGCCATGAATGATCTTAAAGGCAGGTCGTTCATGGCAGTGTCCGAGGGTTCTCTCGGCGGCTGGCAGATGGCCTGGCGGGAACTAAAAGAAAACGGCATAAACCCTTACCGGGATTTCAAGTCGTTGCACTTTGGCGAAACCCACGACAACGTCGTGTATGCGGTCCGCGACGGAGCCGTCGAGGCCGGGACGGTGCGGACAAATACCCTTGAGGAGCTGAGCGCCGAAGGGAAAATCGACCTGGCCGATTTCTACGTTTTCCCAAGGCTTCATGACCCGGATATTACAACCCCGTATCTCTGCACCACCCGGGAATATCCGGACTGGCCGATGGCCAAGGTGAAAGACACGACCGATGAACTGGCCGAAAAGGTAGCCGTGGCCCTGCTGCAAATGCGGGCCGATTCACCGGCAGCCCTTGCCGCCGGCTGTGCCGGTTGGACCATACCTCTCAATTACTATCCGGTCATGGAGCTGATGATGGCTCTGCGACTCGGCCCATATAAGGATCTTGGCAAGGTCACCGTGGCTGACATTCTTCGCAATTACGGCCCCTGGCTTCTCGCGGCTTTTATCGTCTTCTGCAGCCTTTTAGCCTTCACCGGACTGGTAATGAAGCTTAACCGGCGCATCAAAGCATCGCATCTCTCCCTCACCAACGAGATCGAAATGCACAAAAAGCTGGACAGGGAGCTGGAACAGGCCAAACAAATGGCCGAAGCGGCAACCTTGGCCAAGAGCCGCTTTTTGGCCAACATGAGCCATGAAATCCGCACGCCGATGAACGGCATAATCGCCGCCACCGATCTGGCCCTGGCCGAGAGCCTGAAACCGGAGGTCGAGCACTACCTGCATATTGTGCAAAACTCTTCCTACGCCCTGCTCGGCATCATTAACGACATCCTCGATTTTTCGAAAATCGAGGCGGGCCAGCTGGAACTCAAGGAGCGGATGTTCAGACTTGATGAGATGTTTGACCGGGTCATCGATGTCTTCGCCAATCAAGCGGCGGCCAAGGATATTGAACTGCTGGTCGATATCGATGTCAACACCCCACGCATCCTCCGCGGCGATTCTCTCCGACTGCAGCAGATCCTTACCAACCTGATCGGCAACGCCATCAAATTCACCCCCCCGGGCGGCATAATCCTGGCAAGTGTCAGGGATAGCGGTCCAACCGCGGGCCTTACCGGCAGCCAGGTGGTTTTAAGTTTTACCGTCAAAGACACCGGGTCGGGAATAGCCCAGGAATACCTGCCTATGCTCTTTGAACCTTTTACTCAGGGCGACTCCTCCTCAACAAGGAAATACGAAGGTACCGGCCTCGGCCTGAGCATCTGCAAAAAATTCGTGTCGATGATGCAAGGAACCATCGGTGTCGACACCGAAATCGGCAAGGGCTCGACCTTTTTCTTTACGGTACTGCTCGAAAAGGAAGAGGAACCGGCCGCTTCACGCTTTATCTTTCCACCCGACATCAGCGGCTTGAATGTGTTGGTGGTGGACGACAGCGGCGACAGCCGGGAGATAATGGCAAAAATGCTTGTCTCCCTCGGTTTCCTGGTGGAAACCTTAGCCTCGGGCAGTGAGGCGCTGCTGCGGCTACAGGATGAAAGCGGTGTCCAAACTCCGATTGAGCTGGTCCTGATGGACTGGAAAATGGCGACAATGGACGGCATTGAGGCGTCACGCAGGATCCGCGAGGAACTGCACCTCACCCTGCCGATCATCATGATGACCGCCTTTGCCCGGGAGGTACAAAGGTCGGCGGCCGAAAAGGTCGGAATCAACGGTTTTTTAACCAAGCCGATTTTCCAATCTACTCTGTTTGATGCGATCATGGATGCCTTCGGCAAAGCGGGACTGCATAAAAGCGGCGCAAAAATGTCGTTTACCACCAAAGCATCCATGTACAAGAAGCAGCTCAGAGGCTGCAAAATCCTCGTGGCCGATGATAATCTTACCAATCAAGAAGTCGCCAAAGCCATTCTCGAAAAGGCCGGAATTGTCGTCACCGTCGTCGGTGATGGCGAAGATGCGGTGGTGAAAGTTGTCAGGGAATCTTTTGATGCAGTGCTTATGGATATACAGATGCCGAGAATAAATGGCTTTCAGGCTACCCAACAGATCAGGCAAATCCCCGGCTGCCAGACTCTGCCGATTATCGCCATGACCGCCCATGCCTTAAAAGGCGATGAAGAAAAGTGCCTTGAGGCCGGAATGGACGGCTATGTCTCCAAACCGATCAATCAGGACCGCCTCTTTTATACGATCTGGCGACACCTGCTGAACCGGAAACGAGTGGCTGGCGATGCAATCCTGGAAAATGATGCGGCAACGTTCGTGTCGGGAGACAATGATCGGCAGGAATCAGACGCAATTGTTCCCCCGTTGACATTCCAGGTCCCGGGGATTGATGTCGACTCCGTGCTGCAAGCAACAAGTCTCGATTGGCCAACCTTTCGAGACATCCTTCTCGGATTTTTCCGCGACAACCGCACTACGGTCACCACCATCCAGCAGGCCTTTGAGAGGAAAGAACTCGACACCCTCCAACACCTTGCCCACAGCCTTAAAGGGAGTGCCGGCAATATCGGTGCCGGAGAACTCCGTGAGGCAGCAGACGAGCTGGAACGCGGCTGTGGATTGCATCTTCCGGCAGCCGATTTCGCTGAGCTTTGCCAGGAATTACAACAGAAGCTCACCCGCCTTCTGGCGGCCATAGAGCCGATGCAGGGGAGGCCTGAGGCAGTGACCGAAAAGAGACTTTCGGCAGCCACCGCCGAAGATATCTTAAGACTTCTGACAAGCCTCGCCAAGGCCATCGACCGGGCCAATCCCGAAGAAATAGAAAAACTTACGGCACAGGTCGTAGAACTTCTAAACGAGAGAAATATCGTCGACCAGACAACTCTTGCTACTCTTGCGACAGAGACACAGCGTTACGATTATGACCAGGCCCTGAAAACCATCGGCACACTGCAAAAGGCCGTGAAGGAGTATCAATGAACGAAACTCGACCACTGATTCTCATTGTCGACGACAATGCCACCAACATCGATTTGCTGGTCAACACCTTAAGACCCGAGTACCGGCTGGGCATTGCCAAAAAAGGTGCAACTGCCCTAGAATATGCTGAAAAATATCACCCCGACCTTATCCTACTCGACATCATGATGCCGGAGATGGACGGCTATGAAGTCTGCACCCGGCTGAAAAATACTCCCCTGACCGAAGGCATCCCCGTCATCTTCATCACCGCCATGAGCGAAACAGTCAATAAAACCAAAGGGTTCGATCTTGGCGCCGTTGACTATATCACCAAACCCTTCCATGCCGCGGAGGTTAAGGCCCGGGTGCAGGCCCACCTGGCCATGGCCCTGATGAAATCAGAACTCCGCTCCCAGAACGCCCTTCTCGAGCAGATGGTGCAGAAGAAAACCGTGGAGATTCAGGACATGCTCCAGGGTATTATCAGCAGTATGGCCCTCATGGTGGAAATCCGTGACCCCTACACCGCCGGCCACCAGCAGCGTGTAGCTCAACTGGCCTGCGCCATTGCCGACAGAATGGGACTGCCGCCGGAGAGAGTCGAGGGGCTGCGCATTGCCGCACTGCTGCATGATGTCGGTAAAATCAGGATCCCCGTTTCCATCCTCAATCGGACCGGAAAACTTCTCGACGCTGAGATGGAGATTATCAAGATCCACCCGCAAATCAGCTTTGATATCCTGCAAAATATCCCTTTCCCCTGGCCCTGCACGCGCATGGTTGTCGAGCACCATGAGCGTCTCGACGGTAGGGGATATCCGCACGGTCTGCACGGAGACGAGATTCTTCTCGAATCGAAGATTCTTTCGGTGGCCGATGTCGCCGAGGCAAAGAGCTCTTTTCGGCCCTATCGTCCGGCCCAAGGTATCGAAGCGGCTTTAAACGAACTGCGGCAGCAGCGAGGCACCCTTTATGACAGCGCTGCCGTAGACGCCTGCCTTGAGCTTTTTGCCGGAGGAAGGTTTCGGTTTGAGCTCCCTCAGCAGGAAGCTGTCCGCCATGTCCCATCACTCCTCAGTCATCCCCATGAGCAGATAGAATGAGAATGCTCTAACTTCTCGCCGCAACACCGGCAAAAAAAGCCGGACCAACAACAGTGGGTCCGGCCTTCTCCGCC
>JAABQY010000056.1 GCA_011391225.1 Desulfobulbaceae bacterium | reverse complement strand
AAGTGGAAACTACCATCTCAATACTCCTCGCATTGGTCCCAAGCATGGATAATTTTATCGAATATAAGGATTTAGACATTAAGTTCAGGAAAGAACTTGGTAAAATCTATGAAGTTATCGAACAAAAAAGAATAATTCCGTATTTAACAGAAAAAACCAAAAGATAACATGAGCTACATTAATAATTACAAATTAATTCAATACATTTTGGAAGGAAAAAAGCCTGATGCCAGAGTTCTCTTAGAAGAAGTTGACGAAAAAAGTATTTTATCTTCTCTAAAGAAGAGCAAAGACGGATTGCCCAAAAATATTGCTTGGACAGATGAACCAATTGAAGAAAGAAACTTTGCAAAATTACCTTGGAAAGTTAAAAGAAATATCAACAAAACATTTCAACTACTCCTAACAAAACCTTCCGAACAAATACCAATACTTTCAAAGCTCAAAAAACAATATCCAAACATTCCAGTATTATATAATTATCTAGCAATAGCCTATAACCACACTAAACAGTTAGAAAAATATCAAGAGTCAATCTATGATACTGTGAAATTGTTTCCTGACTATTTATTTGGCAAAATTTCACTGGCTGAATATCACCTTAACAATTACAATCACACAGAAATTCACAATATTTTCAATAATAAATTTGAAATTTATTTACACTACCCCACTTCTCACCATATTTTCCATATCAGCGAAGTTCGTTCATTTTACTCTGTAATTGGCGTTTTTCACGCCAGATCAGGGAAAATTGCCAGAGCAATATACTGTTATTTTATCTTACATCAAATAGACCCAAATCATCTGGCAGCTGTCAGGCTGGCGGATGAAATAATTCTTAAGGAAATATCTAAAATAAAATCAAACATGGATAAATAACTCAGGTGTGAATGTTCCAACCATAAGTATTTTCAAAAATGATCAAGAAGTAAAGGAAATGATTGAACATGATCACCGATTTGAAAATGACCAAAAAATAATAAACCGAACAAGTCGTTGCTGCTTAAGCCGCAAACAGTGCGGCTTAAGCAGCAACTCCACGTTATGATTTTGAACTGGAGAAAATTGAATGAATGCATGCCTAATCTTGATTGACCTTCAGAACGACTATTTCATTGGGGGTAATATGGAGCTTGTCCATATCAAACAAGCTGCTGCAAATTCACAACAGTTATTGGAGAAATTTCGAAGCAAGAATTTGCCGATAATCCATATTCAACATATATCATCTCGGCCAGGTGCTACTTTCTTTTTACCAAATACAAAAGGCGTAGAGATAAATGAAATGGTATTTCCTATAATGGGTGAAAAAGTTGTGAACAAAAGTTATCCAAACAGTTTTCGAGAAACAGAGCTTTTGAAAATATTGAAAAAGACTGAAAAAGATACTGTTGTGATTTGTGGAGCTATGAGCCACATGTGTGTTGATGCGACAACTCGCGCCGCGTTTGATTATGGTTTTAACTGTGTTGTTGTTGAAGATGCCTGTGCAACAAAGGATTTAGTATTCAAAGAAAAAACTATAAAAGCCTCAGATGTACACTCATCTTTTATGGCTGCATTATCTGCACCTTACGCACAGGTGATTACTACCAATGAAACATTAATAAATATGTCATAACCAGGGCATTAAGGGCGACGGCAAAAAGCCGCCGCGCCTTATGCCCGCCGTTGGGCACAGCCTGTCACGCTTGACTTTTTGATTATTATTCAATACATTGTATGTATGATAAAATTTGAGTGGGATAAACGCAAAGAATCGGCCAACGTTAAAAAGCATGGTGTTTCATTCCAGGAAGCCCAATCGGTGTTTTACGATGAATTTGCCATTCAATTCTTTGACGGCGATCATTCCCTTGTTGAAGAAAGATTTCTTTTGCTTGGGATGAGCGCCAGTGCGAGGGTTTTACTCGTCTGTCATTGTGAAAGAGTCGGCGGCAAAGTTATTCGGCTTGTATCTGCCCGCAAGGCCACCAAGCGTGAGAATATGTTTTACAAAGGCGGTGAATTATGAAAGCAGAATATGATCTCTCTCAAATGAAATCGCGGAAAAACCCCTACGCGTCAAAGCTGAAAAAGCCTGTAACCATGCGTCTCTCCGAAGACGTAGTGGCATATTTTAAGGCAATGGCGGATGAAGCAGGTGTCCCCTATCAAAGTCTAATCAATTTATATCTTCGCGATTGCGTCAGTCAGCATCGTAAAATAAATATTGCTTGGGCGGCAACTTCAGACCGAGGGAAATCTCTTTAAATTTCAGCCAATCTTTACCCAACAGCCATTCCAACCGACATCGGGAACAGACCACGATAAGAAATATTGAGATATGATTTTCGAAAAAAATTGGAGCTTAACTGGCTGGGAATTTCCCCGAAAAGCCGAAACGGCCTATTAGACGCTGCGCAATCATTGAACTGAAAGGGTGATCATGGATAAGGAAGAGAAGCGGATCGCAAAAGCACTTGGCGCCAAAGAAGTGCCAGAAGTTGACGAAATCAACTTGTTGAAATACAGAAAGTATCTCCTGGAACAAATGAACAAGGGCACTGTTCTCACAGGAAGGGAGGACTTCCCTTGGGAAGAGGAATATGTCTTTGCTTCCGGAAACTCGGCCGAATATGAGCGATTCAAAAAGGAAAACCCATCGTACAAAGACGAATATAAACTCATCGACATATCTGAAGAAGAGATAGAAGAGAACGACCTCGTTGCTCAAGTTGAGAGGCTATCCGATAAAAAATACTTTAAAATCGGTCTTTCGTGGCTGACAACAAAGAACCAAAAGAGCGCCGACTTTCAGATACTTGATGACTTCGCTACCTGGGTTGTCAACTGGTGCTAATAGAACCAACAAGGACGAACTCCAGCAGCCAATCAAGCGGAAGCTGATAAAGCCCGGCTGCGCTTATCCGCACGTTGGTCCTCACTATTGGAGTCCTCGTATGAAATGGTGTTTGACATTACTCGTTGCGCTTCTCCCGCTTGCTGCTCAAAGCGCATGGATTGATCAGACTGGCAAACCGATCCCCGATAATGAGAGCATGCGCAGTGCTGGAGACTTCGGCGTCCAAATAGTTCTTACTGCGGACGAAGGTCAGTTTCGCCAGACATGGGACTCGTCCAAGACTCCACCGAAACTTAGTACTACCAACACCGTGCGTCTCGGTGGCTCGGTCTCTGCACTTCTCATTTTTCATGGTTGCGCGCCGAATGTTGGTGGCGTATGTGATGTAGCTTCCGAGTTTATTCTCGAAGACCCAGACGGGAGCAAAACCCCTGCGGGTGGTGGCCCTGTCTGGTCTGGAAAGCCCATGCAGCAAAGGCTATTGCAGCTCGGGCAAGCGAGTATGACCGTAGGTTTCGACGAGTCTGAGCCTATTGGTGACTACAAGATCACCGCGAACATCAAAGACAACGTTTCTGGCCGAGCTCTTTCTGTTGTGGTCCGGCTGAAAGTCATGAAGTGAGCTATTACGCCGCGAGGGCCAATCTGAAAAAATAGTGGCAGCGACCGTTTAATCTTCGGTGTTCAGTAAAGCTTTCAAAAAGCCTGCCTGTTGATCTTCCCCCCTATTCGCTACATGGTGTTTGTTGCGGCACTTTGCTATGCATACCCATTCCAATCCATAGCAGCCTTGTTCAGCACTCCCATTCTAAAGGGAATTTACGCTCCATTGCTCCCCAAAACCCCTGGCCGCATTCCGAATTGCCACCACTGCCGGGTGCTTAATTATCCGTTCAACCGAAATTGCATAGAAACGCTCTCTGACTGTCTCGGATCTGCCGATTATGGCAACATTATGCTGCCGGCATACTGCTTGTTCGATGATAGACGGCACGGCAAAGACCCCGTCCCCCGCCTGCCCGAATGTTTTAAGTAGGGCATGGTCGTCAAATTCTCCGGCAATTTCCGGTCGGATTCCCAACGAGTTGAACCATTGATCGAGGCTTCCGCGCAGCGCAGACATGGGTGTCGGCAATAACATCCGCACATTGTTCAGCGAGTGCGGGAAGCCTTGACGAAGGGGGCCGGCCATGGATTCCACGGCACAGAAAGTCACCCCGCATTCACCCAATAGATGGCTGTAGGCTTTGACGCTCAGGCCAGGTTTCACCGGCGAATCGGTGAGAACGATATCCAGGTTATGGATAGCTAGTTCAGCCAGGAGTTGCTTCTCTTTTCCTTCATGACAGACAAGGCGCACTCCTTCGGCAAGAGTCAAGGCTGGTTCCAAGATTCTCCTGGCCATCAACTTGGGGAGCATGTCAACGATGCCGACCTCAAAGCGAAGCGGCCCCGAGCCAGCCCTACCTTTTACCGTATCAAGGAGTTCGAGACCCAGGGCAAAGATCTCGTCGGCATAGCGGAACACCACATGTCCCAGTTCCGTCAGTTGCAGGTTACGACCTGCCCGCCGGAAGAGTTTCCCGCCCAGAGATTCTTCGAGCCTGCCGATTTGCATGCTGATCGTCGAGGGAGCCAAGCGGAGCCTTTCTCCAGCCTTGGTGACACTCTCCTCCTTGGCAACAATCCAGAAGTAGTGGAGGTGATGATAGTTAAGCCATTCCATTTTATGCTTCGATTTTGTCGAATGAATGTTCGCTTTTCATCTATTTGTTCAAAAATAGTATCTCTTGGTATTCTATACACTCCTAGGTAACTTGAAGTCAAGCAGCTGGTTTTGCACCTGGATATTGGATATAAGCCAGCCCGAGCCGGAATTTTTTTCTCGAACTGCAATATTTTTTCTAAAAAAATCGGGTTTTGTCGGGTCCGACTGTTTTTTTCATAGAGCTGTAATTACAAGATATTAACCCATACAAGGCCTCTTCACCGCACGATAATTTCTGTATGCACACCCCCTCCCATGCGAACCCTTGATCGCACCATGTCGGGCATTTTGGTGTCGACATTATCACCCAATTACATATAGATACAGCTTGTGGTGATTTGACATCCAAGACCATTCATGGTAGACATTCGGCTATGGAAAAGCACAGAAGAGTCTGAACCGATTTTCGCAGGTGAGGCAGACAAAAAGCCAACGAAAATACCCGGACCGGTCTGTCCTGAATTTATTGTCGACTTCCTTTGGCGATACGTTTTACTATTGTTCTTAAAAATTGCAAAAAACTTCCCGGAAGAGTAGCCTGTGAAAATTCGCTCAAAAGCCGCACGCCCATAACTTTATCAAGGACAATGAAGAAGTAGCCACAAAAAAGTATAAAGATTCGTTCGATGAGTGGAAGATTATTCCTCGAACCTGCCATCCGAGAGGGAAGATATATGGTCAAATCCGGAACGTTCCAAAAAATGGCAACTTTCTTACAAGACATCCCCCCTTTCAACCTTCTTTCGAAAAAGGCTCTACGCGAACTTATCCCCTCCCTGACGACCCAGATTTTTTTGCCCGCAGAAATTATTCTTACCCCGGATGATCCACCGACTCGCTTTCTCTCTGTAATTCACACCGGCATCGTCAATTTCACTATAGCCGACAAGGGCAGTGGACAGGAGCAACGCCATGCATAGCAAAGAGTTATGGCCATTTATTTTTTTCCTCGGTTTAGTGGCTTTTAATTACCCACTCATGGACCTGGGCAAGACCTCCCTGCCGTACTATTTATACGGCGCCTGGGCGTTCTTTATTATTATCATTGGTCTTCTGGTAACGCTTAAAGAATATAAGGGAAAAAAATAACATGATTGAGGGGTGGCTTCTTTTTATTATTATACTTGGCTACTTAAGCCTCCTCTTTGTCGTCGCTTATGTGGCTGAACGTCGAGAAACAAAGGGCAAAAGCCTAGTTACCAACCCGTATGTTTACTCTTTATCTCTCGCCGTCTACTGCACCTCCTGGACTTTTTACGGCAGCGTCGGCAAAGCCGCCACATCCGGACTTTCCTTCCTGCCCATTTACCTCGGCCCAACCCTGATGTCCATCCTCTGGGGCGCCTTGCTGCTGAAAATCATCGGCATCGCCAAACGACACCGAATCACCACCATCTCCGACTTCATCGGTTCACGGTACGGCAATTCCCTGTCGCTGTCGGCGCTTGTGACCCTTGTCACCATCATCGGCATCGCCCCCTATCTCGGACTGCAGATGAAGGCCATTATGAACACCTTCACAATCATAGCGGGCAAGTCGACGGGCAGCATAGCCGCCGGCTGGGTAATCACCCTTGCCCTCGGAGTATTTGCCATTATTTTCGGAGCCAGACGCCTCGACTCCTCGGAACGGCATGGCGGTCTCGTTTTTGCCATTGCCCTTGAGTCCCTGATCAAGCTCATCGCCTTTCTGGCGGTTGGTATTTTTGTAACCTACGGACTTTTCGACGGGTTCACCGACATTTTCACACAGATTGAAAATTCCCCTCACCGTTATCTCTTGACCATCGGCAGCGGCGCCGCCGTCGGTTATATGGAGTGGGCCTCCATGCTCTTTCTGTCGATGATGGCCATTCTCTTCCTGCCCCGGCAATTTCACGTGGCGGTGGTGGAAAACTCCGATCCTTCCCATATCGCCAAAGCCATGTGGCTCTTTCCCCTTTATTTATTCTTGATCAATATTTTTGTGCTGCCCATTGCCTTTGGCGGCATCCTTCTCGGTAACAGTCAATTGGAGGCCGACAGCTTTGTCCTCACCATCCCACTAAGCCAGGGCAAGTCGGCGCTGGCCCTGCTGGTTTTTATCGGCGGTTTTTCGGCCGCAACAGGGATGGTCATCGTTGAATCTCTTGCTTTAAGCACCATGATGATGAACAGCCTGGTAATGCCAGCCATCCTGCGCTTCAAAAACGTCCAGGGTTTTCCGGCCCTGATCCTGAATATTAAGCGTATCCTCATCATCGGCTGCGTCTTTCTCGGATACTTCTTTGCGGTGTTCATCGGCCGCTTTTACACCCTGGTGGAGATCGGTCTCAAATCATTTGAGGCGGTGACCATTTTCGCTCCGGCTCTCATCCTCGGGCTGTACTGGAAAAAGGGCAACCGCAAGGGGGCAATGGCCGGAATCACTGCGGGCTTTGTTATCTGGTTCTATACCCTTTTCATGCCTGCCTTGATCAAGGCCGAAGTCATCTCAAAAGAAGGGTTCATGGGTTTTCTCCTGCTGCACGATTTTTTAAATCCCCAGGCGCTCTTCGGGCTCAAAGGACTCGACAAATGGAGCCATTGTCTGTTTTGGGAACTCCTCTTTAATCTGCTCGCCTACTTTGGAGTTTCCATCTTTACCGCAAAAACAGATGTCGAGGAAAGGCAAGGCTTGCTGTTTGTTGAATCCTACGACCCAAAATTGATGGCGAAAGAGCGGCTCTTTACCATTTCACGGATCGAAGACATTCTCGGCCAGTACGTAGGTAAAACAGAGGCCCTGGATATTATCAATCGTTTTATTATCCGCACCGGAATCAATCGCCAGGCCCTCACTCGGGAAGACCTGTTTCGCCTGCGCGGCGAGGGGGAAAGGGTCCTTTCCGGGGTGCTTGGCTCCTCCATATCCACTATTATTTTTGAAGATAAAGCGACCCTGACCGAGGAAGAGCGCGAGGAGCTCTCTGATTCCATCAAGCAGATAACCAGGAGCCTGCGCCTGTCCCGGCATGAATTGGCCGATGCCAACCGCTATCTCGCCTACCTGAAAGAATTCAGCGAAAATATTATTGAAAGTGTACCGCTCGGTATCATCACCATTGATTCCCATTTCGCCGTCAAATACTGGAACCGTGAGATGGAAAATCTCACCGGCATAGGTAAAGCAGAGGCAATCAATCAACCGATACAGCCCCTGCTGCCATGGGTCGAGACTACTGCCTGGGTACTGGGTGAGCAGAAAGAACTCTTTGCTGCAACCGCAACCGGCCAGACCATCAAGTTCAACATCAGTCCCTTTAAAGATCCCTCAGGAGGGCTGGTATCCATTCTTGAAAACATCACAGAAAAAAAGAAAATGGAAGAGTCGCTGCTGCAATCCTCAAAACTTGCCAGCCTTGGCCAGTTCACAGCAGGCATTTCTCATGAAATAGGCAACCCCCTTGCCTCGATCTCCTCCCTCGTGCAGGAACTGCAATCGATCGAACTCAATGACCCAAAAGAGCTCCAATTCACCCACGAATCTCTGCAAACTATCAACAACCACCTGGCCCGAATCGCCAAAATCGTCCGGGGCCTTAGCGACTTTGCCAGAACCTCGGTAACCGAGAAAACCGCCACCGATATTATTGAACTCCTGCAGCAGACCGTAACTCTGGTGAAATACGACAAACGTTCCCGAAAAGTCGAATTCCTCACTCGGGCCGACCAAATACCCCTCCTGGAAGTCAACCCCGACCAGATACAGCAGGTGTTTCTCAACCTGGCGATCAATGCCATCGACGCCATGCCCGATGGCGGAACACTAGAAATAACCGCCAGGCACGCCTACCCCTGGGTGATCCTCCGTTTTGCCGACACCGGTTGCGGCATTGCTGAAAAGGATATCCCTCTAATCTTTGACCCTTTTTTCACCACCAAACCGCTCAGCAAAGGAACAGGATTGGGATTGAGTCTTTGCTATGGTATTATTAAAGATCATAATGGACTGATTTCCGTAAAAAGCCAAAAAGACAAGGGCGCGACTTTTGAGATCCGCTTGCCGTATAAAGGAAGCAAATGAATGAGAAAATCCTGATTATTGAAGATGAGGATACCTTAAGGGATTCCCTGACGCGGGTGTTCACTCGAGAAGGCTTTCAGGTTGTTGGAACAAACAGTGCCGAACCGGCAATGGCCCTGCTGCAAGACGGGTCCTTTGACCTTGTTCTCACCGATATTATTCTTCCCGGTATTTCCGGCATCGAACTCCTGAAGTGGATCAAGGACGCCGCACCCCGCCAAATGGTGATTATCATGACCGCCCATGCCTCCCTGGAAACCGCAGTAGAAACCCTGAGATCCGGTGCCTATGATTATGTCGTCAAGCCGATTATCCATGAGGAACTGAAACAGATCGTCAAAAGTGCCCTCAAAGTCAAAGCGTTACAAACGCAAAACGTCCTGCTGCAAAAGCAGATTGCCGGTTCCTGTGATTTAAGCCGGATTATCGGCCAAAATTCCGATATTCTGCAAATTATTTCCCGAGTTAAAAAAATAGCCGAGACACGAAGCGCGGTCCTCATTGTCGGTGAAGTCGGGACGGGGAAGCGACTTCTTGCGCGATCGCTCCACTTCAGCAGCTCTCGAGCCGATAAAGCCTTTATGGCCATCAACCTGCGGGCCATTCCAACCCACCTCATGGAAACCAAACTCTTTGGTAAAGCCAGCGAACCCATTTCCGGCTGGGATAGAATTACCCGTGGCATGTTGGAAGAAGCCAATGGAGGAACCATCTACTTCAGTGGGATTGAGCTCCTCCCTCATGATTTGCAGGAAAAATTGTTCAATGCCCTTGAAGACCAGGAGTTCCTGCCGCCTGGAAGAACCCAAAAGATGAAGATCGATTTGACCGTGATATCCAGTTCCAACCTGGAACTGAGCAATCTTGTGTCAACAGGCCAATTCCGCGAGGATCTCCACCGCCGGCTCCAAGGGGTCACCTTCAGAATCCCCCCGTTACGCGAGCGAAAGGAAGATCTGGAACCACTCACCCGGTTTTTCTTACAGCACTACGCCTGGGAATTCGGCAAGAACATTAACGACATTGCTGCCGAATCCCTTGCGGATTTCAACACCTATAATTGGCCGGGAAATGTTCGCGAGCTTCGCTCAATCATTGAAAGGGCCGCCTTAATCACTCCCGAGAACATCATAGACAACCGCCATCTACCTCTCTTAGCCAAACCATGATCCTCGAAGACGCCTTAGATTTTCTACAGGGGATTCCACCCTTCCAGTACTTGGAAGCAGAACACCTGAAAAAAGCGGCGAGCGAGCTGTCCCTTGAGTTCTACCCCCGTGGCACAGTGGTTCTGAAGCAAAACGGCCCCCCAAGTGACTGCCTGCGAATCATAAAAAAAGGGGCTGTGCAGGTACTCATGGATGCCGAAAACAGTGAACAGGTACTGCTGGAAGTAAAAGGCGAGGGCGATAATTTCGGCTTCCTGTCAATGATCGGCAAAGACCGGCAGCGGACTACCGTGAAAGTCGTAGAGGACACTCTGTGCTATATTCTCGGCCAGAAGCGGGTGCGCCGGCTGCTTGAGGTGAGCCCGCCTTTTAGTGAGTATTTTATGGCCTACCTGTCGCGGTACGTCGACAGAACTTACCAGGAGATGCATCATCGCAGTTCCTTCTACGGCAGCAGCGAACGTCTGCTGTTTACCACCCAGGTAGGCGACATTGCCATCCCGCATGTTACCGTTTCTGAAAACGCCACCATCCAGGAAGCAGCCCAGCTTATGGCCCGACATAAAATCAGCTCTCTGGTGCTGCAAAAAGAAAACAACCTGCCTTCGGGAATTATCACTGTCCGCGACCTGAGAGACAAGGTGGTGGCTAAAGGCAGAAGCATATTGGAACCGGTGAAAAATATCGGCAGCATCTCGCTCATTCGGGCGGATGGCCGAGATACCTGTTTTGAAGCCCTGCTAAAAATGATCCAATTTAACATTCACCACCTTCTGGTGGTGAATGATGGAGAACTGAAAGGGATTGTCACCAACCACGATATCATGCTCCTCCAGGGTACCTCGCCGGTTTCTTTTGCCAATGACATCATTAACCAGCAAACCATTGAAGGACTGGTCCCTTTGATCGGGAAGATATTCAACATCATCGGACTGCTGCTGAAAGAAGAGACCCAGTTTTTTCACCTCTCCAACATCATTACCGAAATCTACGACCGCCTGTTCCGTAAAATTCTCGAAATCGGCGAAAATACATTCGGCCCTCCGCCGCTACCCTATTGTCTGGTGGCTCTCGGCAGCGAAGGTCGGCGCGAGCATATCTTTAAAATTTACCAACACTTTGTCCTTATTTCTTCCAACCCATCCACCTCCGAGGTAGAACGCCAGGCCACAAAGTATTTTTCCGACTTTCACCATTTTTTCCGAAACAGCCTCATGGCCCTTGGAGCACCACCCATTTCCGATAACGGCAAATTGGCCATGCCCCGGTGGCACCATCATTGCAAGGAGTGGGAAGCGGTTTTCAAGGAATGGATAACCCATCCCTCCGAGGACAATACCACAGCCGTCCTGCCCTTTTTCGACGCCCGGCCGGTGGCCGGAAAACTCATGCTTTTACAAGCAAGTCGGGAACGAGTGAGCCCTCTATTGCTGGGTGGCGACCGGGCCTTTCTGAAGATGATTTCCTGGTTGGCAGCCACTCCTCCACCGCCGGTAGGGTTTGCCAAAAATATGGTCGTTGAGCGGGATGGCTCGCAACAGGAAACCCTCGATATCTACCAGCGAGGGCTCTTGCCCCTTATCAATCTGGTGCGCTTTTTTGCCCTGTTTATGGGTATCCGCGAGTCCTCCACCTTGGGGCGTATTCGCGCCTTGCAGGTCAAGGATGCAACCTTTGGTAAACTGGCAGGTGAACTCAGGCAATCCTTTGAATTCATAAAATTACTGCAGATCCATCACCAGTTTCAACAAATCAAAACGGGGCTTCCGGCCGATTCAATCCTCCATCCCGAGCAATTGAGCAATCTCGAAAAAAAGACCCTGCGCGAGGCTTTCCGTATTATTGCTCACCTGCAAACGCTGGCAGCCACCGCTATAAAATAGGAAGAAACCATGGCCCAAAGGCTACTGATTGTCGACGATGAAACCACACTCTGTGAATCCCTGCGACGGGTATTTGAAAGAGACGGCTACGAAGTGGCTACCGCCGGCGACGCAGAATCCGGCTTGAAGCTCTTTGAAGAAGGCACCTTTGATCTCATCCTCTCCGACATCCTTCTTCCCGGCATGAATGGCATCGAGTTTCTGGAAACTATTAAACAGCAGGCACCAGAGCAGCTGGTCATAGTCATGACGGCCTACGCCAGCATCGAAACGGCCGTCGGCGCCCTTCGAGCCGGTGCCCATGATTACATCCTCAAGCCGGTAATCCACGAGGAAATCAAACGCCTCGTCCGCCTGGCTCTCAGTGCCCGGTCCCTCAAGGCTGAAAATCTGCTGTTGAAAAAACAAATAGAGGATCGCTTTGATTTCGAACATATCCTCGGCAAAAGCCCGACCATACAGGCTCTTATTGAGATGGTAAAGAAAATCGCCGATTCACGGAGCAATGTCCTGGTGCTCGGGGAAACCGGCACCGGCAAGGAACTGTTTACCAGGGCGATCCATCACAACAGCTGTCGGCGCGACAAAACCTTTGTGCCCATCAATTGCAGCGCCATCCCCGATCTCCTCCTTGAATCGGAATTGTTCGGCTATGTCAGGGGTGCTTTCACCGGGGCCAATCAAACAAAACGAGGTCTCTTTGAAGAAGCCGATGGCGGAACGGTTTTTTTGGACGAGATCGCCGACCTCAGCCCCACTCTGCAGACAAAACTTCTCCGAGTCATCGACGACCATGAGATACGCCCCCTGGGCAGCAATCAATCCCGCAAGGTCGACATACGTTTTATTGCCGCCACCAACAAGGATATAGCCAAATCGGTAAAGGACGGAACATTACGAGAGGATCTCTATTACCGCTTGAATGTTGTAACCTTTCTGTTGCCGCCCTTACGCGACAGAAAAGAAGATATCCAGCTGTTGACCGGTCAATTCTTGAAAAAATACGCACAGGAACTGGGAAAACCCGTCCAGGAACTGGATCCGGAGACTATCAAGGTGCTGAATGATTATGACTGGCCAGGCAATGTTCGAGAGCTGCGCAACATCGTCGAGCGCGCCGTTCTGATCTCCGGCGGACAGGCCATCAAACCTGAGCATCTTCCGGAAGGGATGAAAAAAAATGATCCCTTCCAACATGAGGCCATCGACCAGGCACTGTCTATTGAAAACTATGCCCAGGCCTTAATCCTCAGGTATCAGCCGAAGCAGAACGAACAAATGCTGGCGAAGATGCTGGGGATAACGCGTAAGGCCCTCTGGCAAAAGAGAAAGCGCTGGGGGCTGCACCGGAATCAGACCTGAGCTTATTTAAAATTATGGGGTCAAACCGGCCGCAGCCATAATTTCAGGGACTAATTCCTCTTTGCCGATAGCCATAATGTGGACACCGTCGCACATTTTTTCTTCGTGAATTCTTTTAATCATGCGCCCGGCTATTTCTATTCCTTTGGTGATTGCACCGCCCTTTGGCGCCGCTGCAATTTCATCAATCAGCGCTTGCGGAACATTAACGCCGGCAATGTTTTTATTCATAAACCTGGCCATGGGAGCGGATGTCAGCAAGATAATACCAGCCAGTATTTTTACCGGAAACTGTCGTGCATATCCCATAAATGCTTTCATTTTATCCAGATCATAAACAGCCTGGGTCTGAATGAACTCTGCACCGGCTTCTATTTTTTTCTCAAATTTTATGAGCTGAGGCTCAATGGGCTTTGCTTCAGGAGTGACAATGGCGCCTGCACAAAAATCAGGCGGATACCCATCCAGATCACCCCCGCCAAGGTCTTTGCCTTTTTCAAGGGTCCTGATGGTCGCTAAAAGCTGACTGGAATCAAGATCGAAAACACCCTTTGCCGTTTTATGATCCCCCAGCATAACCGAATCCCCGGTAAGACAAAGAACGTTCAGGATACCGCGGCTCGCGGCAAAGAGGAGATCTGCCTGCAAGGCTAATCTGTTACGATCCCTGCAGGTCATCTGTAATATGGGCTCACCTCCCATTTCTTTCACCAGAAGCGCCCCCCCGAGGGAGGGGAAACGCATAACCGAACTCTGATGATCTGTGAGGTTCATGGCATGAACCTTGTCTTTCAGCAGATCAATATGGTGGGCAGTTTTATCCAGGTTAATGCCTTTGGGGGGCGCCAACTCGCAAGTGATGATAAATTTCCCTGAGTCAAGTGCCTTCTTAAATGAGGAGATCATAGTTAAATGTCCCTTAAGATTTTTTGTGAATTACGATTTCGCCATTTCATATTTTCCGGGTTTTGGCTCACCCAAGAAATTTCTTGGCCCATGAAGCTTTCGCATGGAATCCAGTCGGCCCAGTTCGCTCAGCCGGTTATATATAAGGGTCCATGCACAATCTTTGTTGCTGTCGATTTCACACTTGCCCTGATTTGTGCCGCCACATGGTCCGTTTATCAGTCCCTTGTGGCAATTGGTTACCGGGCAGATCCCGCCGGTCTCACCTATCACACAAGTTCCGCACTGAGTGCAAATCTCATTGAATTGCCCGGAGGCAGTCTCCTTGCCAATGAAGAGCGTATCAAGAGCCGGCACGACCATTCTTTTCAGTTGGCTTGAGATGGTCTGAACTCCAAAAGCACAGGTCATAATGAGAAGGACATCGGCCTGCTCGATTTTTTCGATTTCTTCACTGAGAATTTCGGATGTCAGGTTGTCACATGCCACGGGAACGACGATCTGACCAGTAACAAGTTTTCCTGAATCGAGAAGGGCTTCCTTCATGGCAGCCACTTCGGGGGCCCCGCCCGTGTGGGTTAGGGTTACGCATGTTCCACAGCCGATGATGTAAATTCGATTGAGTCCGCCCAGAAGGCTGTGAATCTCTTCTTTTGATTTTGGTTTAGTAATCGATCTGATCATGATTATCTCCTCTCCAGATCACATCTTAAGCATCTTCCTGCCTCCATACGGGCTTGCTCTTCGGTAAAGCCCTGTTCAACTTCCCGGAAGTCTTTGATCCTGGTTACTGGATTTTCAATTGTAATAGGGATTCTCGGTTTTTCTTCCGTTGTCTCTCCGTCAAGTGCAAGCCCGGCACTTTCCTCAAATTGTGTTTTTTCATCAATGATCCTTATTGGGCCTTTAGCGCCCTTGAGATATTTATCGATAGCAAGAGCCGCCCTCCTGCCTGAGGCGATGGCCGATATTACTGTGGTCGGGCCTGTGATATAATCACCGCCGGCAAAGATTCCCTCAACATTCGTTGTCAGGCTGTTGTTATCTACTTCCAGGCTCCCCCACAAAGACCTCTCTAATTGACTCTCTTTTGAAATAAACGAGGAATCCGGCGCCTGACCTATTGAAATGATGACTGTATCGGCATCCACCTGCAGGGTTCTGTCTTTTTCAACGAGTATATGGGTTTTCCCATCCGGTTCCAGAACGGCTTTACTGCCTATAAATTCTATGCCGGTAACTTTCCCCTTCTCATGGATGATTTTGCCAGGTGACCAGAAAGGCTTGATGATCACTCCTTCTTCAATGGCCTCTTCGATGTCTTTTTTCCAGGCCGGCATCTCTTCGACGCCCCGGCGATAATAGATATGGACATCCTCGGCACCAACACGAAGGGCGGTTCTGGCTGTGTCAAAGGCAACGTTTCCTCCTCCGATGACGACAACCTTGCCATGCAGTTTTATCCTTTTGCCGAGCCTGATGTCGGTCAGAAACTGGAGCCCATAAACAAGCCCTTCCAAGGCGAGTTCTTCACCGGGAATACCTGCCTGCTTACTGGCTTGAGCGCCAGCCGCGATAAACACAGCACCGAACCCTTCTGCCAAGAGATCGTTTACCGTATGCTTGGTATCGATGGGCATGTTGTAACAAATTTCAATGCCGCAGCTCTCAATATACCTGATCTCTTCCTGGATGATTTCACGGGGAAGCCGAAATTCAGGAACGGCAAAACCGAGCATTCCTCCACCAACCTCTTGCGATTCAAATACTGTGACTTTATAACCCTTCTGCGAAAGAAAATAGGCACAAGTCAGCCCGGCAGGACCGGCGCCTACAACAGCAACTTTCTTAGAACATGTGACTGGAAACGGGGCCTTTGCCATGCCGATATTTTCAAAATACCAGTCCGAGGCAAACCGCTTCAGCGTTCTAATGGCAATGGCTTCATCAAGCTCGCCCCGCCGGCATTTGGTTTCGCAGGGATGAATACAGATTCGCCCGCAAACGGCCGGGAAGGGGTTACGCTCCCTGATAATATCAACGGCCTGTTTGTAGTTGCCGCAGGCAATGGCAGCAACATAGTTTGGGACATCAATTCCTGCCGGGCAGGCATGCTGGCAGGCAGATATTACCATGCTATCGCATACCGCGCCGGAACAGCGATGCTCCTTGATATGGTCCTCGTATTCCTTGGCAAAATACTTCAAAGTGGATAAGGCAGGTTTAGCACAGGTTTGTCCAAGCCCGCAGAGGGACGTTGCGGTAATTGTCTCGCCCAGATCTTTAATGGCTTGAATATCTTCCATTCGGCCTTCGCCACTTGTGATCTTTGTTAATATTTTTAAAAGCTGGGTGGTCCCCAAACGGCAGGGTGCGCATTTTCCGCAGGACTCAGATTGGGTAAAGCTCAGGAAGAAACGTGCGATTTCAACCATACAGTTATTTTCATCCATCACCACCATTCCGCCGGAACCCATGATCGCACCGATTTTTTGGATCGTATCATAGTCAATTGGCAGATTTAAAAACTGCTTTGGTACGCAGCCCCCTGAAGGCCCTCCCATTTGCACAGCTTTGAATTCCCGTCCTTGCGGAATACCGCCGCCAATTTCA
>JAABQY010000055.1 GCA_011391225.1 Desulfobulbaceae bacterium | reverse complement strand
AGCGGCATCGCCTGCCGGTAAAGTCGGATGACCGTATTTTGCATACAGCATGGCAGCAAGACCACTGCCGCCGGCAACCTCATTGCGACCGCCCTTAAGAACAAACGTGCCTCGGCCGACCGAGACATCAAAGAGCAACACGCGAAATTCTTGTCGTATCATGGCAATACCTCGGCAACTACAGGCAGCTCAACCATTTCCAGACAATTCTGCGGACAAAATTCAACACACCCACCGCAATGGATACATACATAGACATTGCCAAGCCGATCCCGGCAAATGGCCTGCACCGGACAGGCCGCAACACAGTTGCCGCACTGAATGCAGAGGCTTGCCTTGACAATAACTCCACCCCCCCTCCTGTCAGAAAACGCGCCGGTGGGACAGACCGCGGCACAGGGCGGGGGATCGCAGGCCATGCACCTGTTTGCAACAAAGCCGGTGGAAAGACCGCCCGAGGAATGGATGCGAATCCCTGAGGTGTGCCAGGAGATCCTTTTATGAACAAGACGGGCACAGGCCAGAGCGCAGGATTGGCAGCCAATGCACTGGTCCATGCGCGGGGTGGTGAGTTGTTTCATGGTTATTTCTCTTTTGCAGTAAGGTTACCCCGTAACGAAATGGATTGAAAGGGCCATGTTATTTCGTAACGGCTCCTAAGCCGTTGTAAAAAAATAACATGGCTGATGGTATCGCCGGAACGGCATAAGGAGCCGTAACGAAATGGATTGAAAGGGCCATGTTATTTCGTAACGGCTCCTAAAAAGAGTACTTCCTTTTTTATTTTCCTTGGGTTAGGCTTCCCGAATGTGTTCGACTTTTATCCGTAACTCCAGATCGTTGCCCAAACCCTCTCATATGAATAATGACATCAAGCGAAAATTGCAGCACTTTTTTCCAGGAACACGATTTTCTGTCAAGACCGTTGAGGAGGATCTGGCAAATGGACTAATTCTTGCCGGCAGAGAACCTCTCCTGCCATATCTGCAGACCGCCTTGCTTGATGAAAAGGTTATCGAGGTGGAACTCGACGGCATGCCGATGGTCTACTTCTCTCGCCTCAAGGACGATATTTCCAATCCTAGCGAAGGTGAGCTGGATGGCGAAACGGTTGAAACTCAGCAGAAAAATGAAGAAGGCCAATATCTTATGGCCATGAGTCATATTGTCACCCTGCCGCTGGAGCCCGGTCTCGGCAACCTGCACCTGCGCTCTTCCCGTGGCATCATCCTGCGAATGTTCACCAACACCTTTGCGGTCGAAATGGCGACGACCTTCGAGGATCTGGCAACTGTCCAAGAGATCCCCGTCCTTCGCCTTTCCTTCCCCGAGCTGGCAAGGATTGTCCACAATGCCCGGGAGTTCCGAGCCAAGGTTCCGGACTCCTTAAATTTTGTCGTATCGATTGCCGCCGAAGACGATTCCCTGGAATTGGAGAGCAGGCCGGTCAATGTCAGTATCCGCGGCCTGTCTTTTTCTGTTAACAAGAAGGAACAGAAGCTGTTCCGGATAAACACCATGTATTCGCTGAAACTGTTCATCGAAGACGAACTGTTGGTAAGGATAAGCGGCTCCATTAAACATCTTTCTAAAATACGCAAAAGGTCAGGGATAGAATACATCTGCGGTATTGAATTCGATTTTCAAACCAAAACCCAGACGGCTGTTATCGAATCGATCGTGGCAATGGTGCAGCGTGCCCATCTGAAGGCACTGGCGGAAAAATCCCACGCCACCGGCATACGTCTGATAGCCTAAAGGAGTTATAGCACTGCCGAATGAAGCGCAGTTTTACGTTGGAGATACCTATGGTAAAATTCACCGTTCACACCCTCGGAGAACATGTTATCGACAATATGCTGGTCACCGGCCCTTGCCGGGATATCATCATGACCATGGCCGAGATGTTTCTTGCAACCTACAGCGGCCCGCCGGATGGCGACCTTGACTATGCTTTTGCCGAGTACATTATTGGCATGTCAATGGGTCAGGGGCAAATCCTTGATTGGCAGCCGTCACCGCCAGGGGCAATCCACTAACCGGCCAATAATAGCAGGGCAGCTACACCGCAGAAGGTTCACCACTGGCCAGCCCGGCCATCATCTGCGGGATAAGCGCCACCTTCTCCGCATCATCGACGGCAAACAGATCGACCATCTCACCGTTATACATAACGCCGATGCGATCGGCCAAAGCTATCGCCTCGGCAAGATCGCCGGTCACCAGCAGGATTCCCGCCGCCTCGCGGGCCTCAAGGAGCAACTTCCAGACATCCTCGGTGGCGGCGATATCGAGCCCCTGGGTAGGCTGTTCGGCGACGATCAGCCGGGGCTTGCGATAAAACTCCCGGGCCAGCACCATTTTCTGCAGATTGCCTCCGGACAACTGCCAGGCAAAAGCACCGAGATCCGGCGGTCGGATATCGAATTCCTGCATCAGGCGCAGAGCCTTGATTCCTGCCTGTTGCCGCAGTAGCCAAGGGCCGCGAACAAAACCACCGCGGGTGGTGAGAAGAAAATTGTCGATGAGGGACAGGCCCGGGCAGGTTGCCAGCCCTTGCCGATCTTCCGGGATATAGGCCAGGGCCTTATCCCATCCGGCGCTGCGAAAAAACCTCGCCCATTCCAGGCCGAGGATACGCAGACTGTTTCCGGTTGGCCGACGCAGCCCGCAGACCATTTCCACCAGCTGTTTCTGACCATTGCCGGCAACACCTACCAGACCGACGATCTCGCCCTGACGAAGCTCAAGGTTCACACCCCTCAGTCCATAATCACCAAGATCAGTGACCTTCAGCACCATCTGCCGAGGTTCGAGCGGCAGCCGATCGACCTGGAGGAGAACCTCTCGCCCGACCATGCATTCGGCAAGCTCGGCCGTCGAGGTGACCTCCGCCGCCGCCATCCCGGCAACAACCTCGCCTCTTCTGAGGATGGCGATAGTATCGGCGATGGCCATGACTTCTTCAAGTTTATGGCTGATAAAGACGATGCCCTTGCCTTTGCCTACCATGAGTTTCATGGTGGCAAAGAGATTTTCCGCCTCAGCAGGAGTCAGCACTGCGGTCGGTTCATCAAAGATGAGCACCGTGCTTTTGCGATGCAGGAGCTTAAGAATTTCTACCTGCTGCTTTTCGCCCATCGACAAATCTCTGATTCTCGCCGCCGGATTGATTTTCATGCCGTACTGTTCGGCAAGATCCACCACCTGGCGATGCATCTTTGCCCAGTTCAACCACCACCCGCCACTCTGGCCGAGGAAGACATTTTCGGCAACGGTCATCGCTTCAACCAGCTTGAAATGCTGGTAAACCATGCCGATTCCGGCCTTTATGGCTTTTTCCGTGGAGGTGAATTGCACTTTTTTTTCACGCAGAAAAATATCCCCGCTGTCCGGCTGGATTTGTCCGGCGAGAATGGCCATAAGGGTGGATTTTCCGGCGCCGTTTTCACCAAGCAGAGCGAGGATCTTCCCCTCTGCAACCGTCAGCGAGACATCGCGGTTGGCATGCACCTTGCCAAAACTCTTGCAGATGCCTGCAAGACGAATGAGCGGCGGCCCGGCCATTTTCAGGGTCGCTCCTTGCCGGCCAGCGGCGTGACAAATTGCGATTCGGTGTCCCAGGGAAAAAGGATCCAGGTGTCCTGACTGACTTCGGTGATAAAGGTATCGACCAGGAGTCGCCCCGCCGGTTTGGCATAGACCGTGGCGAAATGGGCTTTGGGGACGATCTCCCTGACAATCTTGGCGGTGCGGCCGGTATCAACCAGATCGTCGACCAGCAGCCAGCCTTCCCCGTCACCATTGACCTTTTTGAGGATATCCGCCTCGCCCTTTTTATCCTTCCAGTCGTAGCTGGAGATACAGATGGTATCGACCAGGTGGATATCGAGTTCCCGGGCGATGATTGCCGCCGGCACCAGGCCGCCGCGGGTGATGGCAACGATGCCCTTAAAAAAGTCCATATTGAGCAGGCGCCAGGCCAGGGCCTTGGAATCACGATGCAGTTGATCCCAGGAGATGGGATAGGTTTTTCGGTATGCGGGGTTTGCAGACATAAGGAGTTCCTTGTAAAAATGATTAATCCCTATAAAGGGGGGATAAGTATCTTCACGAAATTCATTCTAAAAACAAGAAATGAATTTCTAAGGTACTAATCGGCAGGGGCGATATTGACACCCAGAGACGCCGGTTCATCGCTCGTTCTCTTTCGCCATGACGAAAGCACCAGGACAATAACGGTCAGAACGTAGGGCAACATCAAGAGAATCGACGAAGGCAACTGGGTTCCCGAGGCCTGCAAACGCAGCTGCAAAGCCATAATGCCACCGAACAAATAGGCACCGAAGACCGCTCTGCCGGGTCGCCAAAAAGCAAAAATTACCAGCGCCACGGCAATCCAGCCGCGCCCAGCGGTAAGACTGGATGTCCAGAGATGGGTGTAGGCAAGAGACAGATAGGCCCCGCCAAGACCCATGAAAAAGCCGCCGCCGACAATGCCGAGCCAGCGATAGGCCCGGACATTCAATCCTGCTGCGGTGGCTGCTGCGGGATATTCTCCGGCCGCCCGCAGACCGAGGCCAAAGCGGGTGCGGGCGAAAAACAGCCACATAACAGGCGGTATAAGGTAACTCACATATACCAGCGGATCATGCTGAAAAAATATTTGGCCAATCACGGGAATTGCCGACAGCAGGGGGACGGCAAAAGGAGTAAAACCCGGCGCCGCCGTGCCGATAAAGGTGGTTCCCAGATAGTTGGCAAGGCCCGTTCCAAGAATTGTCAGGGCGAGACCTGAAACCACCTGATTACCACAAAACCACAGACAAACCATGCCATGAATGGCCGTGGCCAGGCTGCCGACCAGACCAGCCGCAAAAAAGCCCAGGGTCGGATTGCCGGTCTGCCGGGCAACAACGAAGCCGGCCAGGGCTCCGAGGATCATGACTCCTTCGACTCCAAGGTTGAGGACGCCGGATTTCTCGGTGAAGATCTCGCCCAAGGTGGCAAAGAGAATGGGGGTTCCCGACTGGACGGTTGCCGCCAAAAGGGCAATGACGATTTCCCCTGTCATATCTTCCGCCTCCAGGCAAATCGGTAGTGGGTAAAAAGGCCGCCGGCCAGCACGGTGAGAAGTATCAAACCCTCGATAATCCCGCCGAAGGCCGAAGGCACCTGCAGATCGAGTTGCAGACTCTCGACGCCGACGCGCAGGCCGGCGAGAAGAATAGCGGCAACGCCGATACTTGCCGGGTGAAGACGGGCCAGCCAGGCGACAACGATGGCGGTATAACCGTAACCGACCATGATGCTCGGCTGCAGACGATTCACCGTCGCCGAGGCTTCAAGAAACCCGGCCCAGCCGGCCAACGCCCCGCTCAGGACCATCACCAGGACCACCAGGCGGTCATAGGGCAGACCGGCATAGCGCGCCGCCCGGACGTTATCGCCGCTGGCTTTGATTTCAAAACCGACGCGGGTGAAACGAAAAAAAACCCAGACCACAAGGCCCAAAATCAGACAATGCGCCAGGCCCCAGTTGATGGATGTGCTACCGATCTTGCCGACAATCGCCTGTTCGGAAAACATCGGGGTCATGGGAAAGCCGAAACTGCGAGGATCCTTCCAAACCCCGTACACCAGGTAATCGAGGAGGAGAATGGCAATATAGTTCATCATCAAGGTGACGATGATTTCATTGGTTTTCAATCGCTGGCGAAGAAGTGCTGGGATCAGCCCCCACAGGCCGCCGCCGACCATGGCCATAACAATCATGGCTGGCAAGAGAAAATGTTTCGGCCAGGCGGGAAAGGATAGGGCGATCCAGGTGGCACCGATGGCACCCAGGGCAAACTGCCCCTCGGCGCCGATATTCCAGATTTTCAAACGAAAAGCAACAGCCACGCCGAGGGAGCAGAGGAAAATCGGGATGGCCTTGAGCACGCTGTCTTCGAGGGCCCAGCGCGAACCGAAGGCCCCTTGAAAAAGCACGCTCATTCCCCTGACAGGCGGCGTCCCCCCTAAAAAGAGAAGAAATGCACTGAGCAGCAGGGAAACAACAAGTGCCGAGAATATAACAAAAAAGGAGCCCCCAAAACCGAGGGGCTCCTGTCTTTTAACTATACGCATCGGAAGCATCAGGCTACCATGTCATGGCCCAAGGCAAGACAATATATCATTGAGTGTTGCCGATAACGCCCTCAACAAACCAGGTAAAACCAAGGAGTTCCGGGTCAGTCATAAGCACACCGGCAGCAACCTTGACCGCCCCGCTTTGATCTTTGATCGGCCCGACGAAGATCTTTTGCTGACCGGCGATAATCTTGGCCTTCTCGGCATTTACCTTATCCTGCAGCTCTTTCGGTACCATCGGTCCGAAGGGGGCGAGATCGACAATACCATCAACCATGCCGGGCCACGCCGCTTCCGGTTTCCAGGTGCCTTTGCGCACCGCATCGACGACCTTGGTATAATAGACGCCCCAGTTCCAAACCGGAGCGGTCAGGTGTGCCTTGGGGGCAAACTTCGCCATATCGGTGTTGTAGCCAACGGAATACACTCCCTTCTCCTCGGCAGCCTCCTGCGGGCCCGGCGAATCCTGATGCTGGGCGATAACGTCGGCGCCGACATCAAGAAGAGATTTGCCGGCCTCTTTTTCGGTTGCCGGATCGTACCAGGTCTTGGTCCATACCACCCGCACGGTGGCTTTCGGATTGACCGAGCGCACGCCAAGGGTAAAGGCATTGATGCCACGAATAACCTCAGGAATCGGGAAAGCGGCGACATAGCCGATCGTATTGGACTTGGTCATCGCCCCGGCGACTATCCCGGAAAGATAGCGTGCCTGGTAGATGCGTCCGAAGTAATTGCCCATGTTCTCAGCCATTTTAAAGCCGGAGCAATGGAGGAAGACGGTTTTCGGAAACTGCTTGGCGACCTTGACCATCGAGTCCATATAGCCGAAACTGGTGGCGAAAATGATATCAAAATCCTTTCGCGCCATATTTTGCATAACCCGCTCCGAATCCGGACCTTCCGGCACGGCCTCAACATACGAGGTGGTCACTCCCGGCATCTTGGCAACCGCCTGCCTACCGACATCGTGGCTATAGGAATAGCCGGCATCACCGACCGGAGATACATAGATAAAACCGACCTTCATTTCTTTTTCCGCAGCAACGGCACTGCCGACCCAGAGGGTCAGCAACAACGCCAGAAGCACTTTGGTAACACGCATAATTTTCTCCTCCACTTTATTTAGGAGCCGTTACGAAATAACATGGCCATTTAATCCATTTCGTTACGGCTCCTTATGCCGTTCAGGGCATGCCTTTGGCCATGTTATTTCTTTACAACGGTTTAATAAAAAATCGCCTATAATACCTGCTTTAAGAAAAGCTTTGCCCTTTCCTCTTTGGGATTAGTAAAAAAGTGCTCCGGTGTACCGACCTCGACGACCTTGCCCTCATCCATAAAGATGACCCGATCAGCCACCTCCCGGGCAAAGCCCATTTCGTGGGTGACAACCATCATGGTCATTCCTTCTTTCGCCAGTTGCTTCATAACATCAAGCACCTCGCCGACCATCTCCGGATCAAGGGCGGAGGTGGGTTCGTCAAAGAGCATGATCTTCGGATCCATTGCCAGTGCCCTGGCAATGGCTACCCGCTGCTGCTGTCCGCCGGAGAGTCGGGAGGGAAAATCATCGGCCTTTTCATGAATACCAACCTTGCGCAACAGCATCCGGGCCTTTTCTTCAGCCACTTTTTTGCTGCGTTTTCGCACCCGGCACTGTGCCAAGGTGAGGTTTTCGAGCACCGTTTTATGGGGAAACAGATTAAACTGCTGAAACACCATGCCGACCTCGGCACGAACCTTGTTGATATTGGTCTTTTTGTCGGCAAGGTCGACGCCATCGATAATGATATGGCCCTCGGTAAAGGCCTCAAGGCCGTTTATGCAACGCAAAAAAGTCGATTTTCCGGAACCGGATGGGCCGATGATCACCACCACCTCGCCTTTGGCCACCTCGGTCGATACCCCGTCCACCGCCCGAACAACACCTGAATATCCGTTGAATATTTTTACCACGTTTTGCGCTTTAATCACTGACGGCAAGCCTCCTTTCCATGTAGAAAACAAGTTGTGACAGAAGTGAGGTCACCAGGAGATACATCGCCGCAACAATCAGCCAGACCTCAAAGGTGGCAAAGGTGGAGGTTATTATTTCCCGCCCTGATTTAGCCAAATCGGTGATGGCAATAACCGAAACCAGAGACGAATCCTTGATCAGGCTGATAAACTGTCCGGACAAGGGCGGGAGAATTCGCTTGAAGGCCTGGGGCATAACCACATCGCGCATGGTCTGCAGGGCGGTCATGCCAAGAGATCGAGCGGCCTCGGTCTGACCTTTGGAGATCGACTGTATACCGGCCCGAACGATTTCCGCCACGTAGGCGCCGGCAAACAGCGCCAAGGCGCCGACGCCGCAGACATTGCGACTGAGATTAAATACCGTACCGAGGAAAAAATAGGCAATGAAGATCTGGACCAAAAGTGGCGTGCCGCGAATACACTCGACATAGAGGAGAGCAAGCCAGCGGATGGTGAAATTTTTAGAAATCCTGGCCAAGCCGGTGATAAGGCCAAGGATCAATCCGAAAAAACTCGAGACCGCCGAAAGCCAGAGGGTGGTCCACAAGCCAAGCATCAAAGGGCCGAGATGCCAACTTTTAGTGAATCCGACCGTAGCCCCGGACAACAGCTCCTCGCCATCCGTGACCTTCAGAGTGTCGGCGGCAACGGTCAATACAGCTTTTTCAGCCTTTCCTGAGGCGACAGTGACAGCGACATCTTTTCCTTGCGAAACAATGGCAATAACCTTGCCATCAAAGGGAATTTTTTGTGCATCTTCAGAAACATAGGCAAAATACTGGGGCACCCTGTTCCAGCGCCATTGGTAGTCGATTCTTTGCACGGCACCCCAGGTACTGGCTGCCACCCCGATGAGGATGACCGCCAGCAAGAGCTTCCAGGGCCACGTTTTATCTGTGGCGTTCAATAGCGTATCCTTTTGTCTTCTGAACTTTTTAGCTGTACGGTTTATAAGCGAGGTTTTTACTGAATTTCTTTCAACCAAGCCTCATCCTTGAACCATTTTTGATAGATATTGTCGTAAATGCCATCATATTTCACTTGATTCATGAAATTATTCAACCAGTTGAGGAAATCCGGATCGCCTCTTCGGATCGCCCAGGCCAAAGGCTCTTTGGTGAACGGTTCGCTCAGATGAACAATTTTGCCTTGGCCCTTCTGATTGACGGCAATAGCATTAAAAGGGAGGTCGTAGATGAAGGCATCGATCTTGCCGTTAACCAGCTCCATAACGCCTTCCTGCTCGGTCTCATAAGAGATATATTTGGCAGCAGGTATCATCTTCTTGGTAGCCTGCTCACCGGTGGTTCCCAACTTGGAGGCAACGGTAAATTTGGCGTTGTTCAGATCCTTATAGGATTTGACGGTAGCGGCGAGATCTTTTTTAATGAGAACTGACTGGCCGATAAGAATGTAGGGATCGGCGAAATTGACTTTCAGGTTTCTTTCCTGGGTCAGGGTCATACCGGACATGATGACATCAAATTTGTCGGTGAGAAGGGCCGGGATGATTCCGTCCCAGGCGGTCGAGACCAACTCCAGCTCAACCTTCATAGCGGCAGCCATTGCTTTAGCCATATCTACGTCGAAACCGATGATCTCACCTTTCTTATTGGTCAGTTCAAAGGGCATATAACCTGGTTCCATTCCGATTCGCAGTTTGCCGCGTTTCTGGATCTCGGCAAGCGTATCGGCAGCAAAGGCCGCGCCAACGGAAAAGGTCAGAACAGCGAGTGCAACAACAAAAAATAACGACAGTTTTTTCATCCTCATCTCCTTTTTGGTTATTATTAAAAAGGCTCCGGTCCCACCTGTCAGGACCGCAAGCCCCTTGCTCCTCGCAAGCTTAACAACAGGTCGCATCATCTTCACACAACCATTGGCCCGGCACCATCTTGGGCGGACCCATCTCGGGCAGACGCTTACACCCGGAAAATCCGAGTAACATATTTAAAACACTAAGTTTTCAGGTATTTTTTCGCACTTCGGCAAGGGTCTTTTGATAGTTCTCCCTTTGCGTAACAAACTCCTTTATAAAACTCAAGGAGAATCGTACATGAGGATAAGGTTCGCCTTTCCCCCGTTCGGCAAAAATGGCCGAACACTGTCCGGCCATTTTTTTCTCTTTTGGTCATTCGTCGCGAGATTTTTCTACACGAATGCAGTATGGTCACATCTTCGTCGTGATGCATTGTACATCTTCGCCTTAATGGATTTTTGTTCTGTCGGACGAAAATGTTTTTTATCATAACAAAAACCCTTCAGCAATGAAAGACCAAGATAGCATCTTCACCCCTTCGGCCCCGGCAACGGGCTTTTTTCCCTTTCAACTTACATTCACTTACCCCATAATCTTCAATTGCAGGTTTATATGATGAAACAGATAATTGTCTCCGGCTCCCTGGCCTACGATCGCATCATGAATTTTTCCGATCGTTTCTCAGATCACATTCTGCCGGACAAAATCCATAATCTCAACGTCTGCTTTCAAGTGAACGGTGTTACGGAAAATTACGGTGGGACCGCCGGTAATATCGCCTATGCCCTGAAACTCATGGGCGAAAACCCGATTATTTCTGCGACAATCGGCAACGATCACCATAAGTATTTTGAATGGTTTGAAAAAAATGGCATATCCAAGAGCGGCATCACTGTCATCGCCGAGGAGCTTACCGCCGGCGCGTATATCACTACCGACATGGCCAATAACCAGATCACCGGCTTCAATCCCGGGGCGATGAAATTTTCCTCAGAACTTGATGTCGAAGCCCTCGATCCGGAAAGCACCCTGCTTCTCGTTTCGCCCGGCAACCTCGCCGATATGATTAACTATCCCCGGCTCTGTAAAAAAATCGGCATCAACTATGTCTTCGATCCGGGCCAGGCACTTCCGATGCTCCAGGCGGAGGATCTGATCGAAGTCATTTCCGGCTGTACCCTCCTCATCGTTAACGACTACGAGTTCAACCTCATCCAGGATAAAACCGGCCTTGCCAATGGCGATCTTCTGACCTTGGCAAAAACCACCATCGTCACCCTGGGTGGTGCCGGCTCAAGGATCCATGGCCCAACCGGAACGGTCGCTATTCCCGCCTTCAAGGCGCGACAGGTCGTTGACCCGACGGGGGCAGGTGATGCCTATCGGGGCGGGCTTTTGAGCGGATTGGTCAATGGCCTCGACTTACAAAGCAGCGCCCTTAGAGGCAGTGCCTGCGCCTCGTTCGCAGTCGAATGCAACGGTACCCAGGTGTACGCTTTCACGGCCCTGGAACTCGCCGAACGGATGAACGAACAATGATTTTCCATGTCCATCAACAGCAAGTAGTAGCAGGAGAAATATGAAACGCATTGCTCTGATTATTCTTGTCACCGTCCTCTTCACCCAGACGGCATGGGCCGCACGAGCCAAGGTTAAATCCATGGCCAAAGATCCCTATGTATCCGCCCTGGTCATCGACGCCGATACCGGCAAGGTGCTGTTTTCCGACCAAGCCGACACGGTGGTATACCCGGCCTCGGTTTTAAAGCTGATGAATCTCTTAATCATTCTCAAACATCTTGAGCAGGGAAAGTTAAAGTTGGATGACATGGTCCAGATCACCGCGGAGGCTGCCAAAACCGGCGGATCCCAGGTGTATCTTGATCCAAAGGAACAGTTTTCCCTCGAAGATCTGCTGTACGCCCTGGCCGTACAATCGGCCAACGATGCGGCAGTTGCCCTGGCCGTCCATGTGGCCGGCTCAAAGGAAGGTTTTATTGCCATGATGAATCAGCAGGCCGCGGAACTCGGCATGAAATCAAGCCATTTTCATTCGGTGCACGGGCTGCCTCCGGCTGAGGGACAAAAACCCGATGAGACCACCGCCGGCGATCTGGCCATTTTATGCCGCGAGCTTGCCAAACAACCGGATGCCTTGAAATATACCGGCACCAAGGAGCGAAATTTCCGTGACAATAAATTTACAATGCGTAATCATAATCACCTCCTCGGCGCTGTGGATGGCTGCGATGGCTTCAAAACCGGCTATTATGAGGCAGCCGGATTTTCCATCGCCGCTACCGCCAAGAGAGGTGGAGTGCGGATCATCGCCATCGTCATGGGCAGCAAGGATCGCAAGGTCCGTGACGCCAAGACATCGGAGTTACTGGCCAAAGGTTTTGCCCTGCTGCCGCCGAAACCCGGCGCTGCTGTAACAGCCACCAAGCCTGGTGCGGTGCCGAAAAAAGTTGATGCCCCACCCTCTGTCGAAGCCCAGCCGGCGCAAGCTCCCGAAATGGAAAAACCGGCCGCCGCAGCTACTGAGGGGTGGACAATGTTCATCCTGGGTCTGGTAAGCGGTCTGGTTATTTCTGCTGTGGTGACTTTTTTATTACGGAAAAAGGGTGTCAAGAGGCGGTAAAGTGGATCATTCTTCAGATCCTTTGACTACCGTCCACGACCCCGGGTAGCTCATCTGCTGCGGCGATATTGTCCATTTTCAGGACCCGGAAAAGTGGACAGGTTGCTGGGAGATCCTTTCCCTGGCGATACGGTATAAGGAGTTCCATGGACTGCCCTGCCAGTTCTTGACGGACCTCCCGGCGGCGCCCCTTCACCCGGGCAATGGTCATTTTGTCATAATTCGTGACCTGATGACGCAGCCAGGCAATGACAGCGGCCCTTGCCCTCTCCGGCAGAGGGATGCGTTCCGTCCTCGCTACCGTTCCACTGCCGACGGGAGTAGCTAAAGCCGTCACTTTTCCAGCCAGATTTTCAGCCAATAGGGCAAAACGTGGGTGAAAATCTAGAAACTGGAGAACCGCATTCTGAAATGTTCGCACATATATCCGCTGCTTTTTTTCTTTCGCGGCCTGTTGCTTGTCCCGCTGCAGATCATAACCCGGAGCTGTGCGCTTGGCCCGCAATTCCTCGACAGCGGCGACAATATCGGCCGCTTCTGCCCAAATTCCTCGCGACATAAGCCGTCTGCCTACCTTGACCTGAACCAGCCAGGATGGCCCCTTGGCCTTGACCAATTTTGTCAAGGCCCCGTCCCCAGGTGGGAGAAGCTCCCAACTCGCCGGTGGCATGAGCTCTTTACCGGTTTCGGTCAGGACGGTCCCTCCCTTTCGGCCCGGCTTTACCGTACGATTCTCTGTGGGCATAACAATAATGACATGGTTGACAGGATGAAGAAAAAGCCGAGAAAAAGTATCTGAGGTACCAGAGGACCTCGATGTCTTTGGTTACGCTGTTGGTTTTCAGCTGCCTGCATACCTGAAAGCCATTTTAAACACACTCAATAACCAATTCATCTGGAATATATCAGCGAAAGGTGAGAACCTTCTTAATAATATCGTCCACGGCAAGCCCCTGGTGCGGCAACTGTTCGGCTATGCCACCCTGACCAATTTTACTCGTTCCGAGAGAGCCATATTGTGGATGCAAGCCTCTCTCCAAAAGCCAGGTGCCATAGCGAATACCTAAGCCTGTTTTGCTATTCTGGCTTTCCACCACCAAAACGAAGGGACTCGCGCCGACCTCAGCGAGCATCTCCTCGTCGATAACATTGAGGGTCGGCTTGTTGATGAGCCCGACTTCGATGCCTCTGTTCCGCAGCTGCAACACCGCATCCAGACAGCGATAGGTCATTTCCCCATAGCTGACGATATAGCCGTCCCTCCCGTCGCGAAGGACCTCATCCTTGCCCGGTTTAAAAACATACCCATCACCGAAGAATTTGTCGCCACCTTCGGTCAGCAGATACGGGGTCGCTGAACGGGTGGAAAAAAGAAATCTCAAGCCCTGGTCATGAAATACTTCTTTCAGCATTGCCCGCAGCTGCAGCGTATCGGCGGGGAAGTAGAGGCGGGTCTCATCCCCTTCTTCAACTGCATTATCGGCAAAGAAGTTATTGATACCGAAATGGCAGGTGTTGTCGGCCATATCGTCAATTCCCGAATGGGAGAAATGGGCGAGAACATTGGCACCATTGAGTCGCGCCATGGTGATCTCGGAAACAACCATCTCCAGGAAGGCGGCAAATGTTCCGAATATCCCCTGCCGCCCGGGTTCGGAGCCGAAGCCGGCGGCCACCGAGTAGTTGTTGCGCTCCATGATACCGCCATGCACATAAACCTCAGGATGGTTCTTGCGAATGTGGTGCAGGCCGCAGGAGCCTTCAAGGTCGGAGTCAACCACCAAAACCCTGGCCGCCGGGTTTTCCATGCTATCAAGAATTTCGCATACCGCCAGGCCGAAATCATCACGTACCTTGCCGGTTTCCGGAGTGCTGCCCAAATGGGTGTCTTTGCCTTTTTTCACCGGATACGTCCGCAGCATTTCGACCGCGTCGCTCAAACCGCGTACGTTCAGATAGTCGACGGCCAAGTTTACGGCGATAACGTCATGGCCCTTGGGTGACCCTTCGATTCCGGGGACGCCCACAGCCATCGGCCGTTTGTTGACGAGGGCGACAGGACCATCGGCCACGAGCGCCCCTTGTATGCGGCTAAACAGGGCATTGATGTCCTCACCGTCACCGACACTTATGGCAAGTCCTTGGCCAGCCAGGGTCCGCGCCACATCATAGCCTTTCATATATTGGCTGGGATGACCGGCGATGGTGACATCGTTGTCATCAATGAACAATTTGACGCTCAGTTTGCGCGCCACCGCATAACGAGCCGCCTCGGCATTGTCCCCTTCCATTTGCGAACCATCACTGCCGAACATGACCACTGTCTTGGTTGTATCGGCCTCGGCAACACCATTGACATAACTCCAAAGGTGGCCAAGTCGTCCGGATGAAAAGAAAACACCATTCTTTTCATCACGTTCGGGATGACCATAGAAGCCATGGCCATACTCGCGATAATGAAGCAGGGCTTCGGGTTTCTTATGGCCATTGAGAACGGCCATCACGTATTGAATGGCCACGCGGTGTCCGGCCTCATCAAAATAGACCGGATGCAGAGTCTCAGAGCCCTTCATAAAACCGTCGACAATCAACATTTCCGGGACAATATCGAAGGCACCGCCGGTGTGGCCGCCAAGGCCTTTGACATTGGCAAGAGCAGTAAAAAATACCAGAGCATCTCGTACCAACTGGATATTAATTGTCAGGATGCGCTCCTGATCCTCTGTCAGTTTGGTCTGTTGCAAATCGAACGCAAGTGATGTGTATTTACTTAAATCTATAGGAAAAACCATCTTTTTCTCCGGTTAATTATGATGCTGAAAATAAAATTATTATTGCCGCAGTTGCCTTGACTTCCGGCCCTACTTGGTGCCGAAGATCTTATCTCCGGCGTCCCCCAGTCCCGGCAGGATGTAGCCGACCTTATTCAGCCCCTGATCAACCGAGGCGACATAAATATCCACGTCGGGATGGGCCTCGGCCACCTTTTTCAAACCTTCCGGGGCAGCAACGAGGAAAAGGCCCTTGATCGTCTGACACCCGGCTTTTTTCAAGGTCTCAATAGTCGCCATAAGAGTCCCGCCGGTCGCCAGCATCGGATCAAGAATCAGGGCAACCCTCTCCTTGATATCCTTGGCCGTCTTGACATAGTATTCCACCGGCAGGAGGGTCTCTTCATTGCGGTAATAACCAACGACACTGACCTTGGCGGAGGGAATAAGATCAATCACCCCATTCATCATGCCGAGTCCGGCCCGAAGGATGGGGACAATGGTAATCTTTTTACCCAGCAATTCATCAACCTCCACCGGCCCAGCCCAGCCCTGGACGATTTTTTTCTGCGTGGGCAGATCCTTTGTCGCCTCGTAGGTCAGCAAACGGGCAACCTCCGAGGAGAGATCGCGAAAATCCTTGGTCGATATGTCATGCCGCCGCATGAGACCGAGTTTGTGCTTGATAAGCGGATGATCCGCCACATGTACAGCCATAATTGTCTCCTCGGGATGATTGCATAAAGGCGGGCCTTTGGAATTCCCGCTTCCTCAGCACATCCTTCTTATTATTTCGGTGAGTTATCAGATAGAAAAACAGAAATATGGCTGCCTTTTCGAAAAAAACCTTTTCCCTAAAACCATGAGATCGTGTTTTAAAAAATAATGGTGAAAAAAGCTAGGGATTTTCCCCGGGAAAAAATCAGGAAAACATATTGTTACCTTGAAGCATTGATCTCGTTGGCAAAGTGCCACCCAGTTTTCGAGCTATTGGTCATTCAGACACAGCCGGTTGCCGGGGCTATAATCCGTGCTTAACCGTTGGTTTATTTGGAAATTCACAAGAAATACCGACGAAGGAGGAAAAAATATACCCCGAGGTTAACAGCAAGGACAAAGAAACCCAGAAAGATCTGGATTTCGCCGGTCAGTCCCGCCGGATAGATGATGGGTAGCAGATAGTGATCAATGAACCCGGCGGAATATCCTTGCCTGCCGGCTAAGCGGCTGAAATGGTTTTCAAGGGGCGTTAACGGACAGATTTTGCCGGAGAATTCAATATAAACACCCCAAAGAACGGCGGGGAGGTGCAGCAGAACCAGTCGGCCCCGGCGTAGCGCCAAAAACCCACCGGCAATAACAAAGAGAATAAACATCAGGTGCAGCAATACGACAAGATCGGCAAGGATTCGATAAAGCATCGGTATCAGAGAAATCTTGAGGTTAACGCATCTTGACGCGAATTGACGGGGAGTTTGTCTATTTGCCGTTTAATATTCATCCTTAACGCACCCAAAAGTACAAAATTTCATGGTATTTTCAAATTTATAGTTCTTTCAACCCTTACATCTCTGGCGCAACAGT
>JAABQY010000054.1 GCA_011391225.1 Desulfobulbaceae bacterium | reverse complement strand
AGGCAAGCATTCTTTTATAATCCGGCTGCTTGACCATGAATATCCCGGCAACAAGCATGGAAGTGAGGCCGAAGCCAATCAGCAAGTTGCTGGAAAAAGCACCAAGTCCGGCCAGATACATCAGGGTATGGGCCTTGTAGATGCCAAGAAAGGCACAGTTGAGGAGCGCTCCGGATAGCAGCGCAGAGGCAGGACTAGGGGCCTCACTGTGCGCGTCGGGCAGCCAGGTGTGCATCGGTGCAAGCCCCATTTTCGTGCCGAAGCCGATGACTATGAAGATGAACCCAGCCTTCAGCCAGACCGGATCAAGCTGGGTAGCCACCCGGTTAAGAGAGGTAAAGGTTAGTGGTGTATCAACATTGACTATATCGATGGACAGGGTGATGAAAAAACACCCGAGCAGTGCCATGGCAATACCTACCGAACAGATAATCACATATTTCCAGGTTGCCTCCAGTGCCTCGCGCGAGCGATGAATGAAGATTAACGGAGCACTGACCAGGGTAGTGGCCTCAATAGCAATCCACAGGACAATGGGATGGTCGGCAAGGGCTACCATGCTCATGGTCCCAAGAAAAAGCAGCATACAGCAATGAAACACCGGTTCATTCTGTATCTCGGTTTCTCCCACATAGCTGATTGCATATAGCGAAATGCAGAGAAAGATAAATGAAGTGACCAGCAGCACCAAAAGACCTTCCGGTTGGGCGGAGAAAAAGCCCTCGGTATAAACCGGCAACTTTTCAAGCCAGGCCATGCCCGTCAGCTGCAAGTGAAACAAGGAGGCAATAAGCAGCATGCCCCGGCCTAGGTTGGCGGGCAGAAAGAGCGCTGCCAGGCCAGTCAATATCGGCAGTAAAAAGATGATTTCAAGCATTGTATCAGTCCTTTAAGCGATTGAGGTGATCCGTGTCGATATCATCGAATGTATGGTTGATATTATTCAGGATGATGCCCATAATCATGACCCCGACCAACACGTCAAGAAGTACTCCAAACTCAACGATATATATGGTATGGGCATGTTTTGTGAGAGCGGTACCTACCAGGTAAATACCATTTTCCAGCATCAGATAGCCGATGACCTGGGTTATCGCCTTCCTCCTGCTCATCATAAGAAAAAAGCCGGCCGACATGGTGGTGATTGCCGTAGTCAGCAGCAATTCACGGCCTTGCGGCAATGAGAGTTGCAATCTCTCGGTAATAAATATCGAAACGAGAATGATGATCAAACCGGCAAAGAGGGAAGCATGATAGCCGATGATCGGCTCGATCTCTCTCTTGATGACCACACGTTTCAGGGCAATGTATAAAAGTCCAGGAATGAGCACGCCCTTGATGAGGATCATGACTTGAAAAAAGATCAGGCCACCACTGCCGATCCGACTGTGTTGTTCGAGAAGGAGCGGTAACAGTGACACCATCACTCCCTGCATCGCCATATACTTCACTAAGGCCATGAGCCTGTTCGACGACAGGGAGAGCAGCACCGACAACAGGATGATGACCAGAACTATGTCATTCATGTTAATCATTTGATAAACTCCATCGTGAGAATTGCGGCAAATGACACCAGGATCAGGGAGGTCAGGACAAACTTTGGCACCAGGTTCATTTTAAATCTTGCCATGCCTGATTCGACCAGGCCTATCGCCACATATACCAGACTGATCCCCACGAAGAACACCGGAAGATTGAAGAGCCCCCACGCCGCATTAAAAGGGCAGACAATGAGGAAGATAAAGGCCGAGTAAAAAAACAGTTTATAAAAGGAGCCGAGTTCAATGAGAGCCAGATCAGGTCCGCTGTGATCGAGAATCATCACCTCGTGGATCATGGTCAGTTCGAGGTGGGTGGCCGGATCATCGACCGGAACTCGGGAATTTTCGGTGAGCAGCACCATAAAAAGGGAAACGATGACCAACAACAGCAGGGCACCAGCGGTGCCGTCCAGACTGATCGACTTTGCTCCGATGAAATAATCAGAAAAACTGAGTGCCCCGGTCATCCGGTAAAAAAGGATTAGGATGGCGAAAATTGACGCCTCGGCAAGGGTTCCAAAAAATGCCTCCCGGGCAGCGCCCATCCCTTCAAACGGTGAGGCGGTGTCAAGAGCCGCCGAAATAGTGAAAAATCGCCCGATACCGAGAATATAAAACAGCACAATCACATCCCCGTGAAAAGAGAAGATCGGCGAAATACCTCCGAGCGGAAAGAACAGCAGGATCATCATCGCTCCGGCGCAGGAGACCAGCGGCCCAAGTCTGAAAACGAATGTTGTACTGGTACTGTAAACTGAGCCCTTATGCAGGAGTTTCAGCAGGGTGTAATATTTGATCAGCAGCGGCGGCCCCTTTTTACCGGCAAACAAGGCCTTCACCTTGAGAATAATGCCTGGATAAAGCGGCGCCAGGAGAAACGCGAGAGCTATTGTGCAAAACGATTCCATAACCATTCCTTTTACCATCATCGACCGGTCTTAGATATTTATATAAACGAAACCAACAATATAACGCTGATAGCCAGAATGATATAACCTATATAAAGCTGCACTTTGCCATGCTGTATCCAGCGAAACTTGCCGAGCAGGGTGAGGAGCGGAAGAGCCAGGCCATGCTGCATGCCGACCTCGGCAATATCATCAACCCGGCTGTGGAATTCGGTTTTCCCGGGGAAGATCTTTACCAGTTGCACCTTACTTTCCCTGACTATAGCAAAAGGCCGGAAGAAACTGACGACACTGCGCGCATAGGATGTACCGGTATATTGCATTCTTGCAGTTCCCCTGGTGAAACCGCAACCCCACGTCGGACCTTTGGCGATTACCTTGTTGCGGTACAGGAGTTTTCTAAAAAGAAGAACAGTAAAGAAAATCAGAAGGAAAAGTCGCGAACCGAGGGCAAGATTGGTCCCGACAGTGTCAATCATCGCAGCGTCGACCGAGCCTATCTGCAGCAGGCCGGTGAAACCCGCAAAAGCCAGATGGATAAAACTCTGAGGAAAAACTCCAATGGCCAGACACAATGCGGCCAGGATGGCCATCGGCAGCGTTAGCAGACGGCTCACCTCACCGGCCTGCGCCGCCCGATCGGTACGGGGTTCACCGAGGAAGACGACTCCCACTACCTTGGTAAAACAGAAAGACGCCAGACCTCCGATCACGGTGAGTGATATAATTGCAAGTATTATGAGAAGCAGGGTTGCGTGGTTGTGTTTCAAACCATTAAAAGCTGAGAAATAAACGAGAAATTCGGAGACAAAGCCACTGAAGGGCGGCAGGCCGGAAATCGATACTGAACCGATGAGAAAAGTTCTGCCGGTGATGGGCATCCTCTTCATCAAACCACCGAGTTCATCGACATGGCTAGTCCCGGTCTTCTTGATGACCGCGCCGGCCCCGAAAAAAAGCAAGGATTTAAAGACCGAGTGGTTGAAGACATGGAGAAGGCTGCCGGCAAAGCCGAAACCGGCCATAGCTACATCGCCCTTTGCCACGCCTATCATTCCAAGGCCTGCACCTATAAGAATAATTCCAATATTTTCAACGCTATGATAGGCAAGTAGTTTTTTCAAATTGTGTTTTCCAAGGGCATACAGTACCCCCAGCACGCCGGAGACCATGCCGAAGACGAGGACCACCTGGCCGATGAGCAGATCACTGCTGGCAAGGAGGAAATAGACCCTGAGAATGCCGTAGATGCCCATCTTGATCATCACCCCCGACATAATGGCCGAGATATGGCTGGGAGCCGCCGGGTGGGCATGGGGCAACCAAACATGCAGGGGAAAGACACCTGCTTTTGAAGCGAAGCCAAGAAATGCCAGGAAGAAGACAAATAATTTCGCTTCCGCCGGAATGGCCGCAAATTCAGAAAATTGCAGACTGCCGGTATGGCTGAAAGCGACGCCGAATGCGGCAAATATGAGCATTGCTCCCGCCTGGGCAAAGAGAAAATAAAGGTAGCCTGCCTTCCTCGTATCCGCCTTTTCATAGTTGTACATGACGAGAATGTAGGAAGAGAGGGACATGATTTCCCACACCAGGGCAAAACTCAGGATATTCGCCGCGACCGTCACCAGGGCCATCGCGACAATAAGCACATTGGTACAAAAGAAACTGACTGCAGTCCGGAGTGAATTCTCCTCTTTATCGAAATAGGCGAAACTGTAAATCACCGCCAGAGGGCAGATCAAGAAAATCGGCATGAGAAAAAAGAAACTCAGTGCATCGCAGGCAAATGCCAGGCTAAAACTGTGCAACCAGGACCACGACCACGTCGCTCCGAGAAGATTTGCCGATGTTGAAAAAAGGGCTGTAAGACCGGTAATGCAGCCGAGCAAGGTAACTCCCAGATAAAGCCCTTTGGCAACTGCCATGTTCCGACAGGTAACAAGGGGTAGGGTTCCGCCCACGATGATAATGGCCAACGATAAAAGAAAAATATTCATTTGTTTTTAGTCTCTTAGAAAATTTCTCACACCAAACAATGCGTATCCTGCTGCTTCAACTGCACAAATAAATCATCCTGCAAGAGCAGATATTCCTCTTTCGGAACTTTTCCACTCGCCGCTATATATGCCTGCCATGGTACAAAATAATGTTCTTCAACTCCGGTGAATGCAGTCATATCGATTTCCAATCCGGCAATATACAGTAGCTTTTTCGATCTTTTCTGTCGCTCCACGGAAAGTCTTGTCTTGTCCCGGTCAAATACCTTCTGAAGATGGATTTGTGCTGCTCGCAGATTTGGGGTTGTTGCAGCAACTATTTCGGCGATATGCGGCAAGATAGTCGTGATATAGGGACTATCATCGTCCTTGAAGACTTTTTCGTCGAAGGTGAAGGAAAACAGCTCCCTGCTGAGATATTTGCCGATACTGAGTTTTCTTCCCGGCGTCCAACCATTGGTGAGATCGCTCAACGACTGGCAGAAGTCGGTTGAAACAACAAATGAGTGATATGCTCCGGAGATCGAAACCGGATATATTGCACCGTCTTTACCCGGTTCGGCAATTTTTTCGAGATGAAGCTTCAGCTTATGCTCAGAACCCTCTCCACAGTCATTCAACAAGGTTGTCGGTACAGTTAATAAATACTGCCCCTGAGATGTATGACTGATAAAAATATTTTCCTGAGCAAACCTGTAGAGATGCAAAAACGGGGCAATAAAATCGGCGGGAGAATGACCGGGAGATCTGTTTGATCCCTTATGGTGAAGGAGTCGAGGCAAACCGCTGTAACCACCCCATTGAGGGTTATATGTTACATGCGTCGAAAAAACCAGCATCGTATCCTCGTCTTCTTCCCACCTTTTATCGCCTGCGTTATTTGCTGAATAGCCAGATGGCGGGAGATCTGTCCGGCTTATATTCCCAGGCCCAAACCCGAGGGAAATACAAAAGTTCTTCAACCGACAGGTGATTCCTTCATAGGGAATCATTCGTCCTTTGATCTTGAACGAGGGTTCGATTGGTTGCGAGAAGTCATGGAGAAGAGTCTTCATTACAGTCCTCAAAAGTGAATCCGTACCATTTCAATTCGCTTATGGTCGTTTCCGGGATAAATGCAATTTCACTGTTATTGATGCGGCTGTGCAACCCATTCATCCACAGAAGGGCCTGATGTTTCGAAAAAAACGGGCCTACTTCGGTCAAGGAAGTAATATCCAGCAAGCGCTTTTTATTAAACTTCGCGACATCTTCCTTGGCTTGATAAATTCCAATAATTATTCGCATTGACAGTATTTGACAACAGAGAGGGTGCTCATAGTTCACAACAGAAAGACAATCGTCCGACTATGGCATCAGCACTTTTTATGCCACGAAGAGAGAACAGCAAAATATTTTTCGGATCCCGGCACTTTTATCTCTCGACGTCATACGGGAAGGCAACGTTTTTGCTTGAAAAAGTGGCGATGGAAGGTATGAAATAATAGGGCGGAGGGATACTCCCGGGGAAGAAGGAACACTTCGGCAAAATAGGAGTAAACGGCATTCCGGCAGTGTCTTGTGGGGCATTTTACCCCGGGTCGGGCGTTTTACCCCAAATCGACCCAAGAGCTTAACTGCAATGCGGCAGTGAGGCTACAGATCTTTACTCGGTCGGTTTTTGCAGCCGCCGATACAGGGTTTTGCGATCTATCCCGAGAATTTCCGCAGCAAGGCTCTGGTTGTTTTTGGAGGTTTTCAGGATATAAGCGATATACCGTTGGATCATTTCTTCGAGGGAAATGAGCTCAGCCGGGGCAGCCGTCTCCCAAAAAAGCGTACGCCCGGTATGATCCTGAATCTTTTGCGGCAAATCCTCGGGAACGATCTTTTCAAACATTGTCATAACCACACCATGCTCCATGGCATTACGCAACTCCCTGACGTTGCCGGGCCACTCGTAGCTGAGTAATCGCTTGACCGTCGAATCGGCCAGTCCAACAACCTTCTTACCCAGTTTTTCGGCAACGTCGCCGAGAAACTTGTGCGCCAGAAGGAGGATATCGGTGCCACGTTTACGAAGAGGCGGGATATCGACCTTGATGACATTGAGCCGGTAGTAAAGATCTTCGCGAAACCGGCCCGCAGCAACAGCGGCCTCGATATCGATGTTGGTTGCCGCTAGGATGCGGGCATCAAAGCCCTTTTCCTTGTTCCCCCCTACCGGTCGCACCCGGCGCTCCTCCAGGGCGCGCAACAGTTTCGGTTGCAGGTTGATGGGGAGGTCGCCGATTTCATCAAGAAACAGCGTGCCGCCGCTGGCCGCAAGCAACAGGCCGGTCCGATCCTGATGGGCGTTGGTAAAGGCCCCCTTGACATGGCCAAAGAGTTCGCTTTCGAGAAGATTTTCCGGCAGCGCCGAGCAGTTGATGGCGACAAAGGGCTTGTCTTTGCGACGGCTATACTCGTGTAAGGCCCGCGCCGTTATCTCTTTGCCGGAACCGCTCTCGCCGGCAATAAGTACCGAGGTTTCGGCATCGGCAATGCGCTGCAGTCGGGAAAGAAATTCCTTCATGATCGGGCTTTCGCCGATCAGTCCGGCGAAAGAGTGGCTGCGCTCGATTTTCTCGCTGAGAATCTTCACCTGATGCTTGAGGTTTTTGTGATCAACTGCCCGCTGCAGGGTGAGGGCAAGAAGATCCATATCGAGAGGCTTGGTGATGAAATCGTAGGCTCCCGCCCTGATCGCCTCGATGGCGGTATCCAGGGAACCGAAGGCAGTCATCATGACCGTCGGGATTTCCGGCCACTTTGCGGCAACCTCATGGCACACCTGAATGCCGTTGATATCGGGAAGGTTAATGTCGGTAAGCAAAACATCCGGTTGTTCATCGGCTATTGCCCCAACACCCGCCTGCCCGGTAAGAAAGGAATGGGTAGTAAAGCCGCGCCGGGATAAACCGCTATCAAGCATTTCGCCCATATCCCGGTCATCTTCGATAATAAGTATGTGACCCTTCATAACCGGGTTTCCTCCAATTTGATATAGAGTGCAAACTCGGCGCCTTTTACCCGGCAATTCCGGACCTCGATCCAACCACCATGTTCCTCCAGGAGTTCCCTGGCAATAGACAAGCCCAGTCCCGTTCCCAGGCCGACACTTTTCGTCGTAAAGAACGGGGTGAATATCTCCTGGAGATGCTCTTCAGAAATGCCCTCGCCCTCGTCGCGGATATCGACCCGCAGAAACTCTTTCACCTGATTGTCGGTATGGATCATCGATTTCAATTGAATATTGGTCACTTCCACCTGCACGCTGCCCTTATCCGCTGTCGCCTGAATACCATTCATGATGACATTCATAAACACCTGTTGCAGCTGCTGACTGTCAACCAAACAATGGGTTTTTACCTCGGGAGCCACCTTTAACAGCAGCCTCACCCCCTGTTTGGTGGCAAGAGGGGTAAGAAGGTGAAAAACCTGGCGGATGAGTGTTACCATATTTTCCCGGGCTTTGAGGCTAACCTTTTTCTTTCTGGAAAAATCGAGGAGCTGACGTATGATGAGGGTCATGCGCTCGGCCTGGGCCTTGATGATTTTCGCACAGCCAATGATCTCCTCTCGCTCCAGGGGATCGGAAATGATCATCTTCGCCCTGCCGTCAACGACGTTGAGGGGAGTGCCGATTTCGTGGGCGATACCGGCAGCGATCTGCCCCACCGTTGATAGATTTTCGGTATGTCGCAATTGCTCCAGGGTCTTGAGTCGAGCCAAATTCTCAAAATGGATCTTTTCCTGGGCGATGAACAATCTGGTGCACATATCATTCATGATTTCGGAAAGGTGGACCAGCTCGTCAGCACCTTTTATGTCCAGATCGGCGGTCAGGTTGCCCTTACCTATCTCGATCGCTTTACGAGACAGTTTTTCCAGTGGACTCCTGATTTTGCTATATATCAGGAAATAGATGATGATGCCGCTGACCAGGGCCAGCATTGTCGAAATCACCATGGTGCTGACCAGCGTTTTCTGAGTGAATTCGGCAAGCGGCTCAAGAGACTGGGTGAGTTCCAGGAGACCTTGCCGTTCGCCGGGTATAGCTATCGGAACAAAGGTGAAGCGCCGCTTTTTTCGATTCTCATCAAATGCTAAAAAGCTTACCGCATGCTCCTTGTTCGCTCCATCAAAAACCAGCAACTCGGGCTGCCTTTCCTTAAATTTCCGACGGATTTCATCGAGCCATACCAAGCGAATGGTGTTTACCGGGTCGGCTTGATCAGCATCTTCAATCTGCCTGATGGCCGCCTCGGCACCGTTTTCCACATAGACACGGGCTAACACTGCAGCCAGAATCCGGCCAACACTTTCAGCATTTGCAGTCGTTCCCTCAGCAAACAACCTGATCTGCGTCTCATAGTGCAAATTCCCGACAATTATCAGCAAACCGAGGATGCCCATCAGGAGGGAAGAATATATTTTTGAGAATAAATTCATGGTGGCGGCAATCAGGGGTCAGCGACGCCCAAGCAGTTATAAAATACCCTGGAGAAGTTGCAGCGAACTCCGAGGAAACCTAAGAATTACTGCATCCTCAGGGATGACATTGGCAACGGCGCCGCAACTGGCAGAGGAAACCCCGAGCAGAACAAGGGCCAACCAACGCTGGAGATGCGACCGACGAAGAAAAACAACGGCACGATTGCCGAGAGCAACGTTGCCGATACTGCCGCTTCTGCAATAATTATGGCCATACAGAAATCCATCGTAATGTATTTGACACCCCACAAGGGGGTATACGTACCTTCAAGAGATAACTCCCAATATTTCAGCCATTTCGTTAGGGCCCCTTGCCTGCACTGAGGTTGACACCTTTCAATACCTCATTTTCAGCAAATCTTTTGTGAAGGTCTTCGACCGATATTGCTTGCTGGCCATTTTTCATAAAGCCCTTTTGCGGTGCACAGATGCGAAGATGCGGGTAACTGCGGCGTGGAAAGTGTATGATATAATGTAGAAGCGCCGTCCTTGTCAAACCGAAAGCATGAAAAGCTGGAGATTTCCGCACCCCAGTTTGCAGCACCTTTTGACCGACCCGCACAACCCGCACTGCTTTTACAAAAGCGACCGGTAAATTTCCATCTTCTTCGGCAATCCGCCTTGCGAAAATAAAACGTTTGTTTTAATGTCTCAACTTCCTGCCTCCATCACTGATGTACACCACGTGAGGCAGGGGTTGGAGGACAGCATCACACCTCCACTCCGGTATGAGTATCACCCGCACCAAAGGATCTCTCCCCGATGAAAATCACCTGTCGGCACACTGCCTCGATCGTTCTTTACGTGGTATTTACCATGTTCCTCTCCGCCTGCACGGTCGTTGGCCCCAACTACCAGCCTCCACAGCAGAAAATGCCACCGCAGTGGAACGCAACCGACGAGAAAATCACACCAACCATCAACCTCGCCGGCAGCGAATGGTGGGCCCTGTTCCACGACCAGCTCCTCGACGACCTGGAGGCTGAAGCTATTGCCGCAAACTACAATGTGAAAAAGGCCGAGGCGAGAATCCGCGAAGCCAGGGCCCAGCGGATAATCGCCGCGGCAACCAGCTCCCTCGGTGGTGCAGCCAATGCCGGCACCGCCAGGCGTAGCGAAAATTCCTCCTCAAATGGCGGCACCCAGGATCTCTTTCAGATCGGCTTTGACGCCCGATGGGAACTCGATATTTTCGGCGGCGTACAAAGGGCCACCGAGTCCGCCGATGCCTCTCTTGCCGCCACCCATGAGGACCTGCGGGATGTCCTTGTTTCCCTGCAAGCGGAAGTTGCAAGCAATTATCTGAACCTGCGGGGCAGCCAAAAGCGGCTTGCCGCAACGCGCAATACTATCGCCAGCCAGGAGAAAACCGTCACCCTGGTCCAGGGCCGTTTCCTCATGGGCCTTGATAACGAACTCGATTTGCTGCAGGCAAAGACCCAGCTGTCACTCACTAGAGCAACACTCCCGGCCATCGAAAGATCGATAAAGCAGGCAATGCACCAACTGGCCATTCTCCTTGGCCAGGCCCCGGCAAGCCTCATCAGCCGATTGTCCACGAAAGGACAGGGTCTCAAGGTTCCAGGAGAGATACCAATTAACCTGCCGTCCGAACTCCTCCGGCAGCGGCCGGATATCCGCGCTGCAGAACGTAGACTTGCGGCAGCAACCGCTGACATTGGGGTTGCCACAGCAGATCTCTTTCCAAAATTTTCCCTGAACGGACTGCTCGGACTGCAAAGCGTAAGCCTTTCCGATCTCATTAGCAGCGGCAGCCGCTACTGGTCCATCGGTCCGACAATCTCCCTGTCTCTTTTCGACCAGGGAAAGATTCGTGCCGTAATCGAGATCCGCAATGCTCGCCGGGATCAAGCTCTGGCAGAATATGAAGGCAGCGTGCTGAATGCCTTGAGCGAAGTCGAAACTGCCCTCGTCACCTTTTCTCAGGAACAGAAAACTCTTCACATCCTTGAAGAAGCGGTCATCTCCGGTGAAAAAGCGGTGACAATCGCCAATGGCCTGTATGAAGCGGGACTCTCCGACTTCCTCAATGTCCTGCAGGGCGAGCGGGCCCTGTACCTTTCTCAGGACCAGCTGACCGTGAGTGAACAACGTCTTCATCTGTCCCTCGTTGCCATCTTCAAAGCCCTTGGCGGCGGCTGGCAAAACGAGGCAAAAGCCAACACCGTGCCGCCGGCCGAACAAAGAACCCTTCCGGATATACAGAACACTCCACCTGGAATTAACCCAACATGATGCACTCCACTTCGATGAAAATAGGGCCGACAATTGCTCGTTCGCAGAATATGCCGGTCCTTCTCCTGGTCCTTTTCCTCTTTGCTGTGTGCGGATGTTCCGATAGTGCCAGCACCAAGGCAAAGGCCGAAAACGGACAAAAAAAACGAACTGCTCCGGTATCCATTGGTCTCAGCAGCCAAAAGACGGTTCCCGTTGAACTGAGGGCCATCGGCACGGTCGAAGCCTACGCCACCGTGGCAATCAAATCACAGATCACCGGCACCCTGAAAAACATCCACTTCAAGGAAGGCGATTATGTAAAAAAAGGCGACCTGCTCTTTTCTCTCGATCCGCGCCCCTTCACTGCCATGCTTAACCAGGCGCAAGGCGCTCTCATCCGCGACAAGGCCCAGCTCGACAATGCTCGAAAGGAACTCGAACGTTACTCCAATGCCGCGAAAAAAGGGTATGTCTCAACCGAACAGGCTGAGCAGGCAGAAACCAAGGTAGCGACACTTGCCGCAACCATCAAGGCAGGTGAAGCCTCGGTAGAGAACGCCCGGCTGCAGCTGGAGTTCTGCACGATTTACGCACCCATCGACGGCCGCACCGGGGAACTGCCGGTGGCCGAAGGCAACCTTATCAAAGCCAATGCCGACACGGCAATGGTAAGTATAAACCAGGTCAGCCCAATCAAAGTCGCCTTTACCGTTCCCGGCAAACATTACGGCGACATCAAAAAATATCGGGATGAACACTCCCTGCGGGTCTCACTCACCGGTCAAGGCAGTGCCCCGGTCGCTGGTACGTTTGCCTTCCTTGACAACAACATCGACCCAGCTACCGGCACCCTGCGCCTGAAGGCGGAATTTGCCAACACGGCGCAAACCCTCTGGCCCGGGCAATTCGTCGAAGTTCGTTTGCTGCTCACTTCTCGCCCGGACGTCACCGTCGTCCCGACCCAGGCGATTCAGGTCGGCCAGAACGGTCCCCACGTCTTTGTCGTCAAAGATGACGCAAGCGTCGAAGACCGCCCCATTACCACGGGGATGATCATCGACGGGCAAACGGTCGTCGAATCCGGCCTCGCCCCGAACGAACGGGTGGTAACCGACGGCCAGTTGCAGCTCGTAAGCGGAGTCAAGGTTGAAGAACGCGGCAAGCCTTCCGCCGACAAGACCGGGCAAGCTAACGATCCATCACGGGAAAAACCCCGGAGTACGCCATGATCTCCATCTCCGCCATCTTTATCCGTCGGCCGGTCATGACGATCCTGATCATGCTGACGATCATGCTCTTTGGCACCATCGCTTACAAACAACTGCCGGTCAGTGACCTGCCCAATGTCGATTACCCGACCATCAATGTCACGGCCACCTTGCCGGGAGCAAGTCCGGATACCATGGGCGCCTCGGTTGCCACCGTCCTCGAAAAACAGTTTTCCAGTATTGCCGGGATCGACTCGATGAGTTCGGTCAGCACCTCCGGCCGCACCCAGATTACCCTGCAGTTTTCTCTGGAACGGGACATCGACTCAGCCGCCCAGGATGTGCAATCCGCCCTCAGCTCGGCTGCACGCCAGCTACCGGACGGAATGCCGTCGCCGCCTTCGTTCCGCAAGGCCAACCCGTCGGATCTTCCGATCCTGTATATCTCCCTGGCCAGCCCGACCCTGCCGCTGACCGTGCTCGACAAATACGGCCAGACCATGAGTCAGCGTCTTTCGACCATTCTCGGCGTCGCCCAGGTGCAGGTACGCGGTTCACAGAAATATGCGGTTCGCATTCAGCTCGACCCGGTGGCCATGCAGGCTCTGGATCTCGATGTTGGGGAGGTCGCAGCTGCCGTCGATGCCCAGAACAGTAACCGCCCCATGGGCCAACTCAACAACGAGCGGCGTAAGGTCACCCTCCAGTCCAACGGCCAACTGTCGGAAGCAAAAGAGTATCGCGATATAATCGTCGCGGTGAAGAACGGACGTCCGGTGCGGCTGGCGGAAATCGCTACGGTCATAGACAGCGTTGAAAACGACCAATCAGCCGCCTGGTTCTTTACCAAAACAACCAAGGCCCAATCGATTTTTCTCGCCGTCTACAAACAACCGGGCATGAACACCCTGGAGGTGGCCGACGCGGTAAAGGCGATCCTGCCAAACCTTAGCGAAAGTTTGCCGGCCTCGGCTAAACTGACTATTCTCCGTGACGGCAGCCTGGCGATCAAGGCCTCGGTCGATGAAATCCGTTTCACCATGATCCTCACCCTTGCCCTGGTGGTCATGGTTATCTTCATTTTCATCCGCAACATCTCGGCAACGGTCATCCCCAGTCTCTCCCTGCCGATGTCCATTGTCGGCACCTTTGCCATCATGTACCTGCTCGGCTACAGTCTCAACAACCTGTCGCTGATGGCCCTCACCCTGTCGGTCGGCTTCGTCGTCGACGATTCCATCGTTATGCTGGAAAACATCGTCCGCCACATGGAAATGGGCAAAAGCCGCATGCAGGCCGCTCTAGATGGGGCGAGAGAGGTCGGTTTCACCATCATCTCCATGACCTTTTCCCTGGTGGCTATTTTCATCCCTCTGTTTTTCCTCGGCGGCATGATGGGGCGATTGTTCCGCGAATTCGCAGTCACCATAGGCGTGGCGGTGCTGGTCAGCGGCGTTATAAGCCTGACGCTTACCCCGATGCTCGCCAGTCGTTTCCTCCTCGAACCCCATCGCATCCATCATGGCAAAATCTATCTGGCAACAGAGGCCATGTATCAGGCGATGGTGGATCTTTATGACCGGAGTCTGGTCTTTGTCCTCCGCCATCGCTTATCAACCCTGCTGTTGTCCATGGCTGTGCTGGTGACGACCGTCTATCTTTTTTCCATCGTTCCAAAAGGTTTTATCCCTTCCGAAGATCGCGACATGATCCTGATCTCGACCGAGACAGCCCAGGACACTTCCTGGCCGTCCCTCGTCGAACATACCATGAAGCTTTCGGCAATTCTCCAGAAGGACCCCAATGTCGATCGCTTCCTGGTCGATGTCGATGCCTCGACCTTCATACTGGTTGTTCTCAAACCCAAGGTCGAACGAAAGCTGAATGTCGATCAGGTTATTCAGACGCTCAGGCCACAACTCAATTCAATTCCCGGAATCAGGGCCATGCCGATCAACCGGCCAACGATCAATGTCGGTGGTCGCCGCAGCCGCAGTCTGTATCAGGTGACCCTGCAGGGGCTCGATCTTGACCAGCTTTACTCCTCGGCCAAAACGCTTGAACAGGCGATGCGGGAAAAACCCGAGCTGCTCGATGTCTCAAGCGACCTGCAGCTGGAAAACCCCGAATTAAATATCAAAATGGACCGGGACCGGGCGCTGCTCCTCGGCATCTCGCCGCGCCAGATTGAGGACACCCTTTACAGCGCCTACGGATCGAGGGTGGTCTCCACCATCAACGGAGACAGCGACCAATATGACGTCATTATGGAGTTGCAACCCCGCTTTCGCACCGATGCATCAATGCTCGATAAAATTTACATCCGCGCAAGTCAGGGGAAATTGGTGCCGCTCACCTCGGTGGCCGCGCTACAGGAAGGGGTCGGCCCGCTGTCCATCAACCACACCGGGCAATTGCCGTCGGTAACCCTGTCTTTTAACACCAAAGCGGGTGTCGCCCTCGGTGATGTTTTAGCCGATCTGGAAAAACTCAATGCCGCCGTCCTGCCTAACGGGGTCAGCGCCACCTTCCAGGGCAACGCTCAGCAATTCCAGGACGCTCAGGCGAGCATGGGCTGGCTTCTGGCCCTCGCCATCATCGTTATTTACATTGTGCTCGGCATCCTCTACGAAAGCTTCATCCACCCGCTGACCATCCTCACCGCCCTGCCCTTTGCCGGCTTCGGGGCGGTGCTGACACTGTTGATTTTCAATACCGAACTGTCGATCTATGCCTTTGTCGGCATTATTATGCTTATCGGTCTGGTGAAAAAGAACGGCATCATGATGATCGACTTTGCCGTCGTCGCCCAGCAGCAGGGCAAAAGCCCGCACGACGCCATCCGCGAGGCCTGCATCATCCGTTTCCGGCCGATCATGATGACCACCATGGCAGCGCTCATGGCCGGCCTGCCAATTGCGCTGGGCTACGGTGCCGGCGCGGAATCGCGGCGGCCGCTGGGCTTGGCAGTGGTCGGTGGCTTGCTTTTTAGCCAGACTTTGACTCTCTACGTCACTCCAGTTTTTTATATTTATATGGAACAACTGCAGCAGTGGCTGAAACGGAGTTCAAAGAGGGCGGTGGACGAAAGAGGGTGAGGGGGGCTTTTCGCAACAACGCGTCTAACTCATCGAACATTAACTCAACATGGAGAATATGCAAAATGTCAGACCTCAATCAACGAATACTCGACATCATTCACAAACCTCAGCTCGCCTCCCTGGCGACAGTCACCGAGCAGAATAACCCCTGGGTGCGGTACGTGGTCACCGTCGGCGACGGCAACTTTGTTCTACGTTGTGCAACCTTTGCCGAGTCCCGCAAGGTGAAGCAGATCGAGAGCAACCCCAATGTCCATCTGACCTGCGGCGTCAGCTCATTTCTAGCAATGCAGCCCTATGTGCAAATTCAGGCTAAAGCGCGAGTCACAAGCGACAACGAGGAGCGCCACAATTTCTGGAACGACATGCTGACCCCCATCTTCACCGGGCCGGACGACCCCAAATATGTGGTCATTATTATCGAGCCGTACCGCATCGAGTACTGCACTCCAGGCTCTTATCAGCCTGAAATATGGACGAGATAAAGGGAAAGTGCGGGCTGGCCTGAAACCGAAGGCCATGATGACGCAGTCTGCGTCGACCATGCCCTTGCCGACAGAGTAGATCATCTCCTCGCCCGGCTCCATGGCGAGAAAACCTTTGACGATGGCGATCATCCCGAATTAATTGATCCCCGTTCATTGAATCACTGGGATTCTGCCAAAAATATTGTTGATTTGTCAAATAGTGATGGTTTCGCCAAGGACTTCAAGGCTTCTTGTTACCGCATTGATGGTCTTCTTATCCCCTGAAAACAAGTCATACGACATGCCATGCGTGAATTCTTCAATATCCTAAGCTCCCGTTCTCAGGATAGCATCGCCCCTATTCGGCGGCAGTGCCAACCGGCTTTAATAGTGCCTTGAGATCGACGTCGATGGGCAGCTGTTTCTGGGTCCGCATGATTCGCTCGGTCTGCTCCCAGCCCTTTTCATCGATCATGCCGATGGCATGGGCTGCATTTGGCTGAATGAATTCGCGGGTGATCTTCAACTGCTCCTCCAGGATCGAGCGCGGCGTATCCGGATCGTACTTTTGCAGGGTTTTAATGGCTTCCTCCTGATTTTGCGGATCAAGGGCCTGCTGCCACCCGGCAAGCAGGGCCGCGAGGAACCGCTTGACCAGTTCGGGATTTTCCGTCAAAGTCCGCGCTTTCGTGACGACACAGTTGGCGACAAATTTTACCCCGAAATCCGCCGGATTGAAAAAGGCGGTCAACTCTCCTGCCTTGGCCAGTTGTGCCTCGATAAGCGGTGCCTGGGCGTTGCGATAGACCGGCCAAAGTTGCACCTGACGCCGGTAAAACGGCGTATAATCATAGCGGACACTAAAGAGCGTCACGCCTTCACTGCCGGGGCCGGCTTCGGCCAGCAGGGTACGCATGATGGTTTCATCGTTGCC
>JAABQY010000053.1 GCA_011391225.1 Desulfobulbaceae bacterium | reverse complement strand
AAAAGGCCGTCGAGGCATACCAGCGTGGCTTGGCCGAGGGAAGGGATAAAGCTGAGGAGGACTTTGGTGCGGCGGCAAGGGCTCTTCTTCTTGCCTGTCAGCAAATGGATACCCTCAGGGCAACGATTATCGGCAACAGCGGTAAAGAATTACTCGAATTTGCATTAGCTGTTGCCGAAAAAATTCTCCGCCTTTCGGTAAGCGAACAAGATCACACCATCATTGCCACCATCGAAGAGGCTCTTCGGCTGGCAGTCAAGTCGGACGAGTTCACCATCCATATTCATCCAGACGATTACGACACCCTTGCCGGAAAATCGGCCGAAATCGTTGCCGGAATCATTGGCTTAAACAACATCGTCATCAGAAAAGACCCTGCCATCGCCCGCGGCGGCACGCGCATCGATTCTGACAATTGTACAATAGATGCAACAATCGCCAGTCAGTTTGAGAGTATCAGAGAAGAACTGCGAAAGAAAAACCCATGATACTGAATAGCCAGCACGTCAGAGACCTCAATATCATCAAGGTTTGGGGCAAGGTGACCAGAATCGTCGGACTAGTGATAGAGGGTTACTGTCCGCACGCAAGTATCGGTGCTCTTTGTGAAATTACACAAATGACCGGTAAAGACTGCATCTTGGCCGAGATTGTCGGCTTCAAAGACAACAAGGCCCTGCTCATGCCCCTCGGGGAGATCCGCGGACTCGGCCCCGGCAGCCTTATTCGGGTGATACGAGACAGCGCTACTATAGGGGTCGGCAACAATCTTCTCGGCCGGGTCATAGATGCCATGGAGGTACCCCAGGACGGAATGCCTCTCCCCGTTCTCAATGAAGAACAAGCTCTTTACGCCCTTCCACCTGGTCCAATGGCGCGGCAGAATATTACTGATTATCTCGATCTCGGCATTCGTGCCATCAACGGCCTCATTACCTGTGGCATGGGTCAAAGGATGGGCATCATGGCCGGTTCCGGGATTGGCAAAAGTGTCCTTCTCGGCATGATGTCAAAATATGCCAAAGCTGATATAAACGTCATTGGTCTGATCGGGGAAAGGGGAAGAGAGGTCCGTGAATTCATTGAAAGAGATCTGGGAAAAGAAGGCCTGGCTAGATCAGTAATTGTTGTCGTAACCTCGGACCAACCCCCTCTTCTTCGTATGCGCGGCGCCTTCGTAGCAACGGCAATTGCCGAATACTTCTGCAATTTGGGGAAAAATGTCCTCCTCATGATGGATTCGGTGACCCGCTTTGCCATGGCCATGCGCGAGATTGGTCTCGCCATCGGCGAACCGCCGACTACCAAGGGCTACACCCCGTCTGTTTTTGCCACCCTGCCTAAACTTCTCGAAAGAGCTGGGAGATTTCGCGATAAAGGATCGATTACCGGTTTGTATACGGTCCTCGTCGACGGCGACGATATGACCGAACCGGTAGCCGATTCAGTGCGATCAATCCTCGACGGCCACATCGTGCTTTCGAGGGTGATTGCCGCGAGAAACCATTTTCCGGCGATAGACATCCTTAACTCCACCAGCCGGGTCATGCGCGATATTGTCTCTCCCAGACACCTGGAACTGTCCGGCAAAGCCCGCGAGGTTCTCGCCAGATATGCCGAGGCAGAGGACCTCATCAATATTGGCGCCTATGTCAAAGGCTCAAATCCAAAAATCGATTATGCCGTTAGCAAAATCGATGCAATTAATACTTTCTTGAGACAAAATTTTACTGAAACAAATAACTTACAACATTCTGTTGAGCAACTAGGCAGCCTTCTCACCGAACGAAAGGACGAAGAACCAGCCATGAAAAATCGTCGTCAGTCGGATAAGACATAGCCCTGATAAACGGGATAAGTCACGATTTTCCGGCAACCCATAGCAACAAGGTATACCCTGTGCGATGAAACCATTCACCTTGGAAAATGTTCTTGCCTACCGAAAAAGGCTCGAAGACATCGCCCAGCATCGTTTCTTCGAAGCTCAAAAGGTTCACCAGCAGGTTGAACAAAAACTTGCCGAAGAAAGTAACGTTCTCGCCGTACTTAGCCATTGCAGCGAACGTCTTCAACTTGAAGGGGTCATCATCACTGAGTTGATTCGCTATGAAGAGAGAATTCTCCAGGTCAAAGCCAACGTCAAGGCAATTACCAAAACCCTTGCCGAAAAGGCTGAAATTGTTTTCCGCGAACGTCAGAATCTCATAAACCGAGCCAATGAACGGCAAATCATGGAACGATTGAAAGATCGGCAGAACAAGGCCTGGAGAGCTTTCCTTGAAAGGAAGGAGACGATCATGCTCGATGAGATCGCCATCCTTCGCCATGATTCCGAGAACAAATAACCCATCCATTCAAACCAAAGACCATCTATATGAAAACCCTGTCCAAGACTCTGCTGACATTGGCCACTGCCCTGATTCTCTCCCAGCATGTACAAGCTGCCGATGAGGATGTCGCAAAAGACACCTTCGAGTCGGTTGAGGAACGAAGGATAGACAATACCATTGTCCAGGAACGTGCCAATATTCGTAAAGAACGCGAAGATATGGATCTGCACAAAAAGGAACTAAAGTCCCTTGAAGAGGCTGTCGATAAGAAACTTGCCGACATAGACAGTAAGTTGGAAGAGTTGAGAAATATGCAAAAAAAAATCGAGACTCTGCTTACGGCAAAAACCGCAGAAGAGAAAAAGCGGATACAAAACCTGGCGGGTATATATGAAAAAATGGCACCAGCCAAAGCCGCACTTGCCCTGTCGGGTTTGGAGCAGAGATTGGCCGCCGATCTTCTGGCCGGTATGAAACCCAAAGCAGCTGCCAAGATTTTGGATATGATCGCCAAACAGAAAGCAACTGAACTCAGCACAACCTTTTCAACTTTACAACTTGAGTGACATAATGCCAGCGATAGCAATGATTCAATCACCTGCCCCTCAAGCTCCGCTCGCCGCCCCCCAGGCAAATAATGACACAAAGCGTTTTTCACCCCACCTTGATAACGCCATAACCAGCAGAAAAGATCAGCCGTCCAAAGCAGACATGAGCGACAAACTTGCTGAGAAGAAGCAATTGGCTGCCACATCTGAAGAGGGGCTTAAATCTCCTGCCGAAAGTACCCAAACTGACAATCAAAGCGCAGTTTACAGCAATAGTGCTGAAAGTATGACGGCAACCGACAATTTGCAGGACCAGACCGTTGCTGTAAACCAAACTGAAAATCTGACAGACACAGTATCGAGCCAGCATCGTTTTGATATTTCTCTTCTTTTTGATTTTTTATCAAACAATATGTCTGGAAATATCGAATTGAGTGATGCACAGGGCAAATCGTTGCAAAGCTCCCGGATTAACTCTCCCGAGGGAAATCTTTTCAAAACTCCCCTTGTTGCAGATCTTGGCCCATCAAGAACCACCGACGCTGACTCTTTGTTGCTTACTGCGGAAGCTTCTGGAGCGAAACCGCAAACCAACCCACTTTTGCTGCAACTTCAAAAAATTATTACCAACAGCGAAGAATCCGGCAAAGTGTCAATTACCGTGACGGGAGATACTTTGAAGGCACAATCCGCAGGCAATAGCATGCAAACGATAACGGCAACCATAGAGAATTACAAAATAATTACAAATAGTAATGAACCGGACAATCTATCCATTTTTGTCTCAGGAAACACTCAAAAGGGACAATCTTCATTCAACAACCTGCAAACGATACCTGCAGTTAGTGAGAGCGACCCGCAGCACTTACCCATGACTTATACTGACACAGCTGAATTTGCAGACGATACCACTATGCTTCTCGTCTCACTTGGCTCTGAGACGCCTGTCGATAAAGGCAACCAAAACATGACTTTGCTTCGACACAGCATCCAGCAGCAGTATTATGAAGGGAAGGTTGTTCCTCAAATAAATGAAGAACAACCTTCATCCTCAGAAAGTGGCCGGCAAGGCGACAACTTCTTATCAAAAAAGCCATCTGCCGGAGAAGGGATTACTGCCTCTGCTGCTAGTCCGGATGTAACAAACACCTTCGCTCAGCCTTTGGCTTTAGTACAAGAAGGGCAAAAATTGCCGACCGTTGAAGCATTACAACCTGTAACTCTGCCTTCGGGTACCGTCGTCCAGCAAGAAGAAGTTATCAGACAGATCGCTGAACGTATGCAAATTTCAAGAAGGGACAATGCTACCCGGGTCAACATTCAACTTCATCCGGCAGAACTAGGCGAACTGAAGATCAATCTATCAGTAAAAGAAGGTTTAATTCGCGCAAATGTTGTTGCGAGCAGCCAATATGCCCAGGATATCATAGATAAAAATATGGTGAAATTGCGTACTGTCCTGGAGAGTCAGGGGTTTACCATCGGCGAAATAACAGTCACATCCAAATCCGATACCGCTGGAGATTTCAATCTTTTTGACAGACAACTCTTCAGCCAAAATGATTACACTCCGCCTCCAGCCACGAATAGCCGCCCCCCCGAAGCACACTTTATTATGGAAGATCCAGATACCATTAAGCAAACTGTAGTGAGCGGAGTGAATGTGAAAATATAGCTATCAAAATGACCCATTACGATGCCCCCTAGCAGGATATACAATTCTTAATTGTTGGTTGGAACTCAGATTAAAAAAGGATACCACATGAGCAGTTATATTGAATCGTTAAACCAGGCAGCAACAGCCGCAAACGGCAAAGGCACCGCCAAAACCAAGGAAGACGCGGTTATGGGCAAGGAAGATTTTCTCAAACTCCTGGTGGCTCAACTGCAAAATCAGGATCCTTTAAGCCCCGACGACCCAACCGAGTTCACTGCTCAACTGGCCCAGTTTAGCTCTCTCGAACAGTTGACCACCCTTAATTCAAGCATGGATAAGTTAGTATCTTCCAATACCACTTCCCAGAGCCTCTCAACCCTCAGCACCCTCGGTAAAGACGTTGCATATGCCGGAAGCAACTTCAATTTCACCGGAGACTCGATGCAACTGGGGTATAAACTTGATGGTACTGCCTCAGCAGTCACACTTGACCTACAACATAACGGTGCAACAGTGGCTACCCTCGAGGGAAAAGACCTCGCTGCCGGCAACCACTTTATGACATGGAATGGATTGACTAAGGATGGCGCAAAAGCGGCATTCGGAAATTATAAAATCGTCCTCCAGGCAAAAGCCGCAGACGGAAAAAGTGTTGCAGCTTCACCATTGATCAAGTCCGAAGTAACAGGAGTCGATCTTAGTGGGATGTCAGGCGGCACTCTTATAACCAAAGCAGGGGAAATCTCCTTCAACTCGATCATTGGGGTCTATGACCCAAGCACACGTACCGCTTCGACCACAACTTTACCGGAGACGAAAAAAAATGCAGCTACTGTAGTCAATGATAATCTTCATACCGTTGCCGAAATTACTGAAGATGCGAAGGCTATACTGTAATAGAACTTACGCTTCTTGCAAAACTAGCCAAACCTGATCACATAATCTGACTTTTGCTGGATAAAAGGAGAAAAAAATATGGGAATGTCAAGTGCTTTATACAGTGGAGTTAGCGGTTTGAACACCAACTCCCAGGCCATGAGTGTTATCGGTAACAATCTGGCAAACAGCAACACCATTGGTTTCAAAAGTTCTCGAAGTGTGTTTGCCGACCTTCTGTCTTCATCGATCAACGGTGCAGGCGGTTCCTCTCAGGTCGGCCGAGGTGTCGGTCTTTCAAAGGTAGACCAAATTTTCAGTCAAGGCACCTTTGAATCAACGGAGTCTGGTCTTGATGTGGCGATCGAAGGCGAGGGTTTTTTTATTGTCAAAGAAGAAGGGAACGATACTCCCTACTATACACGAGCTGGTGCCTTCAGATTTGACGACAATGGTTATCTCATCAACCCCGAGGGATATCGAGTGCAAGGTAAAACATTTGACCCCATCACGGATGTCTTGAGCCCAGGTGACCCAACAGATATTAAGGTGCCAAGTTCCGGATTGATAGCGGGGAAGGCCACATCTACAACGCAGGTGACAACCAATCTCAATGCTTCCGAACCCATACTTGCAGCTGCTTTTGACCCCGCCCTTCCTGGGACTTATTCCTTCTCTTCTTCTGCACAGATCTTTGACTCGCTTGGCAACCCACATTTACTGACAACATATTTTGTTAAAACTGCTGCTAATAACTGGGCGTCGCATTGGAGTGCCGAGGATACATCGGTCCCTCCTGTCGTGTTAACAGGTGATTTCCCTGATCTGGTCTTCACTTCTGATGGTCTTTTGGCAGGTGCTGCAGCAACTCCTCCCGTTGCAACGATCGGAAACATACCTGCCGGGTCTTTGAACTGGGGCAACGGCACTACCAATACTGCAATTGACATCACCTTTGATTGCACTCAGTTCAACAGTCAATCTGTAGTTATCTCACAGAGCCAGAACGGCTTCAGTGCTGGTAACCTTACTGGGGTCGATATCGACCCTGATGGGATAGTTATCTCCTCATACTCCAATGGCCAACAGACAAAAGTTGCCCAGTTGGTACTGGGTAAATTCATCAACCCCGGCGGATTGCTCTTGTTTGGCAGCAACCTCTATAATGAAACCACTTCTTCCGGCCCCGCTCGTACAGGGATTCCGGGACCGGAACTTGGCAAGATCTTCTCCAGCTCCCTTGAACAGTCAAACGTCGATATGAGTTTGGAGTTTGTAAAAATGATTACCGTGCAACGAGGTTTCCAGGCCAACTCAAAGATTATAACAACTGTTGACGAATTGCTTGGTGAACTGATTAATCTCAAGCGCTAACAGTCAACTTATTGACACCAACTTACACCCTTGGGAAGGTGTTTGCAAATACCTGATCCAATTGTCATGGGGTTTTAAAGCTCCTCATGGTAATCCCACTCTTTTAATTAATAGATTAGGGGGCTGATTTATGATCAGCCCCCTTTCTTTTTGTCACTTCCAACCTTTTTCCGATATTTCATCATAGTTCCACTTGAGACGGTGTTTTTCACATGGAATAGTTTTTGCAAACTTGAGTTGCAAGTATTCACGGTCTATGAAAAGAATATGAATTTTGCGAGTAATTGAGGCGTACATACATGGCTGAAAAGAAAAAAGAACTTGTCGAACCACAAAGCGGTAGCAAAAAGAAACTATTTTTGATTATTGGTCTGATTGCTGTGGTTCTTCTTGCGGGAGGCGGCACCGCTGCTTTTCTTATGATGAAAAAAGCTCCAGAACCAAAGGAAACAATCGATCCGGCAAAGCAGGTGCCGGTACCGGATTTAAATCAGCAGGCGGACATCGGCCCTCAGGTGAACATTGAAGAGTTCATTGTCAATATCATCAGTAGCGATACCGCACACTACGTCAAGGCATCCTTAACCGTAGAGCTGACCAATCCCGAAGTGAAGGCCGAGGTAGAAAAAAGAATGCCGCAGATGCGTGATGCAATCCTCCTATTAATAGGCAACAAAACCTTTGAAGAGCTGCAGGATCTTCAGGGCAAGAAACAACTGAAGGCTGAAATTACCAGCAAGATCAACTCTTTTCTTAAAACCGGTAAGGTCAAAGCTGTTTATTTAACCAACTTCGTGGTGCAATAGGACGACTGGGACAGAAATGGAACCGATTCTCAGCAAACCGGAAATCGCCGACCTCCTGAAAGCCATCCGTGAAGGCAGGGTGTCCCTTGATCTCGAACAAAATCAGCAGTCTCAGTTCCTTGCCTGCACTCCGACCAACCTCTTCCAGCTGACGCGGCCGGATAACAAACAATTCAGAATTCCCAATTTTGATATAATCCTTGACGCCTTCTGCAGAACCTATGCAACCTCGCTCAGCAACCAACTGCAGCGCTCATTGTCCATCACCCGGACAGCACTCGAAAGCCACGAGTTTCAAAAGTTCATGGCCGACAAAACCAACCCGGGTGCCATCGGCATCCTCGACTTGAATCCATTGAAATATGGTGCCATGATCATTTATGACCCGGCGCTTTCCTTTTCAGTATTGGAAATCATGTTGGGTGCCTCGGCCGAGCTGCAATCACTGCATCTTGACAGGCGATTGACCGCTCTTGAACTGACGATTCTCAAGGTTATCATCTCCGGTGCATGCAACGACCTCAGCAAGGCCTTTGCCCAATTGCTGGAAATGGAGTCGACCCTTATCAAACTAGAAAATAATGCCCGACTGGTATCAATTGTCGAACCTGAAGCCGAGGTTATTGTCGGCACCTTTATGGTCAAGGTCGGCGATCATTCCGGGGAAATCCATTTGATTTTCCCCTTTGCCACCCTTGAGCCGCTGAGAGATTCGTTAAGAGAACTGCTCAATATTCCAACGATCACCAAGAGTACTTGGCAAAATGTCCTGGAGGATGAAGTCCAGGAAATCCCGGCGACGATCACCGCCCTCTCCGGCAATATAATCCTCTCCATAAGGCAGATCCTCCAGCTTCAGGAAGGCGACATCCTTGATATTGAATATGATCCGAATACCCCACTTAAAGTACTGGTTGAAGATAAGGTTAAATTTTTTGCAATTCCCGGAACACATAATGGCAAAAAGGCCATCAGTCTCACCGGCGTTTACCAATGATAAAGGAATATCGTTATGGCTACACCAGGAAATACCCGCCCGGCCCCGGAAGAAATTAAAGAGCTTCTGCAGAATAATGCCCCAAGTGCTGCAAAAACAGCAGCGACCTCTATCCCGCAAGACAGTCGCGGATTGGATTTCCTGTACGACATCCCTTTGCAGATTTCCGTGGAGGTCGGCAGAAGCAAAATTCTTCTCCGAGATCTTCTGAAAATGAGTGAAGGATATGTCATCGAACTCGACAAACTCGCCGGTGAACCTCTCGACCTCTATGTCAATTCTCGCCTTATCGCCAGGGGTGAAGCGGTTATGGTTGGGGACAAATTCGGAATACGTCTCACCGATGTTGTCAGCACCTCCGACCGTATAGAAAACCTTGGTTAAGTGGAAATAGTCATGACCCCAGCCTTAAACAACAAATATTTCTTCGCTCTGACATGGTTTATCTGGCATTGTTCATATGCGGATGCGGCCCTTGCCGCTTCGACTCCGATGGTCGAAATAGAGAGTTACTTCAAGGTGATATGGGGTCTGATTGTCGTTCTCGGGATAATTCTTGCCTTGTATGGCCTCCTCAGGAAACGCTTTTCTCTTCTTGCCAACACCCCGGAAAAAAATATCAAGATTCTCGAGATCAAGCCGATTATGGGCAGAAAGGCTCTTTGCCTCATTACCGTCAAAGGCAATGAATATCTGCTCGGCATAAGCGGTGACCGAATCAACCATCTCGCTACCCTGCCGAACAAAACCGAGCTGTCATTCGCAGCGACTCTCCGGTCGACTGAAGCGGATCGCCAGCCATGAAGCGTCCACCTTTATTAGTCCTCACCTGCATCGCCATATTTGCGGCAACTCTAAGCTTAACGCTCATGGTCGACAGCACCTTCGCAATCGGCTTACCAACCGTAACCTTTGGAGTCGAAGACGCGCAGAACCCCCAGCAGATTTCCACCGCTCTTCAGGTCCTTATGCTGCTGACCGTGCTGTCCATGGCTCCGGCGATCCTCTTGATGACTACCTGTTTCACCCGGATCGTCATCGTTTTAGGCTTTATCCGCCAGGCAATGGGTACGCAAAATATGCCGCCAACCCAAATTATCCTTGGTTTGTCCCTCTTCCTCTCGTTTTTTATCATGTCGCCAACCCTCAACAAAATCAATGAGGAGGCACTGCAGCCATACCTGAAGGAGCAGATCAGTCAGGCCGACGCCCTGGAAAAGGGTCTTGCCCCCCTGCGGGAGTTCATGTTCAGCCAAGTTCGTGAGGAGGAGTTGACCCTGCTCACGGAAATTACCATGAAGAGTGAACCGTTTCGGCAGGAAGATATCCCGACGATGACCCTCGTCCCGGCCTTTATGCTGTCGGAGTTGAAACGAGCCTTCCAGATGGGTTTTATGATTTATATCCCCTTTCTGGTAATTGACATGATTGTTGCATCGGTGCTTATGTCCATGGGTATGATGATGCTTCCACCTGTCATCATCTCCATGCCGTTCAAGCTGTTGCTCTTCGTCCTTGTCGACGGCTGGACGCTCGTTGTCGGGTCACTGATTAAAAGCTTTGGCTAAACCGCTTTAATACAGTAACAGGCTATTCCTCATACTGTCCGACCGTGTTACTCCCAAGAAGGGATCCCATGACTCCTGAACTTGCCGTCGATGTCTGCCGCAAAGCTATCCAGACCATTTTGCTGGGTTCTGCACCGATGCTGATAATTGGCCTGGTCATCGGCCTGGTGGTTTCCGTTTTCCAGGCCGCCACCCAGATCAATGAGCAAACCCTTTCCTTTGTTCCTAAGATTGTTGCCGTCTTTCTCACCATCTTACTTTTTGGTCCATGGCTGATCAAGCTTCTTACCATTTTCACCATCGGTCTTTTTGAAACCATGATCACCCTCTAATGCCCAGTGGAAATCCCCCTTCTCCCCATAGAACAGTTTCAAACTTTTCTTGTCGTTACCGCAAGAGTTGCCGGATTCATCGCCGCAATCCCAGTAATGGCCTCAGCCCAGACCCCAGGACGAGTGAAAACCGCCCTGGTTTTTGTCAGTTCCCTTATGCTCTTCCCGGTAATGGCCAAATCTCTGCCGCAGCTGAGTTTTGCTCCACTGCCCTTCTTCCTGCTTGTCATCTCCGAGACTTTGCTTGGTCTTCTGATTGGGCTTATTGCCAGGCTGATTTTTACCGCCGTCGAATTTGGAGCATCGGTTATCGGCTTTCAAATGGGTTTTGCTTCGGCAAATGTCTACGATCCCCAGAATGAACGACAGGTGGAACTCATCTCCCAGTTTCAAAATGTATTTGTCATTCTGCTTTTTTTAGCCATTAACGGCCACCATATCTTCTTACGCACCGTGGTCCTGTCATACGATCTTTTGCCTCCCGGACAGTTCAATGTTTCCGGTGAAGCTATCCCTTACCTCATGCAACTGGCTTCACATATGTTTACTATCGGCGCACAATTCAGTGCCCCGGTGCTTGCAGTTCTCCTTCTCTCCAGCCTCATTCTCGGTATTTTGGCGCGAGTGTTTCCCCAATTGAATGTCTTCATGCTCTCTTTCCCTCTGAATATCGCTATCGGTTTTATTGTCATCACTTTGACACTTAACATGCTCTCGACTCTTGTCAGACAGGAATTTGACACTCTGGCAGAACGAATTTTCACCATTCTCAACTATCTCAATATTTAACCGCGGGAAAACGAGCGTATGGCGGAAGAAAGCCCAGCAGGAGGGGAACGCACAGAAGACCCAACGTCGAAACGACGTGAAGATTTTCGCAAAAGGGGCCAGGTCGCCCAAAGTAAAGAGGTGCAAACCGCCGCCCTCTTGACGCTTACCCTGCTGTTTTGGTTGATGTACTTGCCAGTTTTCTGGAAATCTTTAATCGAACTGATTTTCTCCCTCTGGCAAGCAAGCGGCGAATACCAAATCACCCCGACCTCAACTGTCTCCCTGGCCACATTCCTGCTGCAGAAAACCGGTCTCCTGCTCGCGCCCCTTTTTCTTGTTGTTATGATCGTCTCTTTTTTCTCAAGCTTTTTGCAATTTGGCTGGCTGCTTACATCCAACCCACTCATCCCTGATTTCGCAAAACTCGACCCAATTGCCGGGATGGCACGTTTTTTTTCAAAAAAATCTATTATCGAAGTCATCAAGTCCCTGTTGAAGGTGATTCTCATCGGCTGGATAGCCTTCTCCACCGTTTTCGACCATTTCAATGAAGCCCTCATTCTCGTCGACACCGATATCGGCACTACCCTCAGCTATATCGCCAGGATCTCAGCCCTGATTATGGCAAAGATCTGCGCCGTTCTCATCCTTTTGGCCTTGCTTGATTTTCTTTTTGTCAAATGGGAGATGGAGGAAAAGATGAAAATGACCAAGCAGGAACAGAAGGAGGAGTTCAAAGACAGTGAAGGCGATCCGCATATCAAATCGCAGATTCGCGCCATCCAGCAGGAAATGGCGCGCAAGCGCATGATGGCTGAGGTGCCGAAAGCCGACGTGGTCGTCACCAACCCAACGCATCTGGCCATTGCTATTCGTTATGATGCCAAGGAAATGGATGCCCCTTTGGTGGTCGCCAAGGGTGCCGATCTTATCGCCCTGAAGATCCGCGAAATCGCTGCAGAACACAAGGTTCCGATTATCGAAGATCCGCCCGTGGCTCGATTATTGCATAAATTGGATCTAGGACAACACATTCCGGAGGATCTCTTTAAGATTGTCGCTGAGATTCTCGCCCATGTATATTCACTGAAAGGCAAAAAGGTTCGTTGATGGAACTGACCAACGTTCAAAGCACATTTGCAAACATGGATATCAAGCAAATGCTGGGGCGCAGCGATATTATCGCCGCTCTTGGCCTCGTTGCTATCCTGATGATGATGATCATCCCCCTGCCGCCGATCCTCCTTGATCTGTTTCTGACCATGAGCATTACCATTGCTCTGCTTATCCTCATTCTCAGCTTGTATACCGTAAAGGCCACGGATTTCTCAATTTTCCCTTCGATTCTTTTGGTAACCACATTGTTCAGGCTGTCCCTCAATGTGGCTTCAACCCGTCTTATTCTTTTACATGGGCATGAAGGCCCGGAAGCCGCCGGTTCGGTCATCCAAGCCTTTGGGCAATTCGTAGTCGGCGGCAACTATGTTGTTGGTGTTGTTGTCTTTGTCATATTGGTTCTCATTAATTTCATGGTTATCACCAAGGGCGCAGGCCGGGTTGCCGAGGTTGCCGCCCGTTTTACCCTTGATGCCATGCCCGGCAAACAGATGGCCATCGATGCCGACCTCAATGCCGGCCTTATCAACGAAGATGAGGCGCGCAGTCGGCGCGAAAACATTTCTAAAGAAGCCAATTTTCATGGGGCAATGGACGGTGCCTCGAAATTCGTCAAGGGCGATGCCATTGCCGGTATCATCATCACCCTTGTAAATATTGGCGCAGGCTTTGTTATCGGCGTAGCCCAGAAAGACATGCCAATGGCCGACGCCGCTGCTATTTATACTATTCTAACGGTAGGCGACGGACTTGTCGGGCAAATTCCGGCGCTCATCATTTCAACTGCCGCCGGTCTTCTGGTAACACGGACCACCGGAGAAAAGGATTTCGGCGCCGATCTCAAGAAACAGTTCTCCACCAGTCCGGTCGCCCTGTGGGTGGTGTCGGGAATTCTCCTTGTCTTTGCCATTATTCCCGGCATGCCTTTTACACCTTTTCTCGTCCTTGCCTTCTCTATGGGCGTTCTCGCCTTCCAACTCGACAAATCAAAAAAATCTTTGGCAGAGGCGGTTGTCGAAAAGCCCCCGCAGGCACCGACACGTCGCGAAGAAAATTACGAGGAACTCCTCAATGTCGATTTACTCCAGCTTGAAGTAGGGTACGGCCTCATCCCCTTCGTCGATGCAGCTCAAGACGGCGAACTGCTCAACCGTATCCAATCCATTCGTAAACAATTTGCCATTAATAACGGCTTCATCGTTCCTCCGGTGCACATCAGGGATAACCTGCAACTCAACCCCAATCAGTACACCTTCTCCTTAAAAGGCGTACGAGTCGCTGAGGCGGAGATGTTACCCGGCCATTTCATGGCCATGGACCCGGGAATGGTTACTGAGACCATGAAAGGCATCGCTACCATGGAACCGGCATTTGGGCTGCCGGCCATATGGATCTCCTCAGAAAAGAAAGATCGGGCCCAGATCGCCGGATATACGGTCGTCGACTGCACTACCGTCATGGCTACCCATATCAGTGAAATTATCAAGCAACACGCGCATGAACTGATCGGCCGCCAGGAAGTTCAGGGTCTGCTTGATAACCTCAGCAAATCATACCCGAAACTGGTAGAAGAATTGGTACCGACAATCCTCGCCCTTGGTACCATCATGCGGGTGCTGCAGAATCTTTTAAAGGAAGGTGTTTCCATCCGTGATCTGCGCTCTATTCTCGAAACATTGGCCGATTGGGCCTCGGCGACGCAAGACACCGACGTTCTCACCGAATATGTTCGCCATGCACTGGCCAGGACCATCAGCAACGATCTGGCGGTAAACGGTATTATTCCGGTTATCACCCTGGCGCGCCCGGCCGAAGATGCTATCCGCAACTCCATCCAGCACAAAGAAACCGGTAGCTATCTGGCCATTGATCCGACCAGCGCTCAGCGTATTCTTGATTCCATCGGCAAGGGTATTACCCTTTTTGAAGGCGGCAGCAGGCCGGTTCTGTTGTCAGCCCCGCAGATTCGGCCCTTTGTGCGAAGCCTGACGGAACGATACTATCCGGCATTGACGATCATTTCCCACAACGAAGTCACTCCTAATCTCAAGGTCAGATCTCTCGGCACGGTGACCCTCGATGCAAGTTAGAGTCTTTGAAGCAACGGATATGGCGTCTGGTCTGAAAATGATAAAAAAGGAACTCGGTCCCGACGCCCTGATACTCTCGACCAGGACCATCCGCAACGGCACGCTTGGAATTATTGGCAAACCCGTGCTGGAGATTACCGCCGCCATAGATGCCGATTACCCAAATAAAAAAGGCGGATCAGACCAGGAAAGAGTCATCCGGCAGAGGAAAACATCAAATGTCGGGAGAAAAGCGACTGGTGGATTCAGCCATGTGGTCGATGATTCCGTCGAAGAGTACCTTTCTCCGCCGGCAACCTTCAGGTATGCGGATGATGATTGTGCAAAAATATTTCCTTCTCAGCAAACCACTGCACCAGAAAATATTGCACCACCGGACCAGAACAAAAACCAACCAGCCGAGCAGGCTGGGATAAAGCGGGAACCCAACCTCCAGAATGAGGTCAATGAACTCAAGGACCTATTACTGAATTTGTCGCGAAAAATAGACAAGATCGCCGAGAAAGAGGCGCCGACAAAGCAACCGCAACAGCAAAATATTAACACTGGCGATTTTCGCTATCGTTTCGATTCGTCAGCCATTTACGGTGATCATATTCTTTCTCTGCTCGTAGAACGTGGGATAAACGTCGAAACATCACGGGCAATTGCAGCAAGCCTCAGGGAAAGCCTTACCGAGCAGGAACTCAGTGCCAATGATGTTGTCCTCGCTGCAATCATGGGAACAATAGAGCATCTTATTCAGACGAACCCACTGAATTTCGCCAACAAGGAAGGCCAGCAACGTATTGCCCTGGTTGGCCCTACGGGCGTCGGTAAAACCACAACCTTGGCGAAGATTGCCGCCTCGTATCTGAGCCGACACTCCCATTCGGTCGCCCTGATCACCATCGATACCTACCGTATTGCCGCTGTTGAACAGCTGAAGGTGTACGGGGAAATCATGCATCTACCCGTTGATGTTGTTATCACCCCGGATCAATTGGAAAATGCCCTTATCCGACACCGCGACAAGGAACTCATCCTCATCGATACTGCCGGTCGAAGCCCACGAGACAGTTTCTGCATAAGCGAACTTGCCACCTTCCTGAAACCAGAGTTCAATATCGATAAACATCTGGTGTTGTCAGCAACCACGCGAGAACATGAACTCCTGGATACCATCGGACGTTTCCAGGAACTCGGCATAACCCATACGATTTTCACCAAGATTGACGAATGCGCCGACCTTGGAATACTCTTGAACGTACAGATACAGAACCCCAACCCTTTGTCCTATTTTGCAAACGGCCAGAGAGTTCCGGAAGATTTACTCGTTGCCAGCTCAAAAATAGCCGCAGAACTGATCATGTCGCAAAAGGAAGGATCAATGCATGACTAATATCCCTCATACGGCAGCCGACCAGGCTCAAACCCTCCGGAATCTTAATTCTCATTCCCCCGGTCCGTTGCCGCAAAAGGCTGAACAGCCGACAAGTGTTTACTCGATCACCAGTGGTAAAGGCGGGGTCGGGAAGACCGCCGTAGCTGCCAACCTCGCCTACGTCCTTGCCTCCATGGGCAAACGGGTGCTGATCCTTGATGCCGACCTGGGACTTGCCAACATCGATGTGGTGTTCGGCATTTCCCCGACGTTTAATCTCAACCATTTCTTTGCCGGCGAACAGGATCTCCAGGAGATAATGGTCGACGGACCGATGGGCATTAAAATCCTCCCGGCCGGTTCCGGAGTCCAGAACTTCACCAACCTAGATTCGCACCAAAAAATGCGCCTTCTTGACGGTCTCGACGCCATGCAGAATCATTTCGATTTTGTCTTAATCGATACCGAAGCGGGCATTTCTGAAAATGTTACGTATTTTAATACAGCGGCTCAAGAAATACTCGTCATAACCACCCCCGAACCGACGGCGATCACCGATGCCTATGCCTTGATGAAACTGCTCTCCACCCAGTATCACGAGAAACATTTTAACCTCGTCGTCAATCAGATCCAGTCCGAAGACGATGCCCTCGACGTGTATCGAAAGTTGACCATGGTGGCCAATAGATATCTCGATATTTCCATTGATTATCTCGGCTCAATCCCGGATGACCGACAGATGATCGAGTCAATCCGTAAACAAAAAGTTATCAGCGAACTTTATCCAGGATCAAAAATCACCCAGGCCTTTCGGCAGCTGGCGGGCAGAATCTGTTCCGAACCGACACAGGCCTCGCCAAAGGGAAATCTCCAGTTTTTTTGGAAGAAATTACTGCATATTGGGGGTTAGGAGATGCCCATACTCTACGCCCAGAATCCTCAAATCGAAAATCGCACCCAGCTCATCCATGACCATCTTCCCCTGGTCGACATTATCGCCCGGCGCATGGTCACTCAGGTTCCTGCCTTTATGAACCGGGACGACATCAAGAGTGCCGGAATGCTTGGCCTTCTCGATGCGGCAAACAAGTTTGATCCGGCCAAAAACATCCTTTTTAAAACCTTTGCCGAATACCGTATCCGCGGCGCCATCCTTGACGAAATGCGTAAGCTCGACTGGTTTTCCAGATCGCTTCGCGACAAGCAGAACCGCATCGGAAAGACCATTACCGACCTGGAATTACAACTTGGGCGAGATCCTGAAGACCATGAGGTAGCAAAAGCCATGGATATGTCCCTCGATGAATATCGCTCCATTCTCATCGAGGTAAGTCATCTCGGTTGTGTCAGTCTCAATGAGACCCTTGATCATTCCGAAGAAGGCCGGTCATTCCTTGACAGTCTCACCGATGATCG
>JAABQY010000052.1 GCA_011391225.1 Desulfobulbaceae bacterium | reverse complement strand
AATGAAGGCAATAGTCATCTTGGCAATTTCTCCATCTGGATCAGTCGATGTACGTGCATCCACGGTGACATTCTCACCACAAAGAGTCTTGATCGGGGTAACGGTCATCCCACACTGCGGTGGCTTGTTCGGTGGCGGCGGCGCAGCAACAACCTCAGGAATCTTGCTCTCCCCCATTAAGGCCACATTGCCGCAGCCAAGCGGAATAACAAAAGTGTATCGAACTCCAGCCTTATCGATAGAAAATTGAAAACCCGGAAATGGCTTATCATTGGCCCAAGTTATGTCTTTGGCAATGCGGACAGTCCCTTTGCCTTTTTTCTTATAAAACATCCAGTCCAACTTAGTACCCTTCGGAAACTGCACGAGATCAATCTTCGTTTTGGTCACTTGATCCATAAAAACCTCATACAGATCACTCCGACCAGCCAAGGCAAAACCTTTGGCAACTTCAGGATTTTTTGCCTTGAGCATAGAAATAAGCTCTTCTTTGGTTTTCAGCGGCGGTTGATGAAAAGGACTTCTGCCAATTTCCGTTAGAGTTGTGGACGCATTTGCAACACTCACAGAAACAAGCAATAATGCCATGATGAAAAATGAAAATAATTTTTGTTTCAATTTCTCCCCTCCTCACCGTATGAGATGATAGATGATGTTAAAAATTTTACACACACTCACAAAGTATGCCTTGAGCATGATCTCGAAAAATTATACCTCGAAAAATCACATTTTCATAGTAAACATTTGGTAAAGATGCAGTTTTTACTCAAAATCTTTCAAGATCGCAGGAGTATCTCGATCTTTCCGAGGATGAACTTACTGGTACACCAGGACTGATTCGAACCGCCGCACCCCTGATTATTAGTCAGCATTTTTCACTTTCACAATACTTAACAAAAAATCATTTTCAATTGATATACGAGCACTTAAGCTGCATCATCCTTCATACGGTCTCCTGCATCAGATTGCCTCATTGTTGGGATGATCCGCCCCTTGATCGTCTCTGTCAGACCATTTTCAGGGGCGAACAGCCGACACAAGCAACAAAATCCAACCGGCAATCAAGATAAAGCCGCCTATCGGGGTAATAAAACCAAAGGGCTGAATGGAGACAAAGCTTTTGACAAGAACGCTGCCTTGAAACAGGAATGAACCAACAACAAAGGCCAAACCGGCACGATGAAAACAATTCTCCGGGAACAATTTACAGAGGATTGAAACACTTATCAGCGCTAAAGCGTGAAAAAGCAGATAATCGGCAGCGAGGTTAAAATTGTTGAGTTTGCCGGCTTTTTCAAGCAACGGTAACAGGGTATGGGAACTGAGGGACCTGGCAACAATTCCAAGGAGCGCAAAAAACTGCCGATGGCGATAAAGATTTGTGTCATTGTGTTCTCCACTTGGCAGCGGCTGGTGAGAGTTTGGCTGCAGCTTGTTGAGCAGGCCAGTTTATCACATCAGAGAAAATAATATGCGGGACAGGCGCGGGACAAAATCAACTGCAAACAAAAAGGACCTACAGCAATTTTGCCGTAAGCCCTTGAATTTTACTGGTACACCAGGACGGATTCGAACCGCCGACCCCCTGATTCGTAGTCAGATACTCTATCCAGCTGAGCTACTGGTGCTTTGAAGAGTCGCTTTATAACCTAGATTGATTGCTAACTCAAGCTTGTTTTTTTTCTTTTACCTCTTTTACCGCCTTATGAAAAAGAAGCTCGTTGTCCGTCGGAGTCATATCCGGCCGAGCAGTTATGACAATTTCAACCTCGTATCTTTTTTCCATTTCATGCAGTTCAGACCTTTTATTATTGAGAAGATATGACGCCACATCAATCGGAAAATGACATTCAATTTGTCCCACGCCCTTTCGACTTGCGCCGGTCTGAATACGCCTCAGATAGTACAGAGAAAGGGTTTCAACCGATCTGACGGTACCCCGTCCTTTGCAATGTTCGCAGCGCCGGTAATTTCCTGCCTCAATGGGTGCTCCTAGCTTCTGCCGGGAAATCTGCATCAAACCAAATTTGGAGATTCGGCTGAAATCGACCTTGGCCTTGTCTTTCTTCATCGAATCCTTAACCATTTTTTCCACAGCCATGATGTGTTTGCGATTACGCATATCGATGAAATCGATGACGATCAAGCCACCAAGATCCCTGAGCCGAAGTTGCCTAGTGAGTTCTGCGGCCGCCTCCATGTTAGCCTGAAAGATAGAGGCCTCAAAGTTCTTGCCCTTGGAGGTGGAACCGGAGTTGACGTCAATGGCCACTAATGCCTCCGTAGGATTGATAACAATTGAACCGCCGGAAGGCAGACTTACCTGAGGCTGGTATATCGATTCTATCTGATCTTCAACGCTGTACTGATTAAAGATCGGCCGAGCCCCTTGATGCAACCGGACCTTTACGTTTCTCTGCTTCTCCGGCAGCATCTCGATAAATGTTTTTACCTGCTCAAGGGCGGTTCGGTCATCAACGAGAATTTCCTCAATGGACGGGTCGAAATGCTCTCGGAGAAACCTGAGCACACTCTCCTGATCTTCATATACCAGTCCTACGCCCTTTAATTCCTGGCCCTTTCTTTTGATTTCATCCCAGAGAGTCATGAGATATTTGACATCACGGGACAGTGCCTCTTCGTTGATATCAACACTGGCAGTCCGGACAATCCAACCGATTCCCTCCGGTAAATCGATGGAATTCATCGCTCCCCGCAGTTGCGATCTTTTCTCTTCGCCGGAAATTCTTCTGGAGATTCCGGAGGAATCGGATCCCGGCATCAAAACCACGCATCGCCCGGGGATGGAAAGATAGGTGGTCATGTTTGCCCCTTTTTTCCCCACCTCTTCCTTTACCACCTGGGCCAGAATCTCTTGCCCCTTTTCAATAACATCGAGAATGCTGAGCTTTTTCCACTGGTGCGACTCTACAAGATGGCGAATATCGTTACTGAGTTCCTGCTTATAGTATTCTGGATGAATTTCGCTGAATGGTAAAAACCCGTTCTTTTCAGTACCGTAGTCAACAAACGCTGCCTGCAGACTCGGCTCTATAGCCACTATTCGGGCCTTATAGATATTATTCTTGGTCTGGGTTCTGGCAATTGTCGAAACATGGATGGATTCAAGTCTTCCATCTTCGAGCAGAGCCAAGCGACATTCTTCAGGTTCTTCGGCATTAATTAAAAGCTTGCAGACTCGTTTTACCTCTTCATGGGGTGCTTCTTCCGCTGGCTCGTCATCTTCCGACTCCTCGTCCATCAAGTCATCTTCATCGTACGAATCATCACCTTGTTCTTCATACGCATTGCCTTTGTGATGTCTGTCTGAAGCGACATGACCTCCATAGCCAGCGTCTTCAGTATTCTCATCCGTTGCACCCAAGCTATGTTCTTCAGACACAACCAGCTTTTTCCCACCTCTTCTGCCTCTCCGCCCGCGACCACTCTTTGCATTTCGCCGTTCCCGCGGGCCTTTTTCTTCATCGTCTTTGATCGTTATGCTGGCTAGTTCAACGCCTTCCCCGCCTACTACCTCGGCCCCTTCTTCTTCAGAATGATCGAGTCTCACATCGGGCTTAATCTTTTTCGCCCCCTGGCGTTTTCTAGGTGGTCTTTTCCTGTCAGACTTTGCCGGTGCTGACCCTTCAACGTCCTCCGGTCCACGCGTTTGCTCACTGCTCACCCCTGCTTTTTCGACAATTGCAGGAGTGACCGCTTCGCTTGCCTCTGGCTGGTTCGAAGGGGGAGATTTGCGACGAGGCGATCTTTTCCTCGCTGGGATTTTTTGGGGCTCGGTTGTTTCCACGACATCCGAAGACGAATCGGACGGTGCTGTGCTCTTCCACCATGCACCGGTTGTTGCTTTTATCTGAACGACTTTTTTCTCATTATCATCAATCATATTTACCTCTTCTTCCGTTATCAATATTTTCAAAAAAGATATCCGGAACGTTTTTGTTGTAATTATACACATCGCAGGCCAATCCATTGGTCCAGCAATGCAATAATCACCGCTTTTTTTGTTTCCCAAATCTGCCGGCACGCATTCCGTAAGGTCAATTTCAGCCGGTGGCTACAGAGAAAAAAGCTGCGAGCCACAACTCATGCATGGTGTAACAGGTTGAAAATGCTTAATCTTACAGAATCCATACCTCCATTTTGACTGTAAAAACAGTCGTGTTTCCGCAACTTGCCAGACAATGCCTATATTTCTCGAACAGGCTGAACTCAATCACAGCGGGGATATATTCAGGCCTCCCCCGAAACACTAGTACTGTCAATTGCATTGAAACACAAATATTATTTGGTTTCAGAAACATGCCGGAGTTTTTTACCGGCATGTTTCTTTCTAATGAATACCATTGGCTCTTTCTGATCGATTATGTTTTCCTAATTATATAGGAAAGATATTTAATACTTCAGGTATCCGCCAAATGACTTTAATCTTGACAGTGTTCGCTGAGAACCGTACATTTCGAATCTTAATGTTTCCAATTATCGGCCTGCAGCTTTGCCCTCACGTTCAGGCTAAATGCAGTGATGTATTTTTACCAGAATTTGTTATGCTGTTACTCTCTTCGGTGAACCGAAAACTCTTTACAATCGCCACAATAATCTTCCCAAAGGAGTCTGTCGTGTCCTACCGCCTGCCCCAATTCTCCTGTCTGCGCCTGATGTTGTTCTTGCTCTGCTTCCTGGTGGTAAACGGCCTTCCCCAGGATGTTTTTGGTGAAAAGGTGGCTACCGACAAGTGGAACATTTCCGCCGACAAAGTAATCCGCTATGAGAATCCGAGCAGTATTGTCGCCCAAGGCAATGTCATTCTTGAAAAAAATGAAAAGGTTGTCGTTAAACCACCGCAGGTGTTGAAAAAATCTGCCTGGGCAGAGCTGCTCGAAGAGCAAAGCACTCCACCGGTAGTCCGTGCCGATCAAATTGAGAAAGCCAACACGCCCCTGTACCAAGTTACAGTCACTATAAAATCTGACTGGATGGTCTACGATGTTGAGCTTGAATCCATAAAGGCCAAAGGCAACGTTCAGATCAACACCAAGGACGAACAACTCTTCGCCAAGGAAGTAACACTCAACCTCACCAAAGAAACCGGTAAATTTACTGATGCAACCATTCTTCGCAATGAACTGTCTCTGCACATGGAAGGCAAATCAATTGAAAAAACCGGGTTCGACACCTATCGCATTGACGACGGCTGGGTAATCACCTGTAAACTTGATGAAGGACAGACCCCACCCTGGAGTTTCTCCAGTGCTAACACTGAAATTAAACAGGGTGGCTATGCGGTACTTACCCATGCACGATTCAACATTAAGGATGTGCCGATCTTCTACAGCCCTTATTTGATTTTACCGGCAAAAAACACCCGCCAGAGCGGCCTCCTCTTTCCCTATTTTTCCAACTCAACAATTGGTGGTATTGGTCTCAATACCCCATTTTTTCTCAATATCTCCGATTCTGCTGATGTCACATTTTTTCCCGAGTACTATTCCAACCGGGGTTTCATGCCAGGGGCGGAATTTCGTTATATCTTGAGTGGCACCGACAAGGGTACATTCACCGCAAGTTTTCTCGATGACCAACTGTCAGATCCCTCCGAGACCGACTATTACAATGATACCGGATACACCCACGACAACAGCGACAGATACTGGCTTCGCGGTAAAGCCAACCATACCTTTGGTGACGGATGGCAAACCCGTCTTGATTTGGATATCGTCTCCGACCAGGATTATCTGAACGAGTTTAATTCGGGTCCTAGTGGTTTCAGAAAAACCTACGACCACTATCTAGAAAGCTATGGCAGGGCGTTCCAAAACCAAACCGATAGTAATCGCCAAAATTCCTTAAAGACTCTCCGCAGCTTTAGGGGCATGTCTCTTGAGGCAAATCTTCTGGCAATTAATGCTGCCGACACCAATGCCAGTGATTCCTATACCCCGTTGTGGAAATTACCTGGAGTTGGTTTTGCAGGTGCACTTCCCATTGGGGAAACCAATTCCTATTTCGACTGGCATTCCACCTATGTCAATTACTGGCGGGAAGATGGTACCGGCGGACACCGATTTGATCTCAAACCTGCCATTTCTTCACCGATTCCTGTCAGCCCCTATCTGGAGACCTTAGCGCAAATAGCCCTGCGTGATACTTTTTATTATGTCCAAACCTACGGCGATGCAGAATGGGACCATGATGAGGTCCAGAATAGATTCTTACCGGAATTTAAAGTCGAAACTGCAACAACCCTCGAACGGGATTTTTTAACAGGAGAAGGTCAAACGGATGGTTTTTCACATCAAGTGAGGCCGTTCATCAAGTATGATCATATCCCAGGTGTCGATCAGACCAGATATCCCCAATGGGACGACGTAGACCAGATATTCGCTAGAAATTCGATCACCTACGGTCTAGATAACTTCTTTAACACCTTATCTTCGGCAAGCCTCAATAAGGGCGCTATATGGGATACCGCCACTCTACGAGTGGAACAATACTGGGATCTGCGCCAAGACCCTGATGAGGAACCTCTCTCGGCAATTCACGGAAAACTCGGATGGTCTCCAGCCCCGTCTGCAAGACTTCTTTATAGAACCGATTATGATGTATATGACAGTACCTTCACCAACCACAGCTTCGGTGGTGAATACCGAAACAGCCGTGGGGATCAATTCGGCCTCGATTACAGTTTCAAGGGAAAAGGCTATACGGATTTTTATGACTCTTATTCGATTCCATTAACAGCGGAAATTAATCAAATTAATGCAAATTTTCGCTTACCCTTACCGTTTATCAGCAGTTGGATCGCCGGGGCTGGTATTGAGCATTCCATATCACAGGATGAAACAATAAAAGCCAACGGTTTCCTGACCTACATGGCGAACTGCTGGTCAGTGACCTTTGAAACGCAGTACACACCGGTCGACACCTCGTTTATCGTGTTGTTCAATCTGGCTAACATCGGCGCCCCATTTGGTGTTCCTCTTAATTAAAGCGTAATGGACACCGGCTTGTCTCTTGACAAGTATTTGCAACTTCGCGTGGTTTTCAGCGAGGAGACCTCCGTCCCATGTATTATGATATCTTTAATGGCGATGCGGATGGAATTTTTTCACTCCATCAGTATCGTCTGCACAACACAGTGTCCAGCGCCTATTTGCTCACTGGTGTTAAAAGGGATATATGTTTACTTCGACGGCTTGAAGATCTCAACAATTGTACACTAAGCGTCTTCGATATTTCCCTCGACAGTAACCGCCCATCACTCCTCAGACTTTTACAACAAGACAATAAGGTTACCTACTTTGACCACCATTTTATCGGTGAGCCAATAAACTCCCCGGCATTGCAAGCTCACATCGACACCAGTCCGGCGATCTGCACCTCATTGATTGTCAACAGGGTTCTTCATAGCCAGCATGGTCTTTGGGCCATCTGCGGGGCATTTGGCGATAATCTCCACGAACCTGCCCTGAGGCTGGCAAAAGTTTTTCATCTAGGAGAACAGCAAATCGTTCTGTTGCGTCAATTGGGAGAGCTGTTTAATTACAATGGCTACGGCTCAGCCATAGAGGATCTTCTTTTCAATCCTCAAGAACTCTACGAAGCCGTCAAACCATACGTCGATCCTTTTGAATATCTGGAAAATTCTCCACAGGTAGACATTTTGCAAACCACATACCAGGCAGATATAGCTTTGGCGATGCAAGAAAAAGAGATAGGGACAAAAGGACAAAGCAGAGTTTACCATCTACCCGACAAGCCATGGGCCCACCGGGTTGTCGGGGTTTTCTCCAATCTGAGAGCAAGAGAACAAACGGCCGGCTCTCACGCCATTATCACCGACAACCCGGATGGAACACTGCAGGTCAGCGTCCGTGCCCCTCTTGAAGATCAGCGACATGCAGACACCCTTTGTAAACTCTACCCTACCGGTGGAGGCCGTGCAGCAGCAGCTGGAATCAACCGCCTGCCGAAGGAGATGCTCGACCACTTCCTCAACACATTTTTCGCCTTTTTCCCTCGACAATGACCATTCTTTTCCTTGCCCACTTGGCTGGACTAAAGCCCATTTTCGGGCGTCACCGGCAATTTCTCATGTCTGGAATTATTTTCTTTTCAGTCCTCATCACTCACCCTTGCGACATATATTCCGCTGAATCTACTCCACTCGCCGCCGATCTTGTTGCCAATGGCCAGCCTATCGACGTTGCCGGAGTTCAGTATCAGGATCTCTTTCGCGAGCTGCAAGAACAGTATTATTTTACACCCCCCCAGCTGCAGATCCTCTTTGCCGATCTCCACATTGATCGAAAGGTCCTCCAGCTTATGGATCGACAGGGAGAAGCAAAACCTTACTATAAATATCGATCCCTCTTTATTTCCCCCATAACCATTGCCATCGGCAAAAAACAGCTTGCCGTATATCAGCCCCTCTTTGATCGCATAGAAGCACAATTCCGGGTGGACAGAGAAGTCATTGTGGCAATATGGTCAATAGAATCCAGGTTTGGTGCCAATCAGGGGGGGTTCAACCTGTTTCAAACACTCAACACCCTCTTCGCCGCCTACCCGCGAAGGTCAACATTTTACCGCAAAGAACTGATCAATTTTCTGATCCTTTGCCGAGACAATGGGCTCGACCCGCTGAGCATTAAAGGCTCCTATGCAGGCGCCTTTGGTCAAGCGCAGTTTATGCCCTCCAGCTTCAACAAATATGCGATAGATTATGACGGTGATCACCGCCCTGACCTCATCAACTCAACTCCCGACATTATTGCCTCGATTGCTAATTATCTTAGTAAATTCGGATGGATGCTTAAATCTCCATTGTATGCCGAGCTCGGCCGCGAACTACGTTCTGAAACCCTCAATCAGGCGTATAACGATGGCAGAAAAGGACGGGTTGATTGGCGGCAAGTAACATCAACTCAAAACGTCACCCTTCCTCCGCCGCCAAAAGACGCTCCACTTTCCATCATCGGGCTGGAGCTGGCTCCACAGGACGGGGGAGGAATGCGTTTCGTCGCCGGATATCCAAATATTCAAGCAATTAATGAATATAACCATAGCAGCAAATATGCCATGGCCGTCGCTGAAATGGCGGAAGCCTTAAAAAACTAGCCACTAGCTGCCAATGGTCCAAAAGGTGCGTTTCAGCTTCATCGCCTTGTTCTTGATGCTCGTGGTGACAAGTTGCCTGCTGGCCTTTCTCTATTTCAACAAAGACATTTATCAACCTCTCCACCGCCTGAAACAAAGTGAATCACCTGCCTTTGCCGATGATATGGACCGAACTTCGTTGATCGAAAGCGCCCGTCGCCATCTCTCCTATTTAAAAAGACAGGATCCAGAGAAGAGTATCTCCTTCGAAACCGAAACTTACAGAAATAGCTGGCTCCAATATTCTATCGAACAATTCCTAGAAAAACTCGACCACAACCCTTCAGCAAAAGACTTGCAACAATTCATTGCCGACAATTATCTGGTTTACCAAGCCGGTGGACGCAAGGACCAGGACCAGCGTCGTATGCTGGTAACCGGCTATTATGAGCCGATTTTTGAAGGAAGTCTCACTCAAACACCATCCTTTCTTACACCCATTTATGCGCCCCCGCCTTCTTTGGTGTCTACCCTCAGTGCAAATGGAGAACCCCGAATAGGCCGATTCGAAAACAACCAAAAACTTATAGCTTATTGGAGTCGCAAGGAAATCGAAACAACTTCTGAATTGTTGCAAGGTAATGAACTCGCCTTTCTCAGAGACCCTTTTGATGCCTTTCTTCTTCATGTCCAAGGATCTGGAAAAATCCTCCTCCCCGACAAAACGATTCGAACTGTCCGCTTCGCTGCATCCAACGGACTTGAATATAAAAGTATCGGGAAACTCCTGGTTGATGAAAAAGCGCTGACTCTTGAAGAGGCCACCATTCCCGCCATCAGAACCTATCTACAACTACACCCGGAGCAGCAACAGCGTATCCTGCACCACAACCCTCGCTTTATTTTTTTTAACTGGGGTGATGATCTTGGGCCAAAGGGAAGCAGCGGCGAGATCCTCACCCCAGGTCGATCTCTGGCAATCGATGGCACGGCCTTGCCGACCGGCTCTTTGGGATATCTGGTATCCCGGACTCCACTCATTGGCAAGGATGGACAGGTTGCTGGCTGGCGCCCATTCGCCAGGTTTGTTTTTCCCCAGGATTCGGGAGCAGCCATCAAAGGCACCGGCCGAGTCGATATCTTCTTTGGCCACGGAAAAGATGCCGAGTTTGCCGCCAACCATATGAAGGAAAACGGCAAGCTCTATTTTCTGGTAATTAAACCTCCTAAAAAATCTCAATAGCTATAACTCAATTCCACTTCCTCACACTTTCCTGCCAGATTGTCTTCACTTCCCCTTTTATGATTTTTATCTACCATTGCAAACTTAACTGTTATCTTCGGACATGCCCCGGAGGCTCGGATCGTCGATATCTGCCACCTCATCCCTCCTCAAGCCATTTTCTCGTCGTTAACAAACCAACGAGCAAGATGTCGCTATGCGACGGAAAAAGAACAATTTGAAATTGTTCCGCTTATAGACTAAACTTATCAATACGTAAAATTGGTTTTTTTCTCTATGCAACGAAGCGGTATCAGGTGGCCTGAACAAAAAAATAAAGTTCGGAGTTCTGGAGTACACACCCTCATGAAACTATCATCAGGCCTGGCTCTGTTAGTAATCTTTTTCGCAACCCTCACTCCATATTCCGCCTTTCCATTTTCTTTCTCCGAAGAAGCAGAAAAAGAAAGTGCCGCGGAGACAACCGGCCCGCGTAATTCTCTTGCGCAATTGCATTGCCCAAAGTCTCTTAAGGCCGCAAAAATCGCCACCATGATCGGCGAGATACACCGAGAAGGCACTACCGGTCTGGATGGCTATAATGGGTCTTTTATGACTTCCAACGCCCATGATCGAGACAGCAAAAATTCGGTGTACGGTAATCTGGTCGATGAACTCAATGGCGGTTTTCATCAGCTTGGCTTGCAAACCTATACAGCTGCCGAAATTAACGCCCAGATTGCCAAGGTCGAACAGGAAGCAGTGCTTAACAATGACCTGGATGCGGCTGTTTCCGCGGCTGAACGGCTGAGCGCCAATTTTATGCTCAAGGGCATTATTTCAACGCGCAGCCAAATCAATAGGGTCGTCAACATTGATGAGGTTTTTGTAACAATCAATCTTTCTCTGCTTGATCACAGCGGCAACCTGATCGCAACTGCCCAGATTAATGAGACTACCTTCTCGGACGCCAACATCCTCGCCACCATCCAAAAGCTGGTAAAAAAACAATCCCGAGAAATCACCTATCAACTTTTCAAAGACTACTGCAAGGGAGGCCATTGATCTGATGAACACCAGCACATATACAATGCTTCTTCGTCTCTACCGGCCATTTTGTCTGCTTCTTGCAGGAATACTCTTTTTTATTCCAAACTTTGGCAACAGCGCAGACAAGGCGGACACCCTTATCGTCACCGCCGAAGGTTTGGCAGATCCAAATGCCGAAGTTTACAAGAAAGATAAGGGGTTGATGGCAGATGACCTGCGCCGTGATGCTCAGCGACAGGCGATAGAAAAGGCCGTCGGCGTTTATGTAGAAAGCAATACCTTGGTTGAAAACTACCTCCTTATAGAGGACAAGGTGCTTTCCAAATCAAAAGGCTTGATCAAACAGATACTTGAGCAATCTCCACCCAGATTGGGTGCAGACGGTTTTATGCATATGCAGATCAAGGCCGAGGTCTATATTGCCGAAGTCAAAACCGCCCTGCAAAGCCTTTCCCGTGAGAATCGACTCAGCCTCATCAAAGAACATGGTAACCCGACCATCTCAGTCGCCGTCGTTGTTCGCGACACCAAACGAAGTTCCGAGGCCGTCCCTGAAAATTCATCAATCGCCGACAATATTCTCAAAGAGCATTTTGTCAATTTTGGCTATCGGGTTTGGTCTGAGGCATATACACAACTGCTGCTGCAGGATGCCGGTACCGTCAAGAGCAATCGGAGGATCGCCGATTTTTCAGTCATCGGCGAGGCTAAGTTCAAACAGACATCAATCACCCTTAAGGCTTCCGGCCTCCAGGTAACCAAACACGTTCTTACTTCTTGGACAGTAAAATGTATCAACAACCATACCGGAGAAGAAATCTATTTTAACAATAAGGTTCCGAAGAACAAAGCATGGGCCGATGAGGATCAGGCCCTGGAAGATATTGGTAAACTCATAGGCGAAGAATTTACTAAAGACTTTTTCGAGTCACAACTGCTAAAACCTTCCCAAAGATACCAGATTCAGCTGACCGGACTGCCCGATTATGATACCGCTCTGCTCTTTAAGGATGAGTTTGTAGGGCTTCGCAACATCCTTAATGCCGAACTTATCAATTTTGAGACAAACGGACTCAGCCAGTTTGAGGTGGAATGTACCAGCAGTGGCGGAAATTTTGCCCAGGTCATTAACAGCACGATTCTTAAGCCATTGAATGCCAAGCTGGATGGACCTCAATTAAAACTCATGTCGCAACACGGCAATGTGGTCCGGATCGCCATTGATGCCGGTTCCCAGGAGGGAGTGATTGGCAAATCCATGCAGAACAGCCCCCCGGCATCTTTGGTAACAGCTGCTCCGGAGCGAATCAATAAGCTCATCCAAGACAAAGATCTGCGCGACAAGGTCAACCGGATGAATCCCGGCATTAATGCCGGTGGGTCCGGAGGGGTGAATAATTAATTTTTGATTCAGGCCCTCGTACAACGATCAGAAGGTTGCAGTGCGCTGTATGGCTCTACTCCCTCAAACATTCTGGAGGATGGTATTATGAAAAACCTTTTTTATGCTCTTTTCTCCCTCTCTCTTATCAACCTCTCGGTTTTTCTTTCCGGCTGTGTTCCTACCAGTACCGGCACCGGTGGGGCTGCGTCCCAACAGGCTAACCGCGTTGCCGACGACAACATGTACCAACCTGTTGAATATGCTAATGCCGGCAAAAAGGGCCCGACGGTCATTGTCCTGCCTGGAAATATAAAAAGCAGCAGTGCAACATTTACCCAGAAAGTGACGCCAAACAATATTGCCGATTTTGCCGAGATTGAACTGTCCAATGCCAATTTCAAAGTGCTCGAACGCTCCGACCTGGGACCGCTGCTCAAAGAGGTCGAACTGGCCTTCAACATGGGCTCCACTGATGCCCTTAAAAATTTCAGAAAGGGTAAATTCAGTTCAACCAAATGGTTTATCAAATTGGACATTTTAAAGGCTGAAGAAGTCGCTGAAGCCGGACAGGGTTTTGATGGCAATGCCATCGGCTCAATCGTCGGCACCGTTGTCGGCGGAAAGGCCGGCAGAATAAGTGACACCACCATTTCCTCGGCTCGGGCAAGCGAGCGCGCTGCGGTATGGCTTGTTGGACTTCGCTACAAAATAATGGACGCTTCCACCTCCGAACAGGTTTCCACTGGTTATGTCGAGAAGAAGATGGAGACAGGGCGCAAGGCCCAGGCCCTCCTCGGCATGTCCGGTCACGCCTCGCAACTCGTCACTTTAGACACCGTGATACAACGCTTGGTGCAGGAGGCGGTTGCGAAAATCGACAAACAGAAATAGTTTCAAGGAAGGTACTTCGTAAAAAACCGGCTAACCAGGCATTTCAAGCCTCATAGCCGGTTTAGCTAAGCCGTTGTAAAAAAATAACATGGCCGAAGGCATGCTTGGAACGGCATAAGGAGCCGTAAGGAAATGGTTATAAATGGTCTAGTTATTTCCTAACGGCTCCTAACTTCCACACATCCTTTTATTACTTCCCTGCGAGAGTAGCAAATCGCTGCCAGAAATCGGGAAAGGATTTTCCTACACACTCTTCTCCGGTAATTTTCACCCCAGGTATTTTGAGGCCAGCCACGGCAAAACACATGGCCATTCTATGGTCGGCATAGGTATGAATCTCGGCTCCCTTAAGATTAACCCCACCATCTCCATGGATAATCATTGCCGATTCCCGCTCCTCCACCTTTGCTCCTAATTTGCGTAACTCAGTGACCACCGCAGAAAGACGATCACACTCCTTAATACGCAGGTGAGCAATATTTTCGATCACCGTCGTTCCGTGGGCAAAGGCTGCGACAACCGCCAAGGTTGGAACCACATCCGGCATATCGCCCATGTCCACTTGTATTCCCTCCAACCGCTCAACACCCTGCAGGGTAATGCCTCCACCGGACTTTTCCACATGGCAACCCATGCGGCCGAGCAACGGCAACAGCATGGCATCGCCCTGTAATGACGGAACGGGCACATTGGTGACTGTCACCCGACCACCGGTGACCGCGGCAGCCGCCCAGAAATACGAAGCATTTGAAGCATCTCCCTCGATTTGGTATTCCCGTCCCTGATAACATCCCTGCGGCACGGAAAATGAGCTGAAATCCCCGGCACATTCAACGAAAATACCGAAATCAGCCATGACTGCAAGAGTCATGGTTATATAGGGTTTGGAAAATATTTGTCCCTCAACCTTCAAAATAGCCGGTCTTTGGGCGTAGGGCGCAATCAACAGGAGGGAGGAAAGATACTGACTGCTTTTTCCTTCCGGTAAAACCGTCGTCCCACCAATCAAGCCTCGGCCATTTATGTACAGGGGTGGACAATCGGTTCCCATCTTTGACCCTATGTCTACACCCCATCCCTGCAAAGCAGTCATCAACGGCCCAATAGGTCTCTGATGCATGCGAGAATCGCCGTCGATGGTATATTGTGTAGTGCCAAGGGCGGCAACAGAAGCGAGAAAACGTGTGGCAGTTCCATTATTCCCTAAATAAATCGGCTCAACGGAGGGTTTTATCGAACCACCATTACCACAGATCCGCCAATCTTGGCCCTTCTCTATAAATACCCCCATCTGTGCTAAGGCTTGGGCTGAATATGCAGTATCTTCACTATCCAGCGGCCCTACAAGCCTGCTTTCTCCTTGGGCCAAAGCAGCTGCTATGAGCGCTCGCTGCGTAAGGCTTTTGGAGCCGGGTACCTGTATGGCAGCATCCACCTTTGCAACAGGTTGTATTTCTATCATAGGTTTCTCATATCCGGAACGTGTTTATCAAGCCGCAATCCACCAATTATTGAACGAATGCTATCTAATTTTTCAGCTCTTGCATAGGCACCGATTCCTTCAAGCACATCTTCACTGGCTCTGGGATTGACAAAATTAGCCGTACCAATCTGTACCGCGGTCGCCCCGGCCAACATGAATTCCAGAGCATCTTCAGCCGACTCGATGCCGCCGATACCGACAACCGGGATAGATACAACCCTGGCGACCTGATACACCATGCGTAAAGCCACCGGCTTAATAGCTGGGCCTGACAAGCCTCCGATAATATTAGCCAACGCTGGACGACGAGTTGGTAAATGAATGGCCATACCTATCAAAGTATTGATTAAGGAAATTGCATCCGCGCCGGCCTCCTCAACCGCCCTGGCTATGACCGTTATATCTGAAACATTAGGAGAAAGTTTTACCATTACCGGCACCTCGGCTTTTTTCTTGACAGAGGCAGTAACTGCTGCCGCCATTGCCGGATCGGTACCAAAGGCCACTCCACCCTTTTTGACGTTCGGACATGAAATGTTCACTTCGATGCCGGCAACTCCGGGTACACCGGCCAATCGTGCCGCGATCTCTTCATATTCAGCCAGAGAATCACCGAGGATATTGACGATGACCGGAATATTCAATCCTTGAAGGTACGGCATCTTTTCGGTTATAAACCGATCCACTCCAACATTTTGCAAACCGATGGCATTCAGCATGCCACAGGCAGTTTCGACGATTCGCGGCGGAGGATTGCCGGCCCGTGGATACAGGGAAATGCCCTTGACAATGACCGCCCCGAGACGATGCAAATTCATCAATCCCTCGAACTCCCTGGCATAACCAAAGGTGCCCGAGGCTGTCATAACCGGATTGGCAAGCTCCAGAGAGCCGATATTCACCCGCAGGTCCGGCAGATTTTCATCTCTTGGAATCACAAACTCCATAACAATTCCTCCGCATCATAGACGGGCCCATTCACACAGACATGGGTATAACCACCATCTCTTGCCGGCCGACTGCAGCCAAGACAGGCTCCCATCCCACAGGCCATGACGCTTTCCACAGAAACTTGACAGGGAATCCCCAGTGACCGACAAATCTTGTTTACTCCCGCCATCATAGGCTCAGGTCCGCAGGCATAGACGGTGCTACCGACAGGCAGGGAGACGGACTGCATGATCTCAGTGACGAGCCCATGATGTCCCAGCGACCCGTCATCGGTTGCGGTCAAGAGCCTGATCCCTAAACATTTGAAGTCGGCAAGGAGGTGCTCCAGTTCATTTTTCTCCCGAGCCCCAAGAAGGACAAAATCCGCGGCACAACTCCGTTTCAACCGATAGTTTTCTTTTGCTAGAAACAGCATCGGCGCAATACCCAATCCGCCTCCGACAATAATTACCGGTGCACTGAGGTTGAGCTGAAAACCCCGACCCAAAGGGCCTAATACCGAAATCTCCTGATCTTTTTTAACTTGGGCGAGAATTTCCGTCCCCCTGCCGACCACCTTGAAGTAGATTTGTATTCTGCCTCCCGAACTCGTCTGATGAATCGAAAAAGGCCTGCGCAACAGGGGGTCTTTACCATTGCCAACTCGGATCATGACAAACTGCCCTGGTGTGGCACTGGCGGCAATCTGTGGACAAAGAAGGGTGAGCCGAAAGTTATTGTTGGTGAACTGTTCGATTCGAGCAACAGTTGCATTTTCCTGGTATTGTGTCATATAAACCTATACAGTTTTGTTATTATGTATCCTGATTTGCTACCAAGAATCTCCTGTCTTGACGGCGGCAATATTTTACTTATCGACTTTCTCACTGGAGGTCAGTCAAATTTTCTCACTCATGATTACTGAAATCTACGTTCTTATCTTTTCCGCCCTCTTTGGCTCCGTCGTCGGCAGTTTTCTTAATGTCGTCATACTGAGGCTTCCCGAACCAGGAAAATCAATTGCCTTTCCAGCGTCGCACTGTCCCCAGTGCAGCACTCCTTTAGGCTGGTATGAAAACATTCCTATCCTCAGCTACCTCTTCTTGCGTGGCCGATGTGGCCATTGCCGTTGCCATATTTCTTTACAATATCCAATTGTTGAATTAAT
>JAABQY010000051.1 GCA_011391225.1 Desulfobulbaceae bacterium | reverse complement strand
TCGCACTCTTCTATCATTTCCTGAATCGGCAACACTCACCCTGCACAGTCCCGGAAAAGATTCACCCCAAAAAGCGCATCGCCTGGGGATTTTCCATGGCAGCCCCGCCGATCCTGATGAGTTCTTATTTGCCGACACCCCGGACGACCGCTTCCATGAACTTGCCGTCGGGCTCGACTGCCAGATAGTCGTCACCGGCCATTCACACAACCCGTATCATAAATTCCTTTCCGGTATCCATTTTATCAATCCGGGCTCGGCAGGGAGGATGTTCGATGGCGATCCACGGGCGAGTTGTGCCATCCTGGAAATAACGGCCCAGACCGTAAGCGTCGACCATCTCAGGATCAGTTACGGCATAGCCGAAGTCGTTGCGGCAATACGCCAACAGCAACTCCCAGAAATCTACGCCACGATGTTTTCACAGGGGAGAAAGTTGAATTGATTCTTGCTACTTGATAATGGTATTGACTATGATATGAAAGATGCCCTGTCCTTTCGAGGTCGGCGGCACTGAACCTTGACGACGGCACGAGTTGAAATTGCCACACAATTTTTTCCAACCTCTGCAAATAAAGGCGCACAACATGGGTAAAAAGAAGAGCGATAACAAAGGCAAACACGAAATAAAAGATTTACGACTCGCCGAAGGAACAGCCGCCGATAACCTGCTCACCAAAAATGGCGACGAAACGACTGCTATCAATATAAAAAATTCCCAGCTGCAATACGAAATAGAGTTGAAAAAATTGCAAATAGAGCTGATGAAACTGCAAAACTCAATGAAAATCAACGGTCAGCGCGTCCTGGCAATCTTTGAAGGACGGGATGCAGCCGGTAAGGGTGGGACCATAAAACGCATTACCGCCAACCTCAATCCCCGCAGCGCCCGCGTTGTCGCTTTGATGAAACCCAATGAAACGGAAATAAGCCAATGGTATTTCCAACGCTACGTTGCCCATCTCCCCTCTGCCGGCGAAATAGTTATTTTCGACCGCAGCTGGTACAATCGAGCCATGGTTGAGCCGATTATGGGCTTCTGCACCGATGAGCAAAACAAGCGGTTTTTGAAAGACGTGCCGCTATTTGAAGAGATGCTGGTCAAAGACGGCATCAAGCTTTTCAAGTTCTATTTTTCCGTCTCAAAAGAGATGCAGAAGGCTCGGTTCGATTCACGCGAGGAGGATCCGTTGAAGCAATACAAACTCTCTCCGGTAGATAATCTAGCGCAAGAATATTGGGATCAATATTCTATCCGAAAATTCCAGATGCTCTCGGAAACCAACCGAACCATTGCTCCCTGGACCATTATCCGCTCTGACGACAAAAAGAGGGCCCGCCTCAACTGTATGAAGCATATTCTCAGCCATCTGGGATACGAGGAAAAGTTGCCGCTGGACAAGCTTGAGACCGACCCGAATGTGGTTATCACCGGCATAGATGAGCTGAAACATATGGAAAACAATCTGATGAAGCCGGAGCAGCTGCACGGGTAAAGCCTTGTCCACCTTAAAACGAAAAAAAGGGATGGCACCTGACAATCTGGGCCATCCCTTTTCCAATTTTATTTTTTTACCCCTACGATTCCTTCCCGCAACACCTCTTGTATTTTTTTCCGGAACCACAGGGACACAGGGCGTTTCGGCCGGTTTTATCTGCTTCACGACGTACCGGCTTGGGTGGTCCGGGTGCCTCCCCGGCCGCGCCTCTGTTGAGGCGTAACTGTTCCTGTTCCTGCTTTCGGCGACGCTCTTCCTCCATACGTTCAACATCATCTTCCCGAACGACCCGGACGCGCATCAAACTCGATATGGTTTGGGTCTTTACGGTCTCGATCATACTTTGAAACAATTGAAATCCTTCGCGCTTGTATTCATTGAGAGGATTTTTCTGGCCGTAGCCCCGCAGGCCGATACCTTCTTTCAAATGATCCATTGACAGGAGATGGTCTTTCCAATGGCTGTCAACCACCTGAAGAAGTATCAGTTTTTCGATCTGGCGCTGGGTTGCCGGTCCATTGGTAATGTCCTGGGCGGCGTAGGCCTGTTTCACAAAGTCGAGGGTTTTCTCTTGGAAAGAATCGTGAGTCAGTCCCACCATTTCTTCTTCGGGCCACTCCGGGATATGGTGAAATATCTCGCCCATGCGGACTTTAAATTCCGCCCATTGCCATTCCTGAGATTCGTGCCGCTCCTGGTAAAATTCGCCGGTCACCCCATCGACCAAATCCTCGAGCATATCCTGGACGACCTGCACCACATCTTCACCGACCAGGACGTCGCGCCGCTGCCGGTATATGATCTCCCGCTGTTGATTCATCACATCGTCATATTCCAGCAGATGCTTGCGGATATCAAAGTTGTGACCTTCAACTTTACGTTGAGCATTCTCGATGGCCCGGGAGATCATGCCGTGTTCAATCGGCTCATCCTCTTCCATCCCGAGTTTGTTCATGATGCCGCTGATGCGATCGGAGCCGAAGATTCGCAGGAGATCATCCTCAAGAGAAAGATAAAACCGGGAAGAACCAGGATCACCCTGGCGTCCAGCCCGGCCCCTGAGCTGGTTGTCGATGCGCCGCGATTCATGGCGGGAGGTGCCGAGAATATGCAGGCCACCGGCTTCGATAACCCCGGGACCGAGTTTGATATCAGTGCCGCGTCCGGCCATATTGGTGGCGATGGTCACTTTACCAAATTGTCCGGCACCGGCAATGATCTCCGCCTCGCGCTCATGATGCTTGGCATTGAGGACTTCATGTTCGATCTTCACCTTCTTCAGCATGTTGCTGATCTTCTCACTGACGTCAATGGAGATAGTTCCAACGAGAACCGGCTGCCCTTTCTCATGCAATCCACCAATCTCCTTGATAACCGCCCGGTATTTGGCTGCTTCGTTCTTATAAATAACATCGGCGAAATCAAGTCTGATCATCGGTTGGTTGGTCGGCATAACCACGACGTCAAGGTTGTAGATCTTCTTGAACTCGGCGGCTTCGGTATCGGCCGTACCGGTCATGCCTGCCAGTTTTTTATACATGCGGAAATAGTTCTGAAAAGTGATGGAGGCAAGGGTCTGGTTTTCCTGCTCGATCTTCACCCGCTCTTTGGCCTCCAGGGCCTGGTGCAGGCCGTCGCTGTAGCGCCGCCCCTCCATAGTCCGCCCGGTAAACTCATCGACAATGATGACCTGGTTGTCGCGAACGATGTAATCAACATCTTTTTTGAAGAGGATGTGCGCCTTTAACGACTGGTTAAGATGATGGAGTTTTTCGATGTTTATCGGGTCGTAGAGGTTATCCACCTCAAGCATATCTTCGCCGAGAGCAATGCCCTCTTCGGTGAGTGAAACCTGTTTTGATTTCTCATCAACGGTGTAATGTTCATCTTTTTTAAATTTCGGAATAGTCCGGTCGACGTTTTTATAGAGCTCGGTTGACAGTTCCGCCGGTCCGGAGATGATCAGAGGGGTTCTCGCCTCATCTATGAGGATTGAGTCGACCTCATCGACGATGGCGAAATTAAAACCACGCTGGCAATAATCGCTCAGCTCGAATTTCATATTGTCACGCAGATAGTCGAAGCCGAACTCGTTGTTGGTGCCGTAGGTGATATCGGCAGCATAGGCGGCGCGCCGTTCGGCATCGTTTAAGCCATGGATGATTTTTCCGCAGCTCATGCCGAGAAAATTGTAAATCTGGCCCATCCATTGACTGTCGCGTGCCGCCAGGTAATCATTGACGGTGACCAGGTGCACGCCTTTTCCGCTCAGGCCATTGAGATAGACGGCGAGAGTCGATGTCAGGGTTTTTCCTTCACCGGTCCGCATTTCCGCGATTTTTCCCTGGTGCAGGACTATCCCGCCCAAGAGCTGCACATCGAAATGCCGTTCCCCAAGGACCCGTTTACCCGCTTCACGAACGACGGCAAAGGCCTCCGGCAAAAGGTCGTCAAGGGCTTCACCTTTATCCAACCGCTCCTTGAACAGCACTGTTTTTGCCGCGAGAGAAGCATCATCGAGGATCTGGATTTCTCCTTCCAATCCGTTTATCCGCGCCACGATCGGTCTGAGCTGTTTAAGGTACCTGTCGTTACTGCTGCCAAAAACCTTCGTGAGTATTTTTCCAATCATAGTATTCAGCCGTATGTTATGGTGTGTAAGTCACATTTGCATTCATCTACTCGCCCTTCTTCACAGACTTCTGCTCCGCCTTGATCACCGGAGACTCCTGGGCCTTAACCTTCTCCTCAACCACCGCAGGCTTTTGTCCATAGGAGGGAAAAAGCAGCGATTGTCCGGCCCAAACTCCAAGCAGAAACATCCACAGGAAAAGGCAAAAAACAATCACCGCAATACCGGCGATCGCACTTTTTGTCAGTTCAAAGCGTACCTTCTTTACCTGGTTTTTCCGTGCCGTTGCCATCCGGGTCAACCGCTCTACATTTTTTCCGGAGCGGACAGGCCAACCATGTTCAGGCCATTTTTCAACACTCTCTGCAAGGCTTTTATCAAGCAGAGTCTGGCCCGGCTGAGTGGAAGATCGTCGGTGATAACTTTGTGCTTGTTATAGTAGCTATGCAACTGACCGGCAAGCTCCATGAGATAAAAAATAATCTTATGCGGCGCCAGCTCCAGGGCACTGTTTTCAAGAGTTGCCGGAAAGGTGGACAGGGTTTTCAGCAGCTTCAACTCCTCCGGTTCAACCAGAAGGGTCATTTCGGCATGAGCCGGATCGATTTCGGTCAGCCCTTTTTCCTCGGCCTGACGGAGAATCGAACAGAGTCTGGCATAGCCATACTGCACGTAATACACCGGATTTTCCTGGCTCTCCTTGGTGGCCAAAGCGAGATCAAACTCCATCTGGCTGTCGGCTTTACGCATCATAAAAAAGAACCGCACCGGATCTATACCCACTTCGTCGATGAGTTCATCGACGGTGACGAAGTTGGCCTTCCTGGTAGACATCTTCACAGTCTTGCCGTCCCGGGTAAGGGTGACGAACTGATGCAGGACCACCGTTACCTTGCTTGGATCATAACCAAGAGCGCTGACCCCGGCGAGGACATCCGGTACCGTAGCGATATGATCCGAGCCGAAGACGTCGATCAGCCAGTCAAAATTACGGCGAAATTTTTCCCGATGATAAGCGATGTCCGGCAATCGATAGGTCGGCTCGCCCGTGCTTTTGATTATAACCCGATCCTGCTCGTGGCCGAAGGCGGTGGTTTTGAACCACACCGCATTGTCCTTTTCATAGACATAGCCCTTTTCTCGAAGAATGGCTACGACATCGTCGATATGACCATCTTCATATAAAGAATGCTCGTTGAAGTAATTATCAAAGACAATGCCGAGTCGTTCAAGTGTCGCCGAGATATCCGTAAAAATGTGCTGTTCCGCCTGCTTTTTAAAGGGGGTCACGTCTTCATGGGTCTTGAGGGAATCCCCGTGTTCGTTTAGGAGGGATTGGGCGATGTCAACGATATATTGGCCCTGATAGCCATCCTCGGGAAACTGACTTGTTTCACCCAATAATTCAAGATATCTCGCCCGGGTCGACTCGCCGAGTACGCGCATCTGCCTGCCGGCATCGTTGAAATAGTACTCGCGGAAAACATCGTGGCCGGTAGCTTCAAGCAACCTGGCGATGGAATCACCAAGTATCGCCTGGCGACCATGACCGACACTCAGCGGCCCGGTGGGATTGGCACTGACAAATTCCACCATGACCTTACGACCACCGCCAACCGTACTTTTTCCAAAGCTTTCGCCGGCGGCAAGAATCGTCGGGATAAGCCCGCGCCAAACATCGGGATTGATGGAAATATTGATAAAGCCGGGACCGGCGATATCCAATCGGGCAATAAGGTCGGCTTCCTTAGCCAGTTTTTCAACGATGACTTTTGCTAATTCCCGGGGATTTTTCTTCTCGGCACCAGCGACAACCAGAGCTATGTTGGTGGCAAAATCGCCCATACCCTCATGTTTCGGGAGTTCGACGGTGAATTTGCCGGCAGCGCCATCTGTCCATAAGCCCTCGGCAACGCCTTGATGAAAACATCCATCAAGGGCATTTTTCAATCGTGCTCGGATCATTGCTGTTACTCGATATATTCTCGTTGATTATTATTGCCAATCAGACAAAGCACTTCATAGCTGATACTTGCCATCCTTTCCGCCAGTTCCTCAGCGCTGATGCACTCATTGCCCTGACGACCCATCATAACAACCTCGTCTCCGGCCCGGACATTTTCCATGCCGGTAACATCAACCATACACATGTTCATACAGACCCGGCCCCGAACCGGTACCCGCTGCCCATGGATCAACACCTGACCACGGTTGGAGAATAGCCGGGAAAACCCGTCCTCATAGCCGACAGGCAAAACCGCCAGGGTAATCGGCTCCTCGGCGCGATAGGTGTGGCCGTAACTGACTCCGCTCCCGGCGGGAAAGGTCTTTACCTGCACGACTCTGGTGACAAAGGACATTGCCGGAATCAGATTGAGCGCATCTTTGATGACTCCGGCACTTCGTCCCGCAGGATGGTATCCATACAAAGAGATGCCGCTTCGAACCATGTCACAGAAGCTGGCGGGAAAACTAAGCACTGCTCCGGAATTAGCAATGTGACAGATCCCGCCGAATCTGCTTTTTACCTCGCGACACACCTCGGAAAAGATCTGGTAGCCGCGGGCGGTGCTGGCCGAGCCAGAGACGTCGGCCTCGGGGAAGTGGCTCATCATGCCGGCTATCCTGAGGCCTGGCAAGGTCTCGAGACCGGCAAGAAAGGCGGGAATCTCGTCCGGCAGAAGCCCTAAGCGGCTCATCCCCGAATCAACTTTGATATGGACGCCGATTTCTTGTCCCAAAGCCATCGCCTTATCAGCCAGGAGGCGGGCCGTTGCAAAATCATATATTACCGGAATAAGGTCATAGTGAAAGATCAGTCCGACATCCTCGGGAAGAAAACCAAGGGTAACATAGATTGCCCCCTGAATGCTTGCCTCTCTGAGAATGGCTGCTTCGCGCAGTTCAGCCACACCGAAATTTTTACACCCGGCCCCGGCAAACGCCTGGGCAGCCATCACCATACCATGACCGTAGGCATCGGCCTTGACCATGGCCATAACCGGCACATTCGCCCCGGCGAGATCCTTAATAATATTATAATTGTGCTGCAACGCCCGGCTGCTTACGCGTATGCAATTAAAGGATTTTTGTTTCATGCCGGTATGAACTTTGTGGGGATTACCGCTTCAGCCATTCTCTCCAGGCGAACCTGCTGGAGAAGAGCAATGCCCAACCTATGGTGAAATATATAAAGCAGAGTAGCTGAACAGGAAAAGAAGAGCTCCGCAAAATAACACCCAAACTCAGCATGCACAATACCAATATCCATGTTGTGCTTGAGTAAACTGCGCCGAGACAGGTGCCATCGGCAAATTTGAGAATACGCTCAACCCCGCGTCTCGCGGTTTGATCAAGTATCCAGAAGGATTTCACAGTGCCGACAAGAAACCCGGCGGCAATGATAAGGGGATTATGATCGGGCAGCTGATACCAACGATAGCCTCCTTTAATCAGTAAAAGGAAACCAATGAACGTCCACAGGCATGCCGATGAAAGGAGCAGTGTATTCCTTCGCACCGCCGGTTTGAACCGAGCTATCCCTTTAAGCATCTCCACCCCACGGTCACCAAAAAGAACAAGCCCACCCCCCTTTTCAGGAGATGGGCTTGAGAACTTTCCGATGAAACGCAAGCGAAATTAAATTTCGTTTACGGTGATAGCGCCCTCGGGGCAAACTTCAACACAGGTCTCACAACCGAGGCACTCATCGGCCTCTGCAGGTTCGGCTTTGCCGTCCTCCATTACAAACACCTGGGCTGGGCAAGCTGCTACACACTCTTCGTCGCCGCTGCATTTATCTTTGTCTACTATTACCTCAAACATACGTTACCTCCAAAAGTGAGATTAGAAAAATAAGTATTCACAATACTTAATCATCAGTTCGAACACCATCTACGAACCCGCCAATATGTGATGTATGCTGTAATTCACGGCCGGTTTTTTGTCAAGCAAAAACGGCTTCCACAAGCAAACCGCTGCAAGCTCGAGTACAATCGAGTATTCATTTTATTTTCAATATGTTATATGGCGAAGGACAAGTTTCGATTGAAGAGGGACAGACATATATCTCTTGACCGACAGGTAATTTTTTCGCTATATTGGGGGCACTTTTGCACAATCGTGCGGCAATGCGTCGCTCCTCGCATCACACCCGAAATCACTCCCTCAACCCTTTATGATTATTATAAAATAGACAAAATGAAAGAGAAAAAAGGCAAAAAAGCCCTGCAAGTTGAAAAACGCGAACGGGCAATGATTGAGGGAATTCTTGAGGGCAGTCCGGATGGCATCGGTGTCGTTGTGGTACGACTGGAATGTGGCTGCCGCAAGATGGCCGCCGTCTCCAAGGATGGCGAACCGGCTTCAAAAATAATCATGTATCGGGACCAGGCCGAAGCCATCTGCGCCAAATGCAAGGAAGATAACGGCAGCTTCGTGCGTGTCACCGAATCATTTATTCATTGGGTTGATCCAGCCCCAAGCGAAGCACTCCAAGAGGAAATAAGCCTGAAAGTGCTCGGCTCACATACCGCAAATTGATCCTTTTCTAATACCGTTCCGATTCCGGTCGAAGGCAGCGCTGCACAAATTTACCGGCCCATTCCGGTGTACCCTCGGCATGCACGTGGGTATACAGGGCCAGGACGTTCTTATAAACCAAGCCGTCGCGACCGTGAATGAAGCCGGTTCCTCTCTTCATCTGCAGGACCAATTGTTCGTCTGTACCACGCCACTCGAGAATTTTTGAATAGCGGAACTCATGCCCTTTTATTTCTTCTCCCACATTATAAAAGGCATTTCCCCTTTCCACACGAAAGGTTGTATAGCCGTGCGCCTGGGGCTTTTTCGACATAGCGAAGCGCACGGGAAAGATGTCTGACAGGGGGAACTCTTCGCCGTCCAGGACAATTGAATTGCCAAGATAGATCAGCCCGCCGCATTCGGCATAGATCGGCAAGCCCTGGTCAGCGGCCCTTTTAATCGAATGACGAAACCCGGTGTTGGCTGCCAGTTCTCTCGCCCCGGTCTCGGGGAAGCCACCACCGATATACAGGCCATCGATGTCCGGAAGGCATTCGTCCTGCATGGCATTGATAAAAACAAGTCTTGCTCCCGCCTGCTCCAGCGCCTCAAGGTTTTCCGAGTAGTAAAACTGAAACGCTGCATCCTGGAGAACACCGATTTTTACCACAGGCTGCACAACCAAGTCTTCTTGACGACTGGCCGATGATGTATAAACCAATGGCGCCATGAGCTGCTCAAGCCGCGGAAGATCAATATTAGCAGCAACCAGATCGGCGAGATAGGCCAGTGCCTCCCCGCTGTTACCGTATTCCTGATGGGGAACCATCCCTAAATGGCGCATGGGAAAGATGTCTCGGTTTAGCCGCGGCACGGCGCCAAGCACAGGAATACCGGTATATTTTTCGACCGCCTCGGTGATCAGCAGACGTTGCCTTTCGGTTGCAATCTGATTCAGGACGACTCCTCTGATGTCCAGTCGCTCGTCAAACTTCTGACAGCCGAGAACCAAGGCGGCGACCGTCCGGGTGGTCTTGGTACAATCGACCACCAGCACGACCGGCAGATTGATGGTCACCGCCAGATCGGCTGTGGAATACCCGCCATCGGCATTGACACCGTCAAATAAGCCTCGATTTCCTTCAACAATGATCCTCTCGGCGGTGGCTGACCGACGGGCAAAGGAATCGATGATAACGGTTTGCGACATCAGATAGGGATCGAGATTATAGCACTTCTGCCCAGCGGCCAGCTGCAGCCAACCGGCATCTATATAGTCCGGCCCCTTTTTGAAGGGTACGACCCTGCACCCCCGGCGAGTCAGGGCGGCGGTGATTCCCACGGCAACAACACTCTTTCCCGATCCCCCGGCAAGTCCGGCAATCACTATTCCTCTTGTCTGCATTACACGCTGTATCCCTATTTTTAATGTTCGACCTTATTATATTGTTGCCAAGCCTCGGCGTAAAGCACGTTCAGCCGTTGTTCAAGAAGCAAGCGATATTCCTCGATACCATCGGCCTTGAGGTCGGCTGGAACAAAAATCGGTTTTCCATAATAATAATCAATGCGGGAGAACAGCTGGGGAACAACCATTCTATCCGAGCTCTATCTCCATAAGGCGTATTTTTTTAATGCGGTCGCGCAGTTCGGCCGCCTTTTCAAAGGCTAATTCCTTCGCCGCAGCACGCATCTCACCTTCCAGTTTTCGGATCTCCTTCTCCAAATCTTTTATTGATGAGAAGAACGGTATTTCCTCAGCCGTGGCCAGCAGATGCTGCTGGTAATCACCGACGACATATCCGGAATTCTTCAAGTGTTGCTGCATGGAATCCTTCACCGAAGAAATAATGGTCTTGGGCTCGATGCCGTGTTGCCGATTAAACGCTTCCTGTATTGTCCTTCGCCGCTCGGTCTCCCCGATAGTGTAACGCATCGAGCCGGTGACGACATCGGCGTACATGATGACCATACCCTGGGAATTTCGCGCTGCTCGACCACAGGTCTGGATAAGCGAACGTTCGGAACGGAGGAAGCCTTCCTTGTCGGCATCGAGAATAGCCACCAGCGACACCTCCGGGATATCCAACCCTTCCCGCAGCAGGTTGATGCCGACAAGGACGTCAAATTCGCCTTTGCGGAGGTCACGAATGAGTTCGACCCGCTCAAGGGTCTTAATATCCGAGTGCAGATAGCGCACCCGTATGCCGAGTTTATCATAGTAGTCGGTGAGATCCTCGGCCATACGCTTGGTTAGAGTCGTCACCAGGACCGCCTCCCCCCGATCGGAGCGGAGGCGAATTTCCTCAAGAAGGTCGTCTACCTGGCTGGTGGCCGGTCGAACTTCGATACGCGGATCGAGGAGTCCGGTCGGTCGGATGACCTGTTCGATCACCCGGCCCTGCGCCTGCTCCAACTCATAGCTGCCGGGGGTAGCCGAAACATACACCACCTGGTTGATCCGTTCGACAAATTCATCAAAACGTAAGGGCCGGTTGTCGAGGGCGGAAGGCAATCGAAAGCCATAATCCACCAGGGTCTGTTTGCGCGATCGGTCACCATTGTACATGCCGTTCAGTTGGCCGATGGCAATATGACTTTCATCGATAAAAATGAGATAATCTTCGGGAAAATAGTCCAGCAGGTTGGGCGGCGGTGCGCCGGGTTGCTTGCCGGTCAGATGTCGGCTGTAGTTTTCAATACCGTTGCAATAGCCCAGTTCGTGGATCATCTCCAGGTCGAACATGGTGCGCTGCTCCAGACGCTGCGCCTCAACCAACCGATTACCCTGATGAAAATCGTCGAGCCGCAGCCGCAGTTCATCCTTTATCGTTTCACAGGCCTTTTGCAGACGGTCTTTGGAGGTGACGAAATGGCTGCCCGGAAACACCGAATATTCGTGGAGTCGCTCGACAACGGCGCCGCGCAAGGGATCGATGATCGACAGGGCCTCGATGCTGTCGCCGAAAAACTCGACACGAATCGAACGGTCCTCTTCATGAACGGGAAAAATGTCGAGAACATCGCCACGAACCCGGAAGGTACCCCGATGAAACGACACGTCATTGCGCTCATATTGCATAAAAGCCAGACGGCGCTGCACCTCCTCGACCGGGTACTCATCGCCCACCCGCAGGAAAAGGTGCATATTTTTATATTCATCCGGCGAACCAAGGCCATAGATACAGGACACCGAGGCAACGATCAGTACATCCTTGCGTGTCAAGAGGGAGCGGGTCGCCGAGTGGCGCATCTTGTCGATGGCCTCATTTATCGATGAATCCTTTTCGATATAGCTATCGGATTGGGGGATATATGCCTCCGGCTGGTAATAATCATAATAGGAGACAAAATACTCAACTGCATTGTGAGGGAAGAGCTCTTTGAATTCACTGAAGAGTTGAGCAGCCAGGGTCTTATTAGGGGCGATGACCAAAGATGGTCGCTGCACCCTGGCAATAACATTGGCGATGCTAAAGGTCTTGCCGGACCCGGTGACACCGAGAAGCACCTGGCCTTGGAATCCTGCCAGAATGCCGTCGGCCAGCATGTCGATGGCAGCGGGCTGGTCACCGGCCGGTTTGAATTCTGTTTTAAGTTGAAAAGGAATATCCATACAATTCTCTATCTTTGGTTGAATCCTTGCGACGCGCCCATACTAACAAAAGGGCAAGCGTAATTCCATTTCTAAATCAGCTGTTCGCTCACTTCGAAAGGAAGAGAGGCTTCGACACGATCGATTGGAATATGGATAGTAAAAACAATGAATAATTGTATGGAGTTGCTGCATTTTTAAAAAAATGCAAGTCGGCAGGGTTACCCTCTCACCGACTAAGTATTTGCACCTATCGACAAAGTGCGCTATCCTCCCAGGAGATACAGTCCTCCGGACAATTTTTTATCGCCTCATTGACAAGATCCTCGGGAAATTCATCGTGTTCAATCACCTCCATCATCGACGTGGAGAGGTTATAGCAAAATACCGAGGGGGCCGTTTCGATGCAGCCTTTACATTCACTACATCTGCCGAGGTCGATAGACGGAAATTTTTTCATTAAAAAAATACTCCTTTTGATGCATTGAACGACAGCTATGACTCCTCACTGATATTACGTTCAGCAGATGTTTTCGACTAGATTTTACCAATAAGTATATTATAATAATGATTCTCATTTAAAACAGTTTTGGCAGACACTATAAATATCATCAAACTAAAAATACTCTCATTATGGGGCGGCAATGAGCACAACTGAACTAGCCAAAGGGATTTACTGGGTTGGAGCTGTAGACTGGGATCAACGTGATTTCCACGGTTATTCAACCTACCGAGGAACCACCTACAACGCCTTTCTCATTATCGATGAAAAGGTCACCCTCTTTGACACCGTGAAAAGTTCCCACACGGATGAAATGCTGGTGAACATCGGCAAGATAATCGATCCGAAAAAAATCGACTACATTGTCGTCAATCATGTCGAAATGGACCATTCCGGTGCTCTGCCGGCGATGATGGATCTTGTCAAACCGGAAAAGCTCATCTGTTCGCCGATGGGACAAAAGGCGATTATCGACCATTTCCATCGCGAAGACTGGCCCTTTGAGGTGGTGAAATCAGGCAGCCAAATTTGTCTCGGTAAGCGGACCATTCAGTTTCTTGAAACCAGGATGCTGCACTGGCCCGACTCCATGTTCAGTTTTATAAAAGAAGACGGCATTCTTTTCTCAAGCGATGCCTTCGGCCAGCATTACGCCTCGAGTGAACGTTTCGACGACCAGGTCGATATGTCCGCGGTCATGCATGAAAGCGCCAAATACTACGCCAACATCCTCTATCTTTACTCGCCGCTGATTAAAAAACTCTTGGCAACGGTCAGCTCGATGAACCTTGATATCAAAATGATTGCTCCGGACCATGGAGTTATCTGGCGAACGCATCTCAACAAAATCATCGAGGCATACGATCATTGGAGTCGCAATGAATCCGGGAAAAAAGTGCTGGTTATCTATGACTCAATGTGGCATTCGACTGAAAAAATGGCTCAGGCAGTCGAAGCCGGACTCCGCGAGACCGGCGTCAGCACCAAACTCATCAATCTCAAAGTCCATCACCGCAGTGATGTCATGACCGAAGTGCTTAGCGCCAAGGCGCTGGTTCTCGGATCGTCGACCCTCAACAACGGCCTGCTGCCGCGCATGGCCGGTTTCCTGATGTATATGCGGGGCTTAAAACCCACCAATAAGTTCGGGGCGGCCTTCGGTTCCTATGGCTGGAGTGGGGAAGCCGTCGGCTTGATGAAAACTGCCCTCGAGGATATGCGCATTGATGTCATTGAAGAAGCCCTGCGGGTGAAATATGTCCCCAATGACGAAAAGCTCGAAGAATGTGTGGAAATGGGCCGGAGAGTCGGAAAGCGGGTGATCGAAAGTCTGGCTGGCCAGGAGTAATCAACCATGAAGAGGCTTGCCCAGCATAAGGTGCTCCTGTCTGGAGATTCGTTCGACCATTGCTGCGATCAGCTTCACAGGTTTTTCGACCTAACCTCCCTGGTCATCTATGACTGCATCGAGGCGCGGAAAGAGTTGTCCTTTTCCGGCCTCGATGGTGCTTTTTTTACGCAAGTTACCGCCGCGGAAGACCGCAATCGCACGATGGTTTCAGAACTGATTGCCGAGCTTGAAAAAAACGGCATACAACATAGCGAAGATCTGCAACACATCGCCCAGGGGTATTTGAGCAAGACTTTGCATATTCTCAGCCATTTCCTCGATGGTTTCATCGGCATCGATTCGTTTTTTTATAATTTGCTCGACGACAGCCACTGGCTGCCCGCCCAAACCCGCATAACGATTGACAATAATCCCAGCCATTATTGGTTGGTTCATATCGATTGCTACTCGGCCAGCCCGAAAGAAGCCGGTCTCCAGCGCCTTTAAATCTCATCAGGAATGCCCACTGTGGTTACGATTTACCGGGATTATCAGGACGAACCGGTTGATGTGTTCCTGAGTCTGCCGGAAGAACTGGCCAGTAAGCTCTATGCCTTGGAGATGGAAAACTTCTCGGAAGATTGTATCTTTTTCGAGAAAATACTCCCCAAACACGCCGCAGTTTTGGAAATGGGCTGTGGCACCGGCCGAGTTTCCCGTCATCTGGCGAGAGAAATCCGACCAATCACCGGAATCGATATATCCCTGCCGATGTTGCGGCTGGCGACACAATACCGGCAGCCCTACTGTTCTTTTTTATGCATGGACATGCTGGCCCCAGCCTTTCGTAAGCCTTTTGATGCCATCCTCATCCCCTACAACACCTTGAACCTGCTGTCCACCGAAGAAAGCATCCTTTCCTGCCTGGGCGGCTGCCGGGAAAATCTCTACAAAGAAGGGGTCATTATCGCTCAGCTTTTCATTCCAACAACGGATTTTCTCCGCGATGATCGCACCATCTTCCAATTTCAGTTGTTCGACCGACCGGGCGGCGGCCGGATCATCAAGGAGATTCTCAAAAAATATCTGCCGAATTCACAAACTGTGCGACTGGAAGAACGCTACCGCATCCGGCCCATGCAAAGGGGCCTGGCCAACACCGATTACCAGGCCATCACCTCCATTGCCGGCTTTTGTCTTGAAAAATGGCTTTCTCTATTTGCAAAAGCAAAACTCACTCCCGAACATATTTACGGGAATTACGCTTGCGACCCCTATGATGCGGCGCTTTCCTCAACCTGTCTTTTCGTTCTCAAGCAACAATAATTTCATTATTTTTATATTCTTGACCTACATCAAAGATCTTGAAAGACTTATAGGGTACTGTCCGCCTTAATGTTGATTGAGGAACGCAGCAACTTCGCACCCCAATCACTGCTCAAGCACCAATCAACAGCTCGTATATTTAACGTATTCGCCGGGCGAATACTAAAACCTTAGAGAGGAGAGAAAAAAATGTTTTGTAATCAATGCGAACAAACGGCCAATGGAACCGCCTGCACAAAAATCGGAGTCTGTGGAAAAACCGATGAAACCGCCGCACTGCAGGATTTACTGACCTATGCAGTCCAGGGGCTTTCTCTGGTTGCCGACGAAGGGCGAAAACTTGGCGTAATCGATGCCGCAGTTAACCGTTTCACCGCCGAAGCGGTCTTCGCCTGCCTCACCAACGTCGATTTCGACCCTCTGCGCTTCCAGGCCTGGATCAAAAAAACTGTGGAACTGCGAGAGACGTTCAAAGGCAAAGTCAAGGCAGCCGGAGGCAATGTCCAGTTTGCCGCAGCAAACGCCTCCTTCACACCGGCGCCGACACTGGATGGCCTCATTGCCCAAGGGCAAACTCTTGATTTCATGAATTCACTCGACGCCAATGAAGACCTGCGCTCGCTCAAGCAGATTGCCGTCTACGGCATCCGCGGCCTGGCCGCCTACGCCGATCACGCAGCCATTCTCGGCAAAGAAGACGATGCCATTTATGCCTACATCCACGCAACTCTGGCAGACCTAGCCAAGGGTGGTCAGGATCTCGGGCAATTGGTCGGCATGGTTTTGAAATGCGGCGAAGTCAACCTGAAAGCCATGGAGCTCCTTGATGCCGGTAATACCGGCACCTACGGGCATCCGGTCCCTACCCCCGTACCGCTCGGAGTCAAGGCCGGCAAAGCCATTCTCATCACCGGACACGATCTGCACGATCTGGAACTGCTCCTTAAACAAACCGAAGGTAAGGGTATCAACATCTATACCCATGGGGAAATGTTGCCTACCCACGGTTATCCGGAACTGAAAAAATACAGCCATTTCTTCGGCCATTTTGGCACCGCCTGGCAGAACCAGGCCAAAGAATTCCCCAATTTCCCAGGAGCAATCCTCTTTACCACCAACTGCATCCAAAGGCCCGCTGACAGCTACAAGGCCAATGTCTTTACCACGGGTTTGGTCGGCTGGCCGGACCTGGTGCACATTGGTGCTGACAAAGATTTCAGCCCGGTCATCAAGCGTGCTCTTGAACTGCCGGGTTTTACCGCTGACGTCGACAACGACTCGGTTTTGGTCGGTTTTGCCCGCAATACCGTCTTAGGCGTTGCCGATAAAGTCATTGAAGCAGTGAAAAGCAAGGCGATTCGCCACTTCTTCCTGGTCGGCGGCTGTGACGGCGCCAAACCGGGTCGAAACTACTACACCGAGTTTGTCGAGAAGGTTCCCGCCGACTGCATGATCCTGACGCTGGCCTGCGGAAAATTCCGTTTCTTCGACAAGAAGCTCGGTGATATCGGCGGCATCCCCCGCCTCCTTGATGTCGGTCAATGCAACGATGCTTATTCAGCTATTCAGATTGCCGTGGCCCTTGCCGGTGCTTTTAACTGCGGCGTCAATGATCTGCCTCTATCCATGATACTCTCCTGGTATGAGCAGAAGGCAGTGGTCATTCTGCTGACCCTCTTCAGCCTCGGGATCAAGGATATCCGCCTCGGACCCTCGCTGCCGGCCTTCATCACCCCCAATGTCCTTAATGTATTGGTTGAGAATTTTGCGTGCAAACCGATTGCCGCAACCCCGGATGAAGATCTGAAGGCGATCCTCGGATAACCATCAGCAGTACAGTCTTAGCCAGACGCTATGGCGGGGTAGAATCTACCCCGCCATTTTTTTTGGCCTTCGATGCAAAACAATACCGTAACTTGACCCAAATCAAAGATCTTCCCTCGCACTGTGTTATTCTATACTCACAAAAAGCACGGGTTGTGCTGGGGCGGGAACCTACAGGTTACCAACATCGAGCCGCCACACCTTGTTTCCAATTACCTGAAGGGAGGATTACATATGAAAGCAGTAC
>JAABQY010000005.1 GCA_011391225.1 Desulfobulbaceae bacterium | reverse complement strand
ATGGAACACAGAGTATTTTGTGGGAGAACAGTCAGATAGATGTGCCGTCTATCATTCGGGCGGCAATCAGACTGACGGGGAAAGGGGAATAAGCCGCAACAGCAACCTCAGTAAAAAAGGCCGGCACCGTATTAAAACGGACCGGCCTTTTTCTTTCAGAAAATTCTTGAAAGATCAGACTTTGAAGTAGTTTTTATACCACTCGACAAATCTGCCGATCCCGTATTCAAGGGTGGTTCCCGGTTTGTAGTTAAAATCCTTCACCAGGTCGTCGACATTGGCGTAGGTGGCCGGGACATCGCCCGGCTGCATCGGCAAGAAATTCTTCTCCGCCTTTCTCCCTAAAGCCGTTTCAAGTATCTCGATATACCGCAACAATTTTTCCTTGTTGTTGTTGCCAATGTTGTAAATCCGATACGGGCAATAGGAGGAGGCCGGATCGGGGCTGTCACTTCGCCATTCCGGGTTTCCTTCAGGAACCTGATGAATAACGCGGTACACTCCTTCGACTATATCGTCGACATAGGTGAAATCCCTCTCCATATTGCCATTGTTGAAAACATCGATGGGACGGTTTTCAAGAATGGCCTTGGTAAATAAAAACAAGGCCATATCCGGTCGCCCCCACGGCCCATAGACGGTAAAAAACCTGAGTCCGGTGGTTGGCAGGTTAAAAAGATGACTGTAAGTGTGGGCCATAAGCTCGTTTGCTTTCTTTGAGGCGGCGTACAAAGAAACCGGGTGATCAACATTATCATGGACCGAAAAAGGCATCCTGGTATTGGCTCCATAAACAGAGCTGGATGATGCATACACCAGATGTTTAACGCCAGCATGCCGGCATCCTTCAAGAATATTGACGAAACCGACCAGATTGGTATCTACGTAGGAATGCGGATTGATGAGCGAATAGCGCACTCCGGCCTGAGCGGCAAGGTTTACTACAGCGTCAAAGCGGTACTGTTGAAAGAGCTTGGCAATGCCATCCCGGTCGGCAAGATCAATAGCAATATGAGTAAACATCGGTCCTGCCGCTAGGGCCGCCATGCGATCTCTCTTTAACTGCGGATCGTAGTAATCATTGATATTATCCAGACCGACAACCTCAGCTCCGCCGGCAATGAGTTTCTGCGACAAATGCGCCCCAATAAAGCCGGCAGCGCCGGTGATCAATATTTTCTTCATTATTATTTTAGTGGTTCGTTAAAATTTCTTTTGATGCACCTCTTGGCAATATCTCTCTCCGGCCCGGTCAATCATCGAAATCGCCTTCAGGTCCCTTGTCGCTGTCCAGAGTTTTTGCCCTGGCAATGATTTTTTCCCTGGTCCATTGTGCCGGGTCTTCAATACGCTTCCCCTTGGGGCCCAGGTCATAGGAACCGGCCTGCAAAATCGCCTCTTTAGCCAGACCGGCGGTCCCTTCCGCACGAAAGACCTGGGTGAGAATCTTGTAGACAAAATCCTCGACTCCTTTGCTCATGCGTTCCCGCACCTCTTTTGTCTGGGATAGCAGCAAAGGTTCAAAAGGCAAATTAAGATTCTTGAAATTGCCCCCTTTCCATCCGTTTTTTGCGGCGAGGGCGGTCATTTTCTCCCACATTTCCTCGCTCATCCCCAGTCCCTTGACCTTAATAAAATTGCCGGCTTGGTCAAGGGTGGCATTACCGTAATCGTTCACTTCCACCCCCCAGGACACCATTTGCAGGGCGGTGGCGACATTTGCCTTGGTAGTATTGGTTTGCCTGGCAATAGCTCGGAGCTTGTCCGAACTATTGCCGGAGGTTCCATGCTGCGCGCCGGAAACCTTGTAGGGCTCAAGAGCCTTGTGAATGGTGGCGGTGAGATCGACCTGAATACCCAAGCCGCTTGCCTCAAGACCGTGGGTTGATCCGTTGTTCAAGGCAATCCAGTCAGGAAATATGCCGTTGGCATTGAGTCCTTTGATAAGAAACGAGGCGTCGGCAACCGTTGACAGTCCCTGATCACCTTTAATTTCGCCAACCTCCGTTTCAAGACCGGCCCATGCGGGAATAAAGGAACTGAGTTCAATGTTGGCAAGCAGATTCAAATCGTCCGGCATATGCGAGGCATCGACGGCAATAGAGGTAATTCCGGCATCGAACATCGCCGGAATATCCATTTTGGCAAAGAGCAGATCTGCCTCACTTTTGATGCCGTAATGGTCGGCATGGATTGCCACCGGCACGGTAATACCCAGCTCATTGCAAATGGCGTCGACATACATCGCCATATTATAGGAGTTGACCGGACAATAGTTGCCTTCTGACCGGGCAATCTCGACAATCAGTGCTGCGTCGGCGCGCTGCGCGGCCTGAAGGGCTCCACGAATAACAAAGCTATTTCGACCATTTGCGGCAATAGTCATAGCCTTGCCCTTGGCGGAAAGAGCACGATCGATAACCTTGCCGCTGACGATCAGGGCCTTGGAATGGGGAAAACGTTTGGTAATATTTGGGGGTCTGCCAATCTGAATCAATTTTTCGTATTCTATGTTCATTCCCATACAATACCTCCTGATGTTTATTTTCTGTTTTTCTCCAACTTGGAAAGCAGGTTCCCAAGTAAGAAAACCTAGAGAATACCAGTTTTTGAAATGCTCTCTATTTTATAAACCATGCAAAAAAAGAAATCCAGGGAGGAAACTTTTTTATTCCGTTATCTTTTCACTGTCAGGCGGTGATTTGGTGAAACCAGTGAAGCCTTTTCCGGCAAAAAGCCAAACTGCAACAACACTGATCTCATAAAGCACAATGAGAGGTATCGCCATCATCAATTGATTGACAACATCCGGGGTGGGAGTAAGAATAGCAGCAGCAATGAAATTTACGAGAATGGCATATTTTCTGTGACGATTGAGAAAGGCAACATCAATCAATCCGGCCTTGGCGATAAAGACCATAAAAACCGGCATTTCAAAGATCACCCCGAAGGCCAAAAGCAATCTGGTTGCCAAGTCAAAATATTCGCTTACTGCCGGCAGGGAAGTAAGAAATTCGTTATTATAACCGACCAAAAATTTAAAGGCGGGTGGAAAGACGACAAAATATCCAAATGCCGCCCCACCGATAAAGCAGCAGGAGGAAAGCAGGGAAAACGGCACCAGAACTTTCTTCTCATGGCCGTAGAGTCCAGGGGCAACAAAGCGCCAGATCTGCGAAAAAATCACTGGGGACGCTAACAGTACTCCACAAACCAAGGCAAGCTTTAGATAAAAAAAAACCCCTCCTGGTATGAGGTGAAAATAAGGGAAGTACCTTGCGGCAGAACCTCGACAAGGGGTTTGAAAAACCAGGTTCCAATCGGCTGAATGACCGAATAAGAAAGACAAAACCCTATGAAGGCGGCCACAAACGAGACAATGAGACACGAACGCAGCTCCCGCAAATGTTCGGTGAGAGCCTGTTTCTCTAATTTTCCACTACCTTCTTGCGGATTCATATGGCATATACACTGAAGATTAACTGTTGTACGTTTCTCATTCGGAACTCACCTCAATACCATCTGCAAGGAGTTTTGCCAAGCTGGTCTGCGGTAGAGACAACATTATCATGCGGCCCACCCCTATGGAAGATAACGAAAAGCATATCTCCCAACTGACATCACCTTGGGTCATCTATGTTGTCCGTTGCCGGGACGAATCATATTATACCGGCATAACCACCGACCTGACAAGACGTATCGCAGAGCATAATTCTCCTGAAGGCGGGGCAAGATATACCCGGCCCCGGCGACCGGTCACCCTGGTTTACAGTGAATCGGCACCTTCCCGGGCAACTGCCACGCATCGGGAAATTCAAATAAAAAAACTGAGAGTTGCCGCAAAAACCAGGCTCATTGCCGGTTATCTTCGATCAAAAAACCCTCAGGTTCAGTCACATGAATACCCGGAGAAAATGCCTGAAGACGGTAGCTCATGAAAACCTTGCCCGAATCTGTTCCGAGACTGACCTGGTAAAAAGAAGGACCTTTTCGGCATGTTCCCTCGACACGGCGCCGGTGCCACAGCTGGGCGTAATCAGTGTCTGAGCAAAAACTTTTTTCCTGTCGATGCCGATCGCCTGCAGCAGCTCGGTTTGTCTAAACCATTTTGTGACAAGAGCGTCGACGGTCTCGATATCGATAAACTCCGGAGCCGTCGGGACAATACCGCTGGCGAGAATCCCACCATCTGCAAAGAACTTCACCAGGTGTTCGGGGTAGAGAATGAGCTTATCAAAGTAGGAATATGCGTCGTAGCTGACGATATCCACACCGGATTCAAACACCACCGACCATTCGGTATTGGCGCAGACATGTACTCCGGTCACGCCATTCTCAGCTCGAACCGCATTAAAAACCTCCGATAGGCAGCCAACAATATCTTCACGTGTAATAGTTATAAAGGCCGATGAACCAAGCCCAGCAAGTCCCGGTTCATCAAAAAACATGATGGTACGGCCGCAGATTTCAGCCATTTTCTTGACCTGCCACCTGGCCTTCAGTGCTAGATGTTTGACCGCCGCATCACGCAGTTGGTCATTGTAAAATATAGCTCGCCCTGACTGATCACAGAGCCCTGTGCAGAAGGTTATCGGTCCGGTTGTTTGCCCTTTGAGGGCTACCAGCGTCCTGGTTGTCGCCCTCGCCTTCTCTAAAAAGGTATAAAATCCTGGGGCGGCCTCGCGGGCTAACTGAAACCGCGATCCCAGAAGAAGTTCAGCACCTTCGGTAACACTTAGATAGTCCTGATAAAAGACGAGCATCTCCCCTTCACAGGTGGCGCTTTCCGTGTCGATAAAAGTTTTTCCATCAACCTCTCTGACGCACGGCAATCCAGGAAGAAACTGCCGCATCATGCCTTCTGTTTTATATATCGGCAGCTGCGGCCAGAGTGGGATATCGGGCGTATACTGAAAAATCAAATCGGTTGCTTGCTGATGACTTCCAATGGGCAAACTGCCAATAAGAAGCGGCAGACAATTCGGTTTAAAAGGTGTCATATTGAATACCTGTGTGTTTTTGGCATAATTGATGCTGTTTTTGGCCAACAGACAGTAATGCCTATGGTAAAAATGTCACTCTTCTCTTGCCAGGACTTTGAAAAACAAGACAGTTTATCTGCCCATCAGATAACGAACTCCCTGCTCCAAACCATCTAGAGATAATTCATACATCGGAAAAACAGAGCGGATGACATTGAGAGACTGGGTGTAGGGCCAGTGGTTCTCGGCAATGGGATTCAGCCAGATGGCTCGAGAAAAAGTTCCAGCCAAAAACCTGAGTTGTTCAATTGAAGGTTTGCCGCTGCGCTCAAACGCATAGATTGAACCATCGCTAGACATCAATTCATACGGTGCCATGCTGGCGTCGCCGACGATGATCAGCCTGGTATCGGGGTCGAGTCGAACAAAATCGGCAATGGCAATTGGCCGTTTATAGCGCGCCGCATCCTCCCACAGCAAATCATAGATGGTATTATGGAAAAAATAGGTTTTCAGATCCTTAAACTGCGATTTTGCATAACTGAACAGGGTTTGCACCAGGTCCACATGGGGTTCCATGGACCACCCACCATTGTCAATGGCCAGAACAACTTTTAGTCGATCAACAATCCCTCGATCGAAAACCAACTCAATTTCGCCGGCGTTTTTCATCGTTCGATAAATGGTGGATTCGATGTTCAGTCGGTCCTTTATTCCCAGGGGCACCAGATTGCGTAGCCGTTTCAAGGCCTCACCAACGGAACTTCGAGTCAATACCCCCCTCGCCGAATACTCCCTGTACCTCCTCTCTCCCGCCACCTTGATGGCGGAGCGGCTTCCCGACACCCCGCCTACCCGCAACCCGCCTGGATGAAAGCCCCCATGACCAACCGGAGATGTGCCACCGGTACCAATCCATTTAGACCCACCATCATGCCGCCCCTGTTGATCTTTGAGCCGCGCCTTGAAATACTCCAACAGTTCAGTGGGAGACATGTCTGCCAGCTTTTTCTCATCGAGGCCGAGTGCGTCGGCCAGTTTTTTGGGATTGAGAAGCCATTCCTGCAGCATTCCGCTGGCGAAAAGGTCAAAGGTTACCTCATCCTCGGCGGCGGGCAATTCTACCCCCGCAAAAATATGGGCAAAGACTTGATCATACAGATCAAAATATTTTTCGTTCTTTACCAGTACCGTTCTTGCCGCAGTATATAAGTCGTCGAGAGAATTCACCAAACCGCAGTGTATCGCCCTGTGCAGGGTGAGAAAGGAGGTTGGACTGACGGGTATTCCCACATCTTTCAGATGATAAAAAAAGGTTATAAACATTATGTTTCCAGGTTAAAAAAATCTTTTTTTTACCACACTGTTTGCCGACCTCTGGTAATCGGCACTTTTTTTGAACAAAACCCCAAGATAGGGGATCTCCTTTTTTAACCGTTCACCGTCCTTAAAATCAACATCGCTGGCCAGGGCACGTATCCAGTTGATCAACTCACGGGTAGCCGGTTTTTTCTCCAGACCTTCAAGGCTTCTCAGCTCATAGAAGGTTCCGATGGCATTATCCGTGAGTTTGCTGTCGATCTTTGGAAAGTGCACAGCAATAATATTGCGCATCATCTTCGGATCAGGAAAGGCAATATGATGAAAGTTGCACCGCCCGAGAAAGGGATCGGACAGGTCCTTTTTGGCGTTGGAAGTGATGATTATCACCGGACGGTGTATTGCCCGCACAGTTACATCCGTTTCCATGATATCAAATTGCATCTGATCAAGCACATCGAGCATATCATCCTGAAACTCTGTTTCGGCCTTGTCGATCTCATCGATCAGCAAGACGCACCTTACATCGGCGGTAAAGGCCTGGCCGATCTTGCCCATCTTGATATATTCGGAAATGTTACTGACATTGCGCCGGGAATCGCCAAACCTGCTGTCATTTAACCGCGTCAGGGTATCGTATTGATACAACGCTTCAACAAGCTTCATATTCGACTTGACATTTAAAATGATGAGCGGCATGCGCAAGCTCTCGGCCACGGCATGGGCGAGCATGGTTTTCCCCGTACCCGGCTCACCTTTTAGCAACAAAGGCATTTCCAGTACCTTGGAAATATTGACAATTTTTGCCAATTCAGGATCAAGAACGTACTTGGCTGCGCCGATGAAAGGAGTTAACTCCATTAATTACCTCATTATTTTTATTACGATTGCGGAAGTATTTATCCAAAAAGGATTCCCGTTTTGGGCTTTTTCAGTCCATGTGAGTTTTGACAACGGTTTGACGAATTAGATTACTGAAAAACGGTACAATATTTTCATTAAAAATACGATGCTCTTGAAAACCGGAAAGCACAAAAACCAAGGCTTCTTTTTTAATGATCGTGCAAATGACTGCTCGACGGAGACAATAAAAGACGGTATATTCCCAATGGTTTTTCGTTGCTATTAGGGCAGTTATCGCTGGATACATACTACGGTACAGGTTGCTAATAGAAATACTCCCCAGAAATTCAACAAACCTGCTTCACAGATTTTACGCAGGAAGCGATACAACGCAACCAGAGCCAAGGGTGTTACACACGACAGTCCTACATAAGCAACAAAACAGACTTGGAAGGGGAGAGGCGACGGGCATCATTTATGATTATCACCTGACATTCAGCAGGTTATTGAGTGCCTTAAAAATTCGTTTCTTGTTTTTTAAAACGAATTTCGTAAAGGTACTTGTCCGGTTTATTTGGGTCAGGTAATCATGAATTGGTAAATCAATAATCATTCCATTTAATGGGAACAAAGACTGAGGGTATAGAGAATTAGTTATGAATTTTAATATACTGTTAGGTTTATCGGCGGTTGTCTGTCTGGTTGGGCTCATCATCAGGTTGTCAATATGGTTTTCTCAGGAGATACGCCCCTCTACTGTTCCCACCACGCCTGTAGGTGCACGACTTGCTGAGGCACTGAAGGGAGTGTTTGGAGCGCTTTTCAGTGCCAAGATTTTTCTTATTATAAAATCTGTATTTGTTGATCTCCTCTTTCAGAAGCGCATCTTTGATAAAAATTCCCTGCGCTGGGTAGCGCACACCTTTATTTTTACCGGCTTCATGCTGTTGCTTCTCATGCATGCCATGGATTCAGTGGTAACTGAAACTCTTTTCAAAGGGTATCAGTCAACCCTTAACCCCTATCTATTTCTACGCGATCTTTTCGGGGTAATGGTTCTTGCCGGTGTGGCGATAGCCGCCTTTCGCCGTATAACCCTCAAACCCCAGCGACTGAAAACCTATGCCAGCGACTGGGCGGCTCTCGTGTTTTTGGGTGTCATTATCCTTTCCGGGATGCTCCTTGAGGGCGCCAAGATCGCCTCCCCCTCGAAGTACCAGAACATGGTGGATGAATATGCCTCATTCTCCAGCGAGGAAGACGCAAAGGCCCTTGAGGCCTTTTGGGTTCAGGAAAACGGGCTCGTCTCTCCCAATGTTAAACTGCCTCCAGCACCGGAACTTGTTGCCAAAGGTCGGGAAATTAATGGTGACAGCTGTATTGAATGTCACGTTTCCTACAGAAATGCTTTCGCCAGCTTTACCATGGCAAAGATCACCCCCTTGTTCTTCTCCATTTTAGGTGATTCTGCGACAGTAACGCTTTTCTGGTATCTGCACATTATCTCCTGCCTGGCCTTTTTAGCGTGGCTCCCTTTCAGCAAGATGTTTCACATTCTTGCCGCACCCGTAAGTTTGATCGTAAAAAGTGTCACCGGCGATCAAGTGCGAGAGCCGTCAAATATTCTCACCCACCAGATGATTGGCCTTTCCGCTTGCACCCATTGCGGAACATGCAGTCTTGAGTGTTCCTCCAACATGTTTTTTGAATCCTTTAAAAACGATTTCATCCTTCCCTCCGAAAAGGTTCAGTACCTCAAAAAAATTGCCGCCGGCAAAGAAAATGACCCGGTGATCCTGAAGCGAATGCAGCAGGGCCTGTATGTCTGTACCAGTTGTGATCGCTGCACTACAGTCTGTCCATCGGGAATAAACTTAAAGGAGTTGTTCGTCAGCGCACGCTATGCCTTGCTCGGACAAGGCATGCCGGAAACGGCAATGCTCAGCCACTTCTCATTTCCTTTAGCCTTGGCACAGAACTTCGTCGACGACCATTTGCAGGCGCTCAAAAAAGTGACCGACATCTTCAAAAAGAGTTTTCAGCATCTTGCCGATATGGCCCTGCCGATGACCCTTTGTAAATCCAAGGATATTGGCAACACCACCTTTCGCGGATGTTTTTCATGTCAGCGCTGCACTAACATCTGCCCGGTGGTGCGCAGTTACGACAATCCTGCAGAAGCTCTGGGAATGTTGCCACATCAAATCATGTTCAGTCTCGGAATCGGTAACACTGAACTGGCCATGGGAGCGCAGATGATTTGGAGTTGCTCCACCTGCTATCTTTGCCAAGAGCACTGTCCGAATCAGGTCGAACTCTGTGATATCTTCTACACCTTGAAGAACGGTGCCCTCAATAAAATTGAAGCAGGAGCGAACTCATGAAATACGCATTTTTTCAGGGTTGCAATATCCCTATCCGCATTCAACAATATGCAACGTCAACGACGGCGGTCTTCGCAAAATTTGGCATTGAGCTCGAGGTCATTCCGGAATTCAACTGCTGTGGCTATCCCGTTCGCAACGTCGACGAAAAGGCCTACATCCTCCCTTCAGTCAGAAACCTGGCCATTGCCGAAAAAAGAGGCATGGATATCCTGGTTATCTGTAATTGCTGTTTTGCCAGCCTCCAGAAAGCCAAAAACGTTATGGGCAAAAACCCGCAACTCATGGCAGAAATGAATGCCATCCTTGCCAAAGAGGGTCTTCACTACTCTGGTGCCGCCGCTGTCAAACACTATCTTACCGTACTCTACGAAGAGGTAGGACTGGAAAAAATCAAGGCTCAGCGGGTCAATGCCTTTACCGATCTCAATATCGCAGTGATCCAAGGGTGCCATATCCTCCGACCGAGGGAAATCACCCGCTTTGACGATTCGTTCGTGCCACGAATAACCGAGGAACTGCTCCAGGCTACCGGAGTAAAAAGTCTTGATTGGCGAGGTAAGCTTGAGTGCTGCGGGGCGGCACTAGAGGGAATCAACAATGATCTTTCCCACAAGTTGCTGAAAGAAAAAATTACAGGAGCTCAGGCTTCAGGGGCTGATTATATCACCCCAATTTGTTCCTATTGCCATCTCCAATTCGATACCACGCAGAAAAACATCCTCGCCGTGGCCTCGGGAGAAAAGCTTCTTCCGGTACTCCTCTTCCCACAACTTCTCGGACTCTGTCTCGGCATAGATGAGCAAACCTTGGGGATTGCCACCAACAGCACCATCGCTATTGAAGACATACAGCGACTCAAAAGTCTCCTTGGTCCACCCGTTCTGGAGAAGAAGAAAAAGAAAGCAAAAGTCGCAGCCTTATGACCGATAGATAAAGCCGTCAGATATCTGCAAACACAAACCACCCATCATCTTTTTTGATAGGGTGGTTTTTTCTTTTTTTTAGCTGGAAGATGTTTACTGTTGTCTGAGCATTGATACTGGCCTGACCAACTCGTCATGATGGTCAAATAGTGTAGTATCTTTTCTGAGTAACAATCAATTATGACGGAGATATATATATGAGTAAAGTAATTGCATTTGCAGGCAAAGGTGGAGTTGGCAAAACCACCGTGGCAACATTGGTCGTTCGCTACCTCGGGGCAAATGGAAAAACTCCAGTTCTTGCAGTTGATGCAGATCCCAACAGCAATCTTGGGGAAACGATGGGCCTGGATGTCACCACCACGATCGGCGAGATTCGTGAAACTTACATGAAGGATCCACAGGGCATCCCGTCAGGGATGGACAAAATTAATTACCTGGAAACCCTCATTGAACAGGCCCTGATCGAAAAACCTAAGTTTGATCTGCTGGTCATGGGCAGGCAGGAGGGCCAAGGATGTTATTGCATGGTCAACAATATCCTAAACCGTTTCACCGATAAGCTGGCCAGCCATTATAAATACACGGTTGTCGACAACGAAGCTGGAATGGAACACTTGAGTAGACGCACCAGCGGCCAGGTAGACGTTCTTTTTCTGGTCACTGATTATTCTCTGAGGGGCTTGCGAGCTGTGCGGAGGATCAACCAGATGCTGACCGGCCTGAAACTTGATGTGAAAAAACTGGCAATTATCGTGACCCGGGGTCCGGAAAGGCTCAGCGATGCCTTTATGGCCGAGGTTTCCGAAATCGGTTTGCCGATAGCCGGTATCATTCCCCATGACCCGGCCCTACTTGAATTCGACATGGAACGCCGGTCCTTGCTTGAACTGCCGGAAAATGCTCCCTCTGTTTTGGCAACAGACAAGCTGATGGCTGACTTTTGCCCCGCATAACCATGTTTTTTTTCTGTAACAAAAAGAAACCTCCCGCCTTGACCTAGATCAATGATAGGGAGTGATGGTTAAAGTACACTTTCTCATAATGAGTTATGCAAATGTGAAGAGAGCGGCGCAGCAAACTGCTTTTATTCACAAATATCACAGAGGAGAGTGTCTATGAAATGCCCGGGCCAGGATATGAAATATTGGAAAGCTAGCGCCATCTTCGATGCGCAGTGCCCCAAATGCAATACAACTGTCGAATTTTACAAGGATGATACCAGCAGAAAGTGTGGCCACTGCGGTCATCGCTTTGTCAACCCGAAGATGGATTTTGGCTGTGCCTCCTATTGCCCGTATGCCGAGCAATGCTTAGGAGGACTGCCTGAAGATTTCACCGGGGCACGAGACAATCTCCTCAAAGACAAGGTGGCTGTGCAAATGAAGAGGTTTTTTCAAAATGATTTCAAACGGATCCGCCAGGCCTCCATAACAGCACAATTCGCTGAGAACATTGGCAAGGCTGAGGGGGGCAACCTTGCCATCTTGCTTTGTGCCGCCTATCTTCATGACACCGGTCTTGTCGCAGCCCAAACCATTTTGATAAAGGTTGGGGCCAGCGAACCTATGATACAAGAAATTTGCGAATTACTGAACCATACGGAGAAAATCAATGAGAGCGACTCGCTCCAAGCAAAAATTATTCACGACGCCTTAACGCTTAGACAGTTGCAGGAGGAAATCAAAGAGGGTCTAAAAACCAGCACTATTGTGCGACAGTCAAGCGAGATAAATCTCTTCACCAATTCTGCAAGATCCCTTGCAGTTTCCCTTACTGAATGAATGCCGATATCAGATGTGCGACAAACTGCCTCCTGTATCGAGTCTCCATAGGCTTCCCGCTTAAGGCAATCACCGATTGCCTTAAGCCTGTAATGTATCATTTTCGCTCGCCAGCAAAGCGGAATCATATTGTTTTTTGTGCCGCCCTCCATCCCCTTCTTGTCTCTTGCCGCACGATAAGATATTATTAAAACCTAAGAAATGCATTTCTTCGTCTTGTAACTTTCAAAATACACAATCCGGTGAGATGCACTTTCGGAACGCTGCAACTCAAATCACAAAAAGGTGACCATGGCCCAGGTATTGATCGTCGATGATGAACGTAGTATGCGGGAATTTCTTAAGATCCTTCTTGAAAAAGAAGGGCATAAAGTTGCCATTGCCGAAAGTGGTAAAAAAGCTCTGGAGATTCTCGACAACCACGAGGTTGACGTCATTGTCAGCGACATACGCATGCCCGGCATGACAGGCATTGAACTCCTTGAGGCGGTTAAAGATGAATACCCTGGCTTGCCGGTTATAATGATAACTGCCTTTGCATCTCCCGACGATGCAGTTTTGGCAATGAAAAATGGGGCCTTCGACTATATCACTAAACCGTTCAATGTCGACGAGATTAAATCGGTTATTGAATCAGCTACCAGCAAAACTCAACAAACCATAAAACCCCAAGATCTCAGCACCTCGTTTCCAGAAATAATCGGCAAGAGCCGGGAAATGTTAAAAATCTTCGACATGATTAAGCGTGTGGCTCCGACACCTGCCAATGTCCTGATCTATGGGGAATCGGGAACCGGCAAGGAACTGGTAGCCCAGGCCATCCATAAACACAGTAAAGTTGCCGATCAGAATTTCGTGCCCATTACCTGCAGTGCCATCCCTGAAGATCTGATGGAAAGTGAGTTGTTCGGCCACGTCAAGGGCTCTTTTACCGGGGCTATTTCCGATAAATCTGGCCTGTTCAATGAGGCCGATAACGGCACCGCGTTTCTTGACGAAATTGGTGAGTTAACGCCAATTATCCAGACAAAACTCTTGCGGGTTTTGCAAGAACGAGAGATCAAGCCGGTCGGCGGGACGCGTACAAAACGAATAAATGTCCGTATTATTGCAGCTACCAATAAAGATCTCGAAGATGAAATTCGGGGAGGCAGATTTCGGGAAGATCTTTTCTATCGCCTTGCGGTCGTCCCGATGCGGGTGCCTCCGCTGCGTGAGAGAAAGGAGGACGTGCCGATGCTGGTCGACTTCTTCCTGAAAAAATACTCACAGCGACTGGCCAAAGAAGTACAGGAAATCTCCTCCTACGGTTTACAGGTCCTCATGAATTACCACTTCCCCGGCAACGTTCGAGAATTGGAGAATATTATCGAAAGAGGTGTTGCCCTGGCCGGATCGAATATAATTCTCCCGGAGAGTCTGACCTTTTCCGGCAGGACCAGACCGACAACTCCTGATGCGACAGGCAATGGGCACGGCAACCTCTTTCAGGCAGCCGCCAGCGAGGAAGAGCTATTTGATCTTGGCTTAGAGAAAATAATCGATAATCTGGAAAAGCGCCTCATATCCCACGCCCTGACCAAAACCAACAACTCAAAAATGCGGGCGGCTGAGCTTCTGCAACTCAGCTTTCGTTCCCTGCGTTATAAAGTGAAAAAATACGGGTTAAGTTGAATCACATGGATCTTTCCACCCTCATCGGCCGTGCCAGAAATGCTTTCAGCATCAACCAGATTCTCAGAAATCAGCTGCTGTGGATGATGGCGCTGCGTATAGTTCTTTATACACTGCTCCTGGCTATCAGTTATTTTTTCCGCAGTGCCCAGTATGATGTAATCGTTCTGCCACCTAATTTGCTTATCCTTTTGCTCCTTCTCGTCTTTCTAACAACTATACTTTCGGCTTTTTTTCTCCTGATTTATGACGGCAACCTCCGCAAATTCGGTTTCCTACAAAATCTCCTCGATACCTTTTTTGTAGCGTTGCTGGTTTTTTTTTCCGGCTCTTCTCGGTCAATTTTTACCTCGGTCTTCTTTTTCCCCATTGTCGCCGGCGGTCTTCTGCTCCCACGCAAAGGCGGCCTTGTAGCCGCTGCATCGGCAACACTCCTGTACGGAACCGTTCTCTTTCTCGAAGCATACGGCCTCTACCCAGAATACCTGCGCGAGTATCTGTGGGAAGCATCACCCAATCCGATGGTCATCTTTAACCATTTTTCCGTCCAGGGACTGACCTTCTTTCTTGCCGCGATTCTCAGCGCCCTCTTTGGTTTACGTCTCCAAAAAACTGAAAACGCTCTCACTGATTCCATTAAGAATTTTGACCGGCTGGCGATTCTCTACAAACAAATTTTCGACAATATATCCACCGGCATCATTACCATCGATGCCAATACACTTATTACCTCAGCCAATAATGCCATCGAGAAGATAACCGGCTTACCACCTGCTAACCTCATTGGCCAAAAACTGCAAACAGCTTTTCCCAGTTTCGATCTTTCTGGAGACAACAACCGGTTGACCAGTGATTTTCTCAAAAACGACGGCAGTAGAGTACGAATCGGTTATTCCCATATAAATATTCAACATTCAGAAACCGAACGGTCTTCCCAGGAGCCTCCTCACAAAATTATCACCTTAAAAGATATAAGTGAAATTGAGAAACTGGAGCGCCAATTGCGACAGAATGAAAAACTCGCCGCCATCGGCATGATGAGTGCCAGTATCGCCCATGATTTTCGCAACCCCCTGACGGCAATTTCGGGATCAGCCCAAGTACTTGCCAACGAATTCTCATCTGGAGGCTCCGAGAATTACAGCAATTTTCAATTGACCACCATCATCCTCAGGGAATCCAGCCGCCTCACTGAAACTATTGGGGATTTTTTGCGATTTTCGCGACCGGAGATCGCCAATTGCAATTGGTTTTCGCTACGTGGCTGCATTGAGGAAGTTCTGCAAGTCTGCAAGGCAGATCCGGCCTGGCCGGAGTCGGCGCAGATATTCTGCAATTTTAACCGCACAGTTGACATCTGGGCCGATGAAAAGGAGATGTTTACGGTTTTCACCCATCTCATCCTCAATGGCTTGGCTTTTTGCCCTCCCGGCAAAGAACGCATTACCATCCAGGCACGTGAGATAAAAAACAAGGATTTTCAGGAAGCAATTGAAATTTCGATCGAAGATAACGGACCGGGCATTGCGGAGAATAAAAGAGAGCAGATTTTTGAACCGTTTTTCACGACACGACCGGAAGGAACCGGACTTGGTTTAGCGATAGTGAAACAAACTATAATCGAGCATCAAGGTGTAATCGACGTAAACTGTGGCGAGAATGGCGGAGCAATCTTTACAATCACCCTCCCCTGCCCCAATAATTGACAATAGCCTTGATGGGTTGGCGAATTTCTTTATTTTGCCGGTTGTCGGTTTGCAGGAGGAGTTGGCGCGTCACCGAAATTGAGATGCTCGGTCTTCAAATATATGGTTCCCGTCCCGGATCGATCAACCGCCAGTATCTCACCACCAATCCAGAGCTTTTTCCCGGATTCAAGATCACCAAGTTGCGGATATGTCGCCGTGTCCACGTCACTCTCAATCACCACTCCGAAACCATCCTCGGCCACATCAAGAACAAGGGTTGCTTTGCTCCCCTCGATCGATTGTAAAGTAAAATAATAGCCCGGCCACAACACCCGCAAACCGGAATATTTGGCAGCCACGACGTCCTCGTTAAAATTCTCCAGAGAAGTCAATTGCTGCAAAAGCTCATCAGGCAAAGGTTTGAGAGAAAAGGAAGCTGACTGCGGGACATCAGTGGTCTCTCCCGCGTCTGCCTTCTTGCTCTGGAGTCTTAATTCCACCGTTTTCGGAGGAGATTCTGGTTGGAACTCCTTTCCCGAGCGTGTTTTTTTCTGAAGTGACACCCCCACCCCGACCAAAAGAGTGAAAACCAAGGCCACGCCAACAAAAATCACTCTTTTTTTGTATTTTCTGATGAATCCCAGCATCATTTTCTTGGAAAAATCCGTTGTCATTATTTCAACCGAACTCCTAAGTATCCACTTTCCAACAGATCAAACACCTTGATCAATTTCTGTTGAAATGGCTTCTTGTCCCACTGTAAAAAAGAAGTTACAGAACAGTTGATACCCATCTTCAATCTCTCTTCAAGATACTCTCTTGCGGCGCCATTGGCAAATCATGAAAAGGTCTCACTTTTTTACTCTTGTTCTTTCCACACGCGTGCGCCCAGGCCGGTGAGCTTCTCCACCAGGTTTTCATACCCACGTTCCAGATGATAGATACGAGAAATATCCGTCCGCCCGGACGCTGCGAGCCCGGCAATAACGAGAGATGAACTGGCCCGCAAATCGGTAGCCATGACCGGAGCACCGCTCAGCCCGCGCATTCCACGACCGGAAACAACTGCCGAATGACCATCAACCCGGATTTTTGCACCCATTCTCTGTAACTCAGCAACATGCATGAAACGATTTTCAAAGATTGTTTCGGTTATCACGCAAATATCCGAACCAAGCGTCATCAAAGCCATATATTGCGCCTGAAGGTCGGTTGGATACCCGGGAAAAGGCATTGTCTTGATATCCACGCTACCCAGTATCGGTGTTTCTTGCAGTCTGGCCGGCCAGCTGATGCTGATTGAATCCTCGGTTTCGTCGATTACGAGGCCAGCTGAACGTAGCTTTTCAAGAAGTGCGGGCAGATGAGCAGGATTGCAACCAGTTACCTTGCCGGAACCGCCGGTAGCGGCTATGGCAATGAGATAGGTTCCAGTCTCAATCCGGTCGGGTATAATTGTACAGTCGGCAGGATTGAGTTCCTTCACCCCATGAATGGTGAGTTTATCTGTGTCGCGACCATCAATTCTCCCCCCCATCATGTTCAACATGTCGATGAGATTGCCAATTTCCGGCTCACGGGCAGCATTTCTGAGAACCGTCGTCCCATCAGCCAGTACAGCTGCCATCAGCAGATTTTCCGTGCCGGTAACGGAAGGTATATCGAAATAGATAACATTTCCCTGCATCCGTCCATCAATATGGGCATCGACATAGCCCCCTTCAAGATTGCAGATAACTCCGAGGCGCTCCAATCCCATAATATGGAAATTGATCGGTCTGGCACCGATAGCACAGCCTCCAGGCATTGAGACCTTGGCTCTGCCGAACCTGGCGAGCAAAGGCCCTAAAACCAACACCGAAGCTCGCATGGTTTTCACAAGATTATAAGGTGCCTCGGTGCTGTTCAAATGGGTTGAATCAAGAATCAGGACGTCGCCATTGCGCTCACTTTTAACCCCTAGATTTTCCATAAGGCGAATAAAGGTACGAGTGTCACGCAGGTCTGGAGCATTTCGTAGAGTATGTCGCCCCGGCGTCAGCAGTGTCGCTGCCATCAAAGGCAGTGCAGCGTTTTTTGCGCCACTGATACGTACCTCACCATGTAGCGGTATGCCGCCCTCGACGATCAGTTTCTCCATAGCCTGTCACCATTCAATTTCATTGCACCATTTTAGCATGTAGTACTCTGTCTCGACCTGCATAATCGACGAGTATGGTAACCTCTTCAAAACCTGGGGAATCTTGTTGCCATTCAGTAAAAAGGAAACGTGCCGTATCACCCTGATCTGCTCCTATTTCCATGAACAATTGTCCGCCAGGGCAGATGCGTTTCGGTGCCTCCTGCCGTATCTTGAGAATGAAATCCATCCCCATATTCCCTCCATCCAGGGCAAGCCTTGGCTCGTGTTTCGCAACCTCTGGTTCCAGAGTGTTTTCAACATCAAAACGACTTACATACGGCGGGTTCGATACTATGAGTGAAAAATCACGACGCATGCGAAAAGCAGAAAACAAATCAGCCTCTACCAAAGCCACCCGCCCCAGCAAACCGTGACGCAAAAGGTTGGATCTGGTAACTTCGAGTGCCACTGGCGAGATATCTGCAGCGATAATCCTTTTCCCTGTTTCCTTTGCAAGTACTGCGGCAATCACGCCACTTCCGCAGCAAAGATCAAGCAGAGCCCCCTTTTGCAAATTTTCCGGCACTACAAGTGCTAAAGCCCGATCAAGCAGAAACTCAGTCTCAGGCCTCGGGATGAGGACGGCCGGGGAAACAAAAAACGGCATTGACCAGAATTCCTGCTCCCCTAAAATATAAGCAATTGGTTCTCTCTCTTTTCTGCGACCAATAAAGCTTAGGTATTTTATTTGATCTGCAGTCGCCACTTCCTCCATTCCCAGAAGAAAAAGTTCCGTTCGTGTTTTTCCCAAACAGGCTCCCAGGAGCAGTCGTGCTTCAAGCAAATATTCATCTATCCCAGCCTTTTCGAGTTCACCTGCTGCATATTGAAGGAGTGCTGAAAGATGCATCTGTCGTTCACAGGTCAAAAATCACAATGTTTGGCCGATGCTTTCCAAAACATCAAATTTACCAAAATCTTATTGAATACTTTTGAGTTTTTCCGCCTGATCATGGGCTATCAGAGGAAAAATCACGTCTTCAATCTTGCCGCTTATTATCGAATCAAGTTTATAAAGAGTGAGATTGACTCGATGGTCCGTCATACGTCCCTGGGGAAAGTTATAGGTACGAATTCTCTCACTCCTGTCGCCGCTGCCAACCTGGCTTTTGCGATCCTGGGCAATCTTGTCGTGGCGCTCCCGTTCCATTTGGTCGAGCAATCGTGCCCTTAAAACAATCAATGCCTTGGCCTTGTTTTTATGTTGAGATTTTTCATCCTGGCAGATGACAACAAGGCCGGTCGGTAGATGAGTGACCCGCACGGCAGAGTCGGTTGTATTAACCGATTGCCCCCCCGGCCCGGATGATCGAAAAACATCAAACTTCAACTCGTTCATATCGATATTTAATTCAACCTCGTCGACTTCCGGTAAAATTGCCACAGTAACCGCCGAGGTATGAATCCGGCCCTGAGTTTCTGTCTCGGGTACCCGCTGGACACGATGGGTGCCACTTTCGTACTTAAGCTTTGAATAGACCTGTTCTCCACTGATAAGGGCAATGATTTCTTTGAATCCGCCGACACCAATGGGATTGGAACTCATAATCTCAACCCGCCAACCCATATTTTCAGCGAAGCGACTATACATCCTGAACAGATCCCCAGTAAAAAGTGCTGCCTCATCTCCTCCGGTACCCGCTCTGATTTCAAGGAAAATATTTTTATCGTCATTGGGATCTTTAGGCAGAAGAATGATCTTCATATCCTGATCGAGTTGCTTTTCCTTGTCAGCCAGTTCTTCTAGTTCGGCTTTGGCCAGGTCTTTCATCTCCTGGTCTTCTGATTCATCAAAGAGGATTACCTTGTTGTTGCTGATTTCCTGTTGAACCTGCATGTACTCATGGTACTTGGCGTTAAGTTTAATCAGATGGGCGTGCTCTCGAACAACCTTTTGATATTCCTTTTGGTTGTTTACCAGTTGAGGATCGGACAACCGACCCTCAAGATGTGATATCTTTTCGTCGAGGTCAGCAAATCTTTCAAACATATCCAGCCCTATTCACGCCAAAAAGAGAAAGAAAAAGTCCACAACCATGGCGAGCATCGTTGTGGACCTCAAAGAAAATACATTGTTTGTCGGCAAATAACCGACACCGGGGAAAGATGGATTAGGATTTTTCCTTTCCTAATTTTGCGTAATGCTGTGCATAACGCTGCTTGAATTTCTCGATGCGTCCAGCCGAATCAATAAGTTTCTGTTTACCGGTGAAAAAGGGATGGCAGGCGGAGCAAATCTCCACCTTCATTTCTTTCATTACCGAACCTATTTCGACTTTGTTTCCACACGCACAAGCCGCATCGATAGTATTATACTCAGGATGAATTCCGTTCTTCATAGCCACTATTCCTCCAACACCCCAGAGGGTGAACAAAAATTAACGATAATGAGAATATTTTTTACTGCAAGAGCGGTATATTACCCAAACAGTAATTTTTTTCAACAAAAATTGGGGATTTTCATGCTTGCATGAAAATCTTATGTGTTCATGGAATCAAGGAAATCAGCGTTTGACTTCTGCAGTTTCAACTTATCTATAAGGAAATCCATACAATCGGCGGGATTCATGGAGTTGAGAAGTTTCCGAAGTATCCAAATCCGGTTCAATGCATCTGCTTTGATAAGGAGATCTTCCTTACGAGTCCCTGACCGCTTGAGATCGATAGCCGGAAATATTCGTTTATCGGCCATCTTCCGATCAAGAATTAATTCCATATTGCCGGTTCCCTTGAATTCTTCAAAGATTACTTCATCCATTCGGCTGCCTGTTTCGATAAGTGCCGTGGCCAGAATGGTCAGACTTCCGCCCTCTTCGATATTCCTTGCCGCACCAAAGAAACGTTTGGGCCGATGCAAGGCGTTTGCCTCAACACCGCCGGAAAGGATTTTGCCACTTGCCGGGGTGACAGTGTTGTAAGCTCGGGCGAGTCGAGTAATCGAGTCAAGCAAAATCACCACATCTTTTTTATGCTCGACCAGTCTTTTTGCCTTTTCTATAACCATTTCTGCTACTTGGATATGTCGCTGCGGTGGTTCGTCAAAGGTCGAGCTGACAACCTCGGCCGTCTTGACACTCCTGGTCATTTCCGTGACCTCTTCCGGACGTTCATCAATGAGAAGGACTATCAGATACACCTCTTTGTGATTTCGCACAATAGAGTTAGCAATTTTTTGCATGAGTACCGTTTTGCCAGTTCGTGGTGGAGCAACGATGAGTCCTCTCTGACCCTTGCCGATGGGCGCAAACATATCCATAATCCGCATGGAAATGTTATCCGGCTGCCACTCCAAGGTAAAAGCTTCATTGGGATGAAGCGGGGTAAGGTTGCCAAACAATGTCTTCTGCTTAGATGCTTCGGGAGGATCAAAATTGACACTGTCTACCTTGAGCAAAGCAAAATATCTCTCTCCCTCCTTGGGCGAACGGACCAAACCTTCAATGGTATCGCCGGTGCGAAGATTCAATCGACGAATTTGCGAGGGTGAAACATATATATCATCCGGTCCAGGCAGGTAATTGTAATCAGGGGCTCTGAGGAAACCGAAGCCATCGGGTAGTATTTCCAGGACTCCACTACCGCGCATCTTTCCATCCTTGTCGGATTGGGCTTTAAGAATTGCAAATATAAGTTCCTGTTTACGCAGCGCGCTGTAGCCTTCGACCTTTAATGATCGGCCAAGCGCCACCAATTCACCGATTTTCATCAGTTTAAGTTCCGCCAGATTCATTAATCTACTTCTCCTTTCTGGAATTATTGGCAGCATAACGGGAAAACACCTTTGACGCCAAATCGCGTCAGGTTCTTCGCCATGTCATCGGTGTGGATTTATTAATTTCTGTCAAGTCCATGCATTGCAAGACATGCCTAGACAAAATCCATGGCAACGGAAATCATTTCTGATTTCAATACGACTCGTTGAGTGCTGTGTGTCGGTCAGATACTAAAAATAGAATGGGATAAACGACCAGATCAGTGGCGAATCAAACATTTTGAAGTCTGTAGATGATCCTAGAACTATCTTCCGGATACAGGCTATCTCACAGCGGCGTGGAACAAACAGGATTCAAAAGAGATGATTCAACAAAGACAGGGATTGAATATAAAAATCATTGCCTCCTTATACGTATTCACGTCTTTACTGTCAAGCTTTTTAGGGGCCGCCACAAAATAACTTGGCTAATTATTATGATTTTGTTACGGCTCCTTACGCCGTTTACAGTATAAAATTGTCAAGTTACTATGTGGCAACCGCTTGCCCTGTCATTTTGCACATTTCCCATCACTTTCTCTGCCCAGGAGTTTTTCCCCGAGCCAGGCAATTTGTTTCACCGTACTGACAAATGTCCCGCTATTATCAACGACAAAATCGGCAGACTTACATTTTTCCGAAAGAGGGAGTTGCGCCGCACAAATCCGTTGTATCGCATCTGCCGTGAAACCATCTCGTGCTGCCACCCGATTGAAGCAAAGCTCTTCGGAAACATATACAACCACACACACAGCAAAATCATGTTGCCACCCAACTTCAAAGAGCAGTGGAACCTCAACTACGAGGCGTTTTCCAGCGGCAAGACACTGCACATAATATTCAGCAACCTGCCTTTGAACTATGGGATGAAGGATTTTTTCCAGATCGTTTTTCACTCTGCTATCAGCAAACACAGCCTGGCGCAAAAGTTGTCTGTTGATCGAGCCGTCCGGCAAAAGATAGCGGTTGCCAAAAACCTCAACAAATTGTTTAAAGCCTAAATTGCCCGGATGCATTTGCTGCCGGCAAAGCTCATCGACATCTAAATGCTCGGCTGACATTGCGACTGCGAGAATCCTGCTGGCTGTGCTCTTCCCTGAACCCAAACCACCCGTCACGGCAATATTCATTGGCCTGCCGCCTCCAGAGCCTGATCACCATGCAAGCCATTTAAAACGTCGGCAAAATCAGGCCAAAGCGCAGCAGTATAATCCATCGGTTGATCAGTAACGGGATGACGAAAAACTAATCTCGATGCATGCAGGAGTTGCCTCGGAAAGACACTATTATCGCGATGCCCACCATACACTTTATCGCCCACTACCGGGCAGCCAAGATGAGCCATATGGACGCGAATCTGATGCGTCCTCCCGGTTTCAATCATAATTTTTACTAAGGAAAAGACATTGGGAAATTCCTGAAGCACCTGCCAATTACTGACGGCATGCCTCCCGCCATAAACAATGGCCATCTTCTGACGCTGGACTGGGTGGCGACCTATAGATGCAACCAATCGACCGCTTTTTTCCCTAAGCACACCGTGGAGTAATGCCAGGTATTCCTTGGTGAGTCGTCGGTTCTTGAAGTCGTCGACCAACTTCCGGTGAACGAAACCCTGCTTAGCCACAAGCATAATTCCCGAGGTATCCTTATCAAGCCTGTGAACTATGCCTGGTCTCAAACTATCACCAACCTCGGCAATCGATTGGCAATAATGGACCAAGCCATTCACAAGTGTACCATGAGGATTACCACTCCCGGGGTGTACGACAAGCCCTGGTGGCTTTGACAAAAGCAGGAGAAATTCATCTTCGTAGATGATTGAAAGATTGATCGATTGAGGCTGGACAGCTATGTCCTCTTGTTGCTCAATATGGCCGCTGACGACCTCCCCCTCTTTAAGTCGATAGCTGCTTTTGCGACAAATCGCATCGATGCAGATATGGCCTTTTCGAATAGAATTGGCAAGGACGGATCTTGAGATTGATGGAATAGTTAAAGCAAGAAATTGATCTAATCGAATTCCCGCCATTCCCGCATCAATTGCAACGTGAATAGAATTGCCGTGGAAAGAAGAACTGTCTCTGACCGGAACAACTACTTCCATATGAGCGGCTGAGTCCCTTATTAGGAAAAGATGGCTTCTATGGTTTTGCTTACAGCTGCTTCTTCAGTATCCTGCGCTAATGACAATTCTTTGACGAGGAGGTTTTTGGCAGTATCGAGCATCTTTCTCTCACCGTAACTCAAATCCTTGTCAACACTCAGAAGGAAAAGATCGCGCAATACAACAGCAACTTCATGGACAGATCCGGTCTTGATCTTTTCCATATAATCACGGTACCGTCTATTCCAGGTCTGAGTACCCAGAGCTACTGAGCGATCCGCTAATATATCGAAAACATTACTTACCTCATGCTTCCCGACAATAGCTCGCAGGCCGACATTTTTACTGCTGGCGGTAGGAATCATGATTCTCATGCTATTGTCAAGAATTTCTAAAATGTAAAATGATTGGTCAATTCCACCGATTTTCTTCGTCTCGACGGCTTTAATAACACCAACACCATGAGCTGGATATACAGCCATATCACCTTCAGAAAACACAGTTTTCTCCTTTTATAAAAACGCCTTCAATAAGGCCGGACACACTAGTAGCTGAGTGGTATGACACTATACAAGCATCTGCAAACAAGGGGAATGCGCCGAACTCTAAAGAGAAATTTCTTTAATCCGGTTGTGATTGATATTTTTGCTGCAGCGGGTGATACTGAAGATCAGTATTTCTTAACACTGTACATTTTCTTTGTAACACATTTGCAGAATAATTGCCGCACTTTTTCCCTGCCATCCAAGCATAAAACTGATCATAATAAAATGAGATGATGACGGTTGAGGTTTTTCTTCACCAAAGGGTCTGCTTCACTTCAGGCCATTAAGAAGCCCCATAGCCTTTTCAGGTGTATCCTGAAGATAAAGACGAATGCCTTCATCCAGTATGGGATATCGGGTGGTCATGAGAGCCGTTTCAAGGGTGTCAAAATCACTGAGCACGTACTTTTCAACTGGGAATCCGGGATGAACATCCCCTTTCCCAGGCCTTCCGATTCCGATTTTCAACCGATAGAAATCGTTAGAGCCTAAGCATTCAACGAGAGATTTTATACCATTATGGCCTCCAGCACCACCACCTTTAACCAGTTTTAAACGTCCTGGGTTCATGTCAAGATCGTCATGAATAACCAGCAGTTGGTCAGGCAATATTTTATAGAACCGGAAATATTGAACTACTGCTTTACCGCTCAGATTCATATAGGTTACAGGTTTAATGAGATGGACCTTTTTGCCGCAAAATGACAAACTTGAGGAAAATGCCTGCCATTTTTCAACAAAGCTCCCCACTGCTCCCCAACTCCCGGAAAGTTTATCAATAACCTGAAAGCCTACATTATGGCGGTTCAAACAGTATTGCGCGCCGGGATTACCAAGTCCCACAATCAGGTAGTCGTTTGCTTCCATAAACCATTTAATCCAAAAAAAGAAAGGTCCGAAAAAGAAACCTTTTTCGGACCTTTTATTCTCTTCTCCAGGCGACTCACATGTGCCTTACAAGCCTTTAAGCAGCCTATTAGCACATGTTTTCATCCCAGCACGACCCTGCTCAATATTGTATTAAGCGGCAACCGCCTTCTGTCCGGGCTTCATTATACTGACGGCTAATACCTCAACATCCGTAACCATGCGAACATTTTCAGGAATGGAGATCTCACCACATTTGACACTGTCACCAATGGCTAAAGGCGTTACATCAACCACACATTCATCAGGGATATCAAGAGGTTTACCCTCTAGAATGACATTAGTATGATCAATTATCATATCCCCACCAAGGTCAACACCCTTAGCTGCGCCGTTATACACAATGGGAACAGTGAACGACCGCTTTTTCTGAAGATCAATTTCACAAAAATCAACATGGATTAAAGTATCGCGAACAGGATCCGTCTGAACCTCTCCAATCATCACACACCTATCAGCAACGCCGTCTATTTTTAGAGTGACAACCGTATTGCGGCGATAGAACTCAAGAAGCTTGGCCATAAGTGTCTTGGTCTCCAACTGAAGCATGACAGCTTCTCCACCACCACCATATACCACTGCAGGGGTAATCCCTTTCATACGCAGTTGCCGCATAGGTCCTTTACCGGATGTATTTCTCACAGATGCGGACATTTCAACCTGAAACATAAAGCCTCCTTTGCCAGACAGTCGCCGCCAGACACCAAGAACGACTGAGCAGAATATTATAAACAGTTATAGAATATCGAAAATATTAACAAATAAACCACGCCATTTACACAAACAATGAACTGACTGAATCCTCACTATGTATCCGGCTAATCGCCTCTGCCAACAAGCGAGAGACGGAAAGAACTTTTATTTTTTCACACTTCAGCGATTCACCACGAAGGGGAATAGAATTTGTAACGACAAGTGATTTCAATTGAGAAGCGTTGATTCTTTCAATCGCCGGCCCAGAGAGAACAGGATGAGAGCAACAAGCATGCACTTCTTTGGCCCCATGTTCCAAAAGGGTCTTGGCACCTGAACAAAGCGTCCCCGCTGTATCGACCATATCGTCCATCAAAATCGCAGTTTTTCCCACAACATCGCCAATTACATGCATTGCCTCGCATTCATTGGGCTTGTCACGACGTTTATCAATAATGGCCAAACCGGAATTCAACCTTTTAGCGAACGCACGGGTCCTCTCCACCCCACCGGCATCCGGAGAAACCATGATGACATCTTCCCCGAAGTTTTGCTTGATATATTTGAGAATAACCGGCGCCGCAAAAAGATGGTCGACAGGGATATTAAAAAATCCCTGGATCTGTCCGGCATGCAAGTCCATACACAGTACCCTGCGAACCCCCACCGCCATGAACATTTCGGCAACCACCTTAGCAGAAATTGGAACACGCGGGGCGTTTTTTCGATCCTGACGTGCATAACCGTAATAGGGAACGACAGCAGTTATCCTTCTCGCTGACGCACGTCTCAGCGCATCAACCATGATCACCAATTCCATCAGATGATCATTCACTGGAGTGCATGTAGGCTGAATGAGAAAAACGTCGGTACCTCGGACATTTTCCTTTAGTTCGACAAAGATCTCTCCATCACTGAATGTTCTCAGATCGGCTTTGCTCAAAGGAATATTCAGATGGACAGCAATTTCTTCTGCCAACTGCCTATGAGCATTGCCTGAAAAAATCTTTATATCTCGTCCCATGTTTTATGCACTCGGAAGAATCGTAAAAGGTACGTTAGCAGTGGCTGGGGCGGAAGGATTCGAACCTACGGATGCCGGGATCAAAACCCGGTGCCTTACCGCTTGGCGACGCCCCAGTGCAAGCCCTTAATAAGTATACTTTTTCGCCGTATTCCTGACGTAATCCGCCCACAATACGTGCAAAATCAAAACTATATGACAAATTTGAGTCGGGAAAAATCCCGAAAACCGTCGGCCCACTCCCGGACATCAATACCCTCGATGCACCCGCCGCTAGAAGAGAACTTTTTATACGCTCGATTTCAGGATGCCTTGCGCACGTTACCTGTTCAAGGTCGTTATGCATCTCAGCCAGCAACGGAGAAACAGTTTTGTGCTTTTGAAAGCATGACAATTTAGAGTTTTTCGTTCGCCTTGTCAATGTTAAATTTTGAAAAACCCAAGCAGTTGAGACATAAATATCGGGATTGACCAAAACGAATGAACAATCGTCAATCGAATGGACAGGATACATTATATCGCCAATACCCCGAGCAACAACGGCATCATGGCCCACAGCAAAAAAAGGCACATCCGCACCCAAGGGACGTGCAATTTCAATCAAATCTTGTTCACGAAACTCTTGTTCAAAGATGGTATTCAACCCGCGAAGAACTGTGCCGGCATCGCTGCTCCCACCGCCAAGGCCGGCCGCTATCGGTATTTTTTTTTCAAGATAAATTCTCACCCCGTATCCTGCGCCCTTCCGGCTGGCGGCAAAAAAGACACCTGCCGCTCGTACAGCAAGATTGCTTCCATCTGCCGGAACGTTAGGGTCTGAGCAAAAAAACTCTATCTTCCTGTCTTCGGGGAGAATTTCCAGGGAGAGGGTGTCATACAACTGCAATTTCTGCATCCATGTCTCCAAATCATGGTAGCCGTCGCAACGTCGACCGATGACATGGAGAAACAAGTTGATTTTTGCCGGGGCATGGAGAGTAATCTTGCAATGAGCCGGGATCATTGATTGCGAGAATCTACTTTTTCACTACTTTGACAAAGCGTATTTTGATGTCATAAAGGATGTTTTTCAACAATTCTTCTTCATCCGGCGTCAAGTTCCCTTTGGTCTTATTTTGCAGAAGCACTAGGGTGTCTATGGCATGTCTTGCAAGGTCGGGCTCAATGATCCTTTTGCCTGTCTGCGGATCAGCGATCTCACCAAGATGGTACAGTGCAGAGGTATTTAAAGACATTACAAAGGCAGGAAAGGTAACTTCCGGCATCACACATCTCCCCTCTTTAGTGGGAACCTTACCATCACCACAGCCACAGCCACAGCCACTCCCTTCTTTACTCTCATCTTCCGCCATATCCCTGCTCCTTTTTTCAAGTCAATCGCATCCCCGGTAACCGGAAAAATACTTTCGCAAAACAAGCAATTACTGTTCTTCTTTGTTCCTCTTGTGCAGTGATGCTTACACGGCAGAAAGATCAAGAATCTGGGCGTTGTTGATATTCACTAAACTCTTGACCTCTACCAACAGATCTTTCGAGACAAGTTCGTCAGTGCTAAGCAGGATAATATTTTGATTGCTTTTTTCTTCACGGCCAACTGTCATCCGGGAAATATTCACTCCGGCATTGCCGAGAGTTGTCCCAAGCGCTCCGATCACCCCAGGAACGTCATTGTTAAAAACCAATAACATAGGCCCGGATATCATGGCCTCCAATCTGAAGCAGTTAAGACGAACAAGACGCGGCTCATTACGTCCGAAAACCGTGCCAACCAGGGTATTTTCAGCTTCCTTGGTTGTTACCTTGATCGCCAGGGTATTGATAAAATCGTCCGACTTGTCACTCTTGGACTCAACAACGCGAATCCCTCTCTCTTTGGCAATAATCGGGGCATTAACATAATTCACTGCATCCTTCAGGATAGGTGAAAAAAGTCCTTTGAGAAAAGCGACCGTTATGGGGTTGGTATTCAACTCCGCCAATGCACCACTGTATTCAATAGTTACCTCGGCCACTCCGCCCTTGGCAATTTGCATATGGAGGCAGCCGAGCATCTCACCCAAAGTCAAGTACGGTCCGACCTGAGCCAGCACATCATCGCTTACCGACGGGACATTCACAGCATTGGTAACCGCGCCCTTTAAAAGATAATCAACAATTTGCTCAGCAATGATCAGAGCGACATTTTCCTGAGCCTCGCTCGTTGAAGCACCCAGGTGCGGCGTACAGATGAAATTTTCCAAACCTAGAAGTGGGGAATTCTCCAAAGTTGTAGGCTCTTTGGCAAAAACGTCAAGAGCAGCACCGGCAATTTTCTTATTTACCAATGCCTCATAAAGAGCCACCTCATCACAAACTCCACCCCGAGCACAATCAATAAACATGGCCTCAGGTTTCATGTTCGCGAAAAACTCTGTAGAAACAATGTGTTTTGTTTCCTGGGTCAAAGGGACATGCACGGAAATAAAATCGGAACGTTTCGCCAAATTTTCAAGGCTGACCAGCTCAACGCCTATTTTTTCGGCCATTTCCTTCGGCATATGCGGGTCATAGGCTATCGTCTTCATTTTTAACCCCTGGGCCCGACTTGCAGCAATCGCACCTATTCTGCCTATACCAATAACACCGAAGGTCTTTCCGGTGACTTCTCGGCCCATGAATTTTTTCTTCTCCCATTTCCCCTCTTTCATCGACCGGCAAGCCTGCGGAATATTACGGGAAAGCGACATCATCATAGAAATGGCGTGCTCAGCTGCGGTTGTCGCATTGCCATCCGGGGCATTCATCACGACAATGCCTTTTTTACTGGCTGCCGGAATATCGACATTATCAAGACCTATCCCGGCCCGTCCGATGACCTTCAGCTTATGCGCTGCCTCTAAAATATCGGCAGTGACGCGGGTTGCGCTGCGAATGGCCAACCCATCATAATCACCGATGATTTTTTTTAATTCCTCCGGGGCCAATCCGGTTTTCACATCCACTTCCAGGCCGGCATTTTTAAGAATGTCTATTCCAACCTGAGACAAATTGTCACTCACCAGCACTCTCATCGTATTCCCCTCAAAAAAGTTCGACAGAACGAAGCGGACCAACCACAGTCAGCATTCACACAGGATATGTCGCCTACCAACAACTTCTCGGTAAAAAATGAAAAACTATACAAACTTCCCATTCATAGAACAATCAAAAAAAACGGTGGTTATCTGCTCCGACGGGTGGTTTTTCCGGTGTCCCAACCTTCGTTGCCCAAATTGCTCCAACCGCTATAATGTTGTATATTGAGTTTGAAAACGATATATAACAACCGGCAATATACTCGTGGCAAAAACCTTGCATTGAGCACGCATACCACTTATTTCCATGAGTGACTTAGCGATCATATAAAATTATTTTTCATTATTCTGGCTGAAAAAACTGCCAGTGGGAGCACCTTATGACTGAAACGCGACTGCGTTTTCCACCAAGCCCTACCGGGTATCTGCATATCGGAGGCGCAAGAACGGCTCTTTACAACTGGCTGTACGCTAAGAAAACCGGAGGCAAACTGATTCTTCGCATTGAAGATACCGACACTGGCCGCTCAAGCGCTGAATCGATCAAAGGTATCATTGATGGTCTCGAATGGCTTGGTATTGATTATGATGAAGGGCCCTACTTCCAAACGGATTTTGAAGCAGATCATATAGATGCCTCTGAGAAATTGTTGGCCACGGGGGCAGCCTACAAATGTTTTTGCACCAAAGAAGAGCTTGAAGCAAAACGCCAAGCTGCACTCGCCGCCAAAAAACCTCTGGGTTATGACCGAACCTGCCGCAACCTCTCCATCGAAGTAATTGCTGCCAAAGAAGCTGCCAAAATCCCTGCCGTTGTCCGCTTCAAGGTGCCGGACAGATGCGGTTTACTCGGGTATGATGATAAAATTTTTGGTAGAATTGAAGCCACTTACTCAGAAATTGACGACTTTGTAATTGTTCGATCAAACGGCAAACCGCTCTATCTCCTCTGCAATGTGGTCGACGACATCCGCGACCGCATAACCCACATTATTCGCGGCCAGGACCATATGACAAACACCCTGAAGCAGGTACTGCTGTATGAAGCTTTGGAGGCACCACTCCCAATTTTTGGCCATATGCCGCTTACCCTTGACACCAAAAAGGCAAAAATTTCGAAACGCAGTCATGGCGAAATAGTAGCTGTGCAATTCTATAGAGACAACGGCTTCATTCCCTGGGCTTTCAATAATTTTCTCGCCCTGCTCGGATGGTCTGCCGGTAACGACCAGGAATTCTTTTCAAAAGATGAACTCATTCGAGATTTTTCCCTTGAACGGATCAACAAGTCGAGCGCCATTTTCAACTATAAAAAAGATGACCCGAAATTCATTACCGATCCTAAAGCCATCTACTATAATGAACACTATCTCAGGAGCATGGCGATCAGCGAACTTGGAAAGATGGTGCGAAAGGAGCTTGAAGCGGAGAATCTGTGGCAGGAGTGTTATGCTTCCGACAAAGAAAGATGGTATCTCGACACCCTTACACTTATCAGAGACCGCTTTCACACCCTCAAAGATTTTACATCTCTAGGCAGAGCGTATTTTGCCGACGACTTCATTATTGATGCGAAGCCGCTCGAAAAAAATGTGTTGAAATTTGCTGAATTGCAAACCTGGTTACCCGAACTTGCCGCCAGATACGAAAAACTTAACCAGTTCACTTTGGAGGAAACAGAAAGAGTGGCTCGGGAATTCGCCGAGGAGTTGTCGATTAAACCCGGTATTCTCATCAATGCAATGCGTACTGTGGTCACCGGTCAACTCGCCGGCCCGTCGATGTTTGACATCATCCTGACCATCGGCAGAGAAACCGTCGTTCGACGCCTCCGGGATATTGAAAAGTTTTTCAACCTCGTATAACCCCACAAAGGGATAAGTCTCTTCACGAAAAGTATCCAAATAATCTTTCTAAGAGACTAAACGGTTCACCATTAAACTGGTCTATATTTATGGAAACAAGAGAAGAATCTGAAGGCAGGCCACTTGACTTTATTCGTCAAATAATTGCTGAAGATCTGCAATCCGGTAAACACCATCGGACTATCACCAGGTTTCCACCGGAACCTAATGGTTTTCTGCACATAGGTCATGCCAAATCGATCTGCCTGAATTTCGGTATTGCTGGAGAAACCGGCGGCGCTTGCAACCTGCGATTCGACGACACCAATCCCAGTAAGGAAGATGTCAGCTATGTCGAGTCCATCAAAGAAGACGTCAAGTGGTTGGGATTTCATTGGGGCAAGGAAGCTCTGTATGCCTCGGACTATTTTCCGCAACTCTATGAATTTGCTGCGGCACTTATCAAAATCGACAAGGCCTATGTGTGTCAGTTGTCCCCTGATGAAATTCGACAATACCGTGGCACCTTAACCGAACCGGGCAAAGAAAGCCCCTACCGCAACCGCAGTGTCGCTGAAAACCTTGATCTATTCGAGCGCATGAAGAGCGGCGAGTTTGCTGAGGGGAGTCATGTCCTCCGCGCCAAAATCGACATGACCTCGCCTAACGTCAATATGCGTGATCCGGTCATTTACAGAATTCTCAAGGACCACCATCACCGCACCGCTGATACCTGGGTGATCTACCCCATGTACGATTACACTCATTGTCTCTCCGACATGCTGGAAAACATTACCCATTCTCTCTGCACCTTGGAATTTGAAGACCATCGCCCCTTGTACGATTGGGTACTTGACTCTCTTAACACTCCATGCCATCCGCGCCAGATCGAATTCGCCCGACTCAACCTGAGTTATACGGTTATGAGCAAGCGTAAGCTGTTGAAAATGGTGATGGGGAAATATGTCGATGGTTGGGACGATCCGCGGATGCTGACCATCTCAGGGCTGCGTCGGCGTGGTTACACCCCGGCATCACTGCGTAATTTTTGCAAGACAATCGGCATCGGCAAGAGTGAAAGCCGTATTGATATGGGGGTTCTGGAAAATGAAATCCGTAGCGATCTAAACGTCAGCGCGCCCCGGAGAATGTGTGTTCTCGATCCGATAAAGGTGATAATTGATAATTACCCCGTCGGACAAGTTGAAGAGATGGCGGCAATGAATCATCCCCAAAATCCGAAAATGGGCGAACGTAGGGTGCCTTTCACCCGCGAACTGTATATAGAACGTGATGATTTTATGGAAGATCCACCAAAAAAATATCACCGCCTCGGGCCCGACCGGGAAGTTCGGTTGCGCTTTGCCTATCTCATCCGCTATGTATCCCATGTGACAGATGCTGAAAGTGGGAAAATTACCGAAATCCACTGTACCTACGACCCGGAAACCCGGGGAGGGGCCGCTCCGGATGGGCGTAAGGTCAAAGGGACAATCCACTGGGTGTCGGCAGAAAAAGCCATGCCGGTAACCGTCCGCTTATTCGACAGACTTTTCAAAGTTGAAGATCCGGAAGCCGACAAGAACGTAGATTTTCTCGACCAAATGAACCCCCATTCCAAGATCGTAGTCAGCAACGCAATGGCCGAACCGAGCCTCATGGAACTGCATCCCGACGACAAAATTCAGTTCGAGCGTTTGGGGTATTTCTGCGCCGATCATGTTGAGTCACTAATCGGTCGACCGGTATTAAACAGAACTGTGACCCTCAAAGACTCCTGGGGTGCCAACAAATAGTGAGGCTCTTTTGAACATCTTGTCGAAAAAAGGTAACAACCAATGGCAATAATCAATATGCGACAAATGGCCAAACATCAATCAGGTATCATTATCTCAATCAAGGTCGGAGGAGAACTGGGAAGACGAATCCGAGAAATGGGCCTTGTCCCGGGCACGGAAATCACCGTTCAAGGGAGGGCTCCGCTCAATGACCCTGTGGCCCTCAGGGTTATGGACAGCACGCTTACCCTGCGTAATAATGAAGCAGATCACATCATGGTCGAAACAGAAGCTGCTCCTTAATTCTCAACTAAACCTTGGAGTAAATGTTCAAGCTCCTGTTCGTGCCCTCTTCAAAATCCTGTTAGTATCCCCTAATAATATTCTGGTACATTGAAATAACTGTTGACTGCGATTAGTGTTTGGGGTACCTAAAGGATCACACTACGGAGAATACGATGCTGCGAAAAAGAGACAAAGGAAACAGTTCCTGCTTTACTGATACGGTAAAAAAATGCTTAGGCAGACACCACTGCAGCGATTTGGTCTCCCCTCTGTCAAAAAGAGGTGAAACGGGCCGGATCAAAATCTGCAAAGTCACGGGCGACCGGGCAATATGCAGTCGTATTGCGGCGATGGGAGTGTATCCGGGGGTTGAGGCAGACATTATCTGTTCCGGTAAAGGCAGCCGTTGCATTCTGAAGGTGAACGGGGGTACAGTCAGCTTCGACGCAGATGTATCACAAAATATTTTAGTTACAAACCTTTAGAAGTGCACATAACGTCCGATTATTCGGGCTTATTTTTTGCCCGATAAGTTAGGTGTATCTAACTGAGCGCATGGGGTCAAGATTATGGCGGAAACATCATTAATATTAATAATTATATTGGTAAGTGCCTTTTTTACCGGTCGCAAGTTTTACCGGCAATGGCGCACGGCTTTCGATAAAAAAGCACAGATGTCTTGTGGGCAAGGTTGTTGCTCCTGCAGTGCCGCTCCAGGTTGTTCGACAAAAGAGACATAAAAAAAGCCGCGGAATTTTATCAAGGACGGGTAATGAACAATATTTGTTTACGACAAATGCAGAAAAATCAGCACGGTATCATAAAAGCGATCAGTGTTGCCGGTGAACTGGGAAGGCGCTTGCGCGAGATGGGACTAATCCCAGGCACTCGCATAAAGGTTTGCGGCCGTGCCCCACTTCATGACCCAGTGGCAATCCGCATTCTTGATAGTACCATTACTCTGCGAAATAATGAGGCCGATCATATTCTCGTTGAGGTCGAATAGCCTTTCAGCTCTTCCCGTTCACCATTTTTTCATTTTCAACCCATCAACACTCAAAACCAATGCAGCTGAAAATGGCCCTGGCGGGCAACCCAAACGCAGGAAAGACAACTCTCTTCAATCAGTTAACAGGGTCCAGACAGCATGTCGGCAATTATCCCGGAATAACTGTTGACCATAAAGAAGGCCTCCTCCATTATGAAGACCAGACGATAGTCATCACCGACCTTCCAGGCACCTATTCGATGACTGCCTATTCGGCAGAGGAACTGGTGGCTCGCGATTATCTGGTTTATAACCGTCCCCAAGTCGTCATAAATATTGTCGATGCCTCAAATCTTGAGCGTAACCTTTATCTGACATGTCAACTCCTCGAACTGGGTGCGCCTCTGGTAGTTGCCTTGAACATGATGGATGTTGCCGAAGCGAGAGGTATTGAGATTAACGCGGCTGTTTTGGCAAGACATCTCCAGGTTCCAGTCGTACCGATAATCGCCCGTTCCGGATTTGGCAAAGACGCTCTCCTCAGCGCCGCCTTGCAGGTAGCATCCAACAATCCGCAGTGGAAGCCCCTGAATATTTCTTATGGAGATGATCTCGACTCCACTCTCGTTCAGCTGATCGAAACAATCACCTCCGAGTCCCTGATGACTGAAACCTATCATTCCCGATATACGGCCATTAAATATTTGGAAAATGACGAGCAGATTCAGGCGAAAGGTCGGGAGATTTCACCGAAAACCGCCAAACTTCTCGAGCAACTCGTTGATAAAACCGCAGAACACACCAACCGGACCCTTGATGTTTATCCCGAAGCGATTATTGCCGATCACCGATACGGATATATCAAATCACTCCTCCGGCAGGGCGTTGTGACCCGAAAATTCGACGCCGACCGTCTCTATACCTCTGACAAGATTGACAAAGTACTGACGAACCGCTTAGTCGGACCTGTATTCATGCTCGCCATCCTTTTTGCCCTGTATCAATTCACTTTCAGCTGGAGCGAAATGCCAGTATCCTGGCTGGAAAATGCCTTCAAATGGCTTGGCAATCTTGTCGAGGCGAGATTACCGGATGGCGTCCTCAAATCCTTGATCATTTCCGGAATAATCGATGGAGTCGGAGGTGTTTTCGGATTTATCCCTCTGATCATGTTCATGTTTTTCGGCATTGCCATCTTAGAGGACTCCGGCTACCTGGCTCGCGTAGCTTTTATGATGGATAGGATATTTCGCATCTTTGGCCTGCATGGCTCCTCGGTTATGCCTTTTATCGTTTCCGGCGGTATCGCCGGAGGCTGCGCCGTTCCAGGAGTTATGGCAACAAGAACGCTTCGCTCGCCGAAAGAACGGATGGCTACCTTGCTTACCGTTCCCTTCATGAACTGTGGCGCCAAGCTGCCGGTCTTGGCTTTATTAATAGGTACATTTTTCGGCGAAAACAAAGCCAAATACATGTTTTTTTTCACAATGCTTGCATGGATCGTCGCGATGCTTGCCGCCAAACTTCTGCGCTCAACCGTGCTCAGGGGAGTTCCGACCCCTTTTGTCATGGAACTGCCCCCCTACCGTTTCCCAACTATTCGCGGCCTTTTCATACATACCTGGGAGCGTACCTATCAATATATGAAAAAAGCGGGCACAGTCATTCTCGGCATTTCCATCTTGCTATGGGCAATGATGACTTACCCAGGCCTGCCCGAAGAGGTTACAGCATCCTTTGACCAGAAACATCAGGCTGCAATGGCCGCCGCTCCCCCGGAAATCGCTGCTGAATTGAAGAATAAGAATGGGCTATTGTCTGATGCGGCCAAAAATCTCAACGCCACCATCACCTCGATAAACAACGAAAAAGCTGAAACGGCCTTGCGGCAATCGATTGCGGGGAAAATCGGCACCAGTATGGAACCAATTTCGCGTCTGGCAGGATTTGATTGGCGCACCGACATTGCTCTCGTCGGCGGTTTTGCCGCCAAGGAAGTTATAGTTTCGACTCTCGGAACGGCCTATTCGATGGGACAAGTAAATACGACAGATTCTCAATCCTTAAGCGACCACCTGAAGGCAGATAATAATTGGAACCGAGTGGTTGCTGTTGCCGCTTTGGTCTTTATCATGTTTTACTCTCCCTGTTTCGTCACCCTGGTCTGCATTGCCAAAGAAGCATCATGGAAATGGGCGGGTTTTTCTATGGCCTTCAACACCATCATTGCCTATCTCTTGGCTGTGGCGGTTTTTCAGATCGGGACGTTTTTCAACCTTGGCTGAGGTTTACTTGTCTTATTCGATAACAATTGAACCGATATCATCTTTTGCTGGCCGGGATTTCGGTTCTTCCTCGTCCTGCTCATCGCCAACAATTTCATAATCATCAACCGGCGCCACCGATGCTTGGCTCTTACCGGTTTGCTTACCACCCTTGCGGGACTCGGGTTCAAGGCGAAATTCATCTTTTTGCGATCGAAGCGGCACATAGGGTCGCTCGGCCTCTTCTTCCGAATAAGGCGTCGTCTGTCTACCGTCACTGAGCGGTTGCTTGAAAACGGCAATCAAGCCCTCTTGCGTCTCCAGAATTGAAATGAGTTCCCAGCCCGCCTTACCATACTCGTTGAGCGACAGCTCAATTTCCGATTCATCAAGAAATGTATTCCCTAGCAACCCTTCTTTTTTCAACTCGTAATGTACTGATTTATAACTCCAACGCATAGTTACATCCTGTTTAAATTTACTTCCCCGTTATCTTATCAATATAAGACTCTTTACTTCTTCTGGGTCAGTTTGTCATTCTCGAAAACACCTTCAAAAATCCGCCCATCTGCACGAACCAAGCGCCCTTGCCCGTCGCGACGTCCGAGTTTGAAAGCACCTTCATAACGACTTCCATCGGCCGAAGTCAAAACTCCCTTTCCATGTGGCAGGTCATTGTTAAAGTCGCCCTTGTATATGCTGCCGTCAGAATAGACAAGTTCACCCTGGCCGCTGAAGCTTCCGTTGACATATTCACCTTTATAGTGACTCCCGTCGGCAAAGTTATACTCACCACTCCCTGAGTAAAGATCATTTTTAAATTCGCCGGCGTATCGAGTACCATCGGGGTAAGTAAGAACCCCATTACCTTGCTTTTTGCCGTTAACAAAATCCCCTTTATATTCCCGGCCATCGCTATAGCGATAGGTGCCATAGCCGTGAATTTGGCCACTTGCCAGCTCACCGTCATAGCGATCACCACCGGCAAAGTCGATTATGCCCGGCCCATGCATTAATCCTTTTAAAAACTTACCGCGATATTCACGTCCATCTGGAAAAAGTACCTGGCCGGTTCCCTCCAAAAGAGATCCACCCTCGCCAGCATAAAAAAGTCCTTCTTTAAGAAAATTGCTTTTGTCGGCCTGAATTACCGGAGCCGAAACGGCTACAACTTCGGGATTTTTTGTCGGTTGAATATTCTCGACAGACGACGCCGGCGACGCGGGCTTTACTAATGTCGCTGGTGGCAGTGCCGGTATTGCTGGTGTTGCCGGTGCCTTTTCTGCAATCATCTTTGCCACTGCAGGGACAGACTCTTTTTTTACAGCAGTTTCTTCCCGCATTGTCGGTTCAATCTTGACAATATCCTCATTACTCACAGTCGATTCGTCTTGTGGGATCTGGGGCTGGCCATCTATAAATATGCCGGAAAACTTTTTCCCGTCTGTATAGACCATGGTTCCCTCACCATGCATTTTATTGTCGAGGAATTCTCCTTTATAACGTGATCCGTCGGCATATCGCAGTTCCCCAAGACCATTCCTGTTGCCAACCATAAAACTCCCCCGATACAGGGTACCATCGGGATATTCCTGTACTCCCTCACCGTGCAGGAGTCCTTCCCTGAAACCACCCTCGTACCGCGATCCATCACTATATTGCAGGGTGCCACGGCCATGACTCTCTCCCCCTTTGAATTCGCCTGTGTAGAGACGGCCGTCACGATACTTC
>JAABQY010000050.1 GCA_011391225.1 Desulfobulbaceae bacterium | reverse complement strand
GCGTTGAAGGAAAGCAGGGATTTCTTGTTAAAACTATGGCCTTGCGCTCAACTTTAATGCTCTGGAGAGCGATCACTGCGGTTAGCAGTCACATCAAATGCTTACACCAAGATCAACCATAACTGCATGATTTAATATGAAATAATTGCAATAAATTAAGGGGGAAAACATGAAGAACGTGGTAATAGTGTCCGCCGCACGCACTGCGGTAGGCAACTTTGGCGGCAGTCTCAAAGATATTCCTGTGGCAAATCTTGGGGCAACAGTCCTCAGAGCAACACTGAAAAAAGCCGGCCTTAAACCTGAAGTCTCAGAACAGCAAAAAATGCTGGCCCCGGATAGCCTCAAACGTGACGATATCCTTGAACTCGAGAAGAAAAGCTACGACTACGAAGGCGGTCTGCAGCCTATTGCCATCGACGAGGTAATCATGGGCAATGTCATCGGTGCCGGCCAGGGACAGAATGTTGCCCGGCAAGCCATGATTCATGCCGGTATCCCCAAGGAAACTCCCGCTTTCACCATCAATAAAGTGTGTGCTTCAGGAATGAAAGCACTGGTACTTGCCGCTCAATCAATCCTTGCTGGCGATGCTGAAGTGGTTTTGGCTGGTGGAATGGAAAATATGAGCAGAATTCCATATGCCGTTCCGAGCGCTCGATGGGGTGCACGCATGGGCAACACTGAAATGACCGACCTGGTGGTATTCGACGGTCTCTATGAGATTTTCTATGGCTACCACATGGGTATAACGGCAGAAAACATTGCCGCAAAATATGGCATCAGTCGCCGGGAGCAGGACGAGCTTGGTGTCTTGAGCCATCAGCGTGCTCTCCTTGCTATCAGGAAAGGATTTTTCAAGAAGGAAATAATCCCTGTCGCTATTCCTCAGCGCAAAGGTGATCCGATCTTTTTCGATACTGATGAACGACCCATGGAAACCAATGTCGACAAAATGACCAAGCTTCGACCGGCTTTTAAACCTGACGGCACGGTAACTGCGGGTAATGCCTCAGGCATCAATGACGGAGCTGCTGCGGTGCTCCTCATGTCTGAAGAAAAAGCAAAAAAAATGGGCCTGAAACCGATTGTCAAGATCCGCGCCTATGCATCAGGTGGATTGGATCCGGCTTATATGGGACTCGGTCCGGTGCCTGCAATACGCAAAATACTCCATCAGCAAAAGCTGGGAATTGCCGATTTTGGCACCATCGAACTCAATGAGGCCTTTGCCTCGCAGGCTATCGGATGCATCCAGGAACTCAAATGCGATATTGAAAAAACCAACACGACGGGTAGCGGAATCTCCATAGGCCATCCGATCGGCTGCTCAGGCGCACGACTGTTGACTACCCTGATATACAAAATGGAACGTGAAGGACATGGTCTGGGCCTTGCTTCTCTTTGTATCGGCGGTGGCCAGGGGATGGCAGTTGCGCTGGAACATATCTAATAAAGAGACAACAACAAAACGAGTCACAAAATTGAATCAGGGTGGCACACGGTTGCCGCCGTTACCTACAACAGGTCACAAGGAGGAGCACCATGTCAAACACGATCAGCCGTCGTAGATTTATAAAGAACATGACTATTGCCGGTGCGGCAATAAGCGCTAACGGTATCCTGCCATCGCTGGTGAAAAATAGTTTTGCCGCGAGGGATCATATCCTCATAGGCAGGCCTAACCCGACCACCGGCCCGCTGGCTAGCTTTGGCGAAGCAACTCCTTGGGTTGATGATATTGTGTTGAACGTGATCAACCAGGCTGGTGGAATTTATATCAAAGAGGCCGGAAGAAAACTGCCGATCAAAATCAAAGTGGTTGACACTCAGTCCGACCCGACCAAAGCGGGCGATGCTGCATCCAAACTGATCCTCAAGGACCAGATTGACCTCATGGTGGTGATGCATACTCCGGACACCGTTAACCCGGTGGCCGCGATGTGCGAACGATTCGAGATGCCTTGCATTTCACTCGATGCGCCGGTCGGTGCCTGGCTGTCCGGAGGACCATATGAATGGAGCTATCACGCCTTCTGGACTGAGGACGCCATTTCCGATTTATACATCGGCATGTGGGAACAGCATGGTGACAAACACAACAAAACAGTCGGTGTGTTGTGGCCGAACGACCCCGACGGCAAAGCCTGGAGTCCGATATTTGCCCGAAAAGCCGCAGCCAAAGGATACAAAATAGTTGACACCGGCCACTTCCCCTACCACATGGAAGATTTTAGTGCCATCATCGGTACCTTTAAAAAACAAGGTGTGCAGATTATTTGCGGAACACTCATTCCTCCCGACTTCATTACCTTTTGGCGCCAGGCACACCAGCAGGGTTTTGCCCCCAAAATGGCGACTATCGGCAAAGCGATCCTTTTCCCCTCTGACGTTGGCGCCCTGGGCGGCAATCTTCCGGAAGGACTCTTAGCCGAAAACTGGTGGAGCCCTTACCATCCGTTTAAATCCTCTCTCGATAACTCTACGGCCAAGGAACTGTGCGACAGATGGACCAAGGAGACGAGTAAACCCTGGGTCGGTCCACTCGGCTTTAAATATGCTGGCCTGGAAATAGCAGCAGATGCCCTTTTGCGGGCAGGAACTCTCGAGAAAAAGGCACTTCTGAAAGCCATAGGCGAAACAGACCTGAACACCATTGTCGGACCAATAAAATACAATGCCAAACATTATTCCGAAACTCCTCTGGTTGGTGGGCAATGGGTCAAAGGCAAACAGTTCAAATGGGAAATGAATATCGTTTACAACGAGCAGCACCCTGAGATCCTAAAGACGGCAGAGATGCAATTCCCCTTACCCAGATAAACGATAGGCCCGGGTTGAAAAAACACTTTTTCTGACGACCATATACCGGCCTGTTTACAGGCTGGTACAAATTGGCATGAAACTTGGCAGGGAGGCACGCCGCTGGAAAAACCAGGGCTGTGAAGCATCACCGTGAATGAGATACTGGCGACAAAACACCTGTCAAAATCGTTCGGCCGGGTACAGGCTGTGGCCGATGTCTCGTTTGCAGTGAGAAAAGGAGAACTGTTAGGTGTCATCGGCCCTAATGGGGCAGGCAAAACATCTGTCTTCAACTTGCTCACCGGTGTCTACCCTATCGACAACGGTACCATATCATTTCAGGGACAAGATATAACACACATGCCGGTGGCCGGACGCAGCACCATGGGGCTCGGTCGTACCTTTCAGATCCCGCGCCCTTTTACCGGCATGACGGTTTATGAAAATCTACTGGTTGCCGCAACTTTCGCCGGTGGCCGAAAAGAGCGGGAGTGTAGAGACGAACTGAGCGAAATACTCAAGTTGACCCACCTCTGGAATTATAGAAATAATTTCGCCAGATCCCTGCCTCTACTCGATCGCAAGCGACTCGAATTGGCCAGAGGTCTCGCTACAGATCCCCAACTCTTGCTGCTGGATGAAATCGCAGGAGGTCTCACCGAAGCCGAAGCAGCCGAGGTTTTCAACCTGATAAAAGCCATACAACATCGAGGGGTAACCATCGTCTGGATAGAGCACATCATGAGCATGATGGAAGCCACAGATCGGCTGCTGGCACTGGCCCAGGGCAACTCAATTATATGCGATACCCCCAAGGTCGTGCTGAACGATCCACAAGTACTGGAGTTTTATCTGGGCTGGAGCAAGAAGCATGAGCAATGAGACTATCCTCAATATTGACAATATCAAGGTCTATTACGGCGACCTATTGGCTGTCAGGGATATCAGTCTCTCGATAAAGCGCGGCCAGATCGTTTCCATCATCGGAGCTAACGGAGCAGGTAAGTCTACAATACTGAAGACAATTTCCGGATTACTGTCACCCAGAGGGGGCACGATTAAATTTCTTGGCGAAGATATCACCGGTCACAAGCCATTTAAAACTGTAGCAAAGGGCATTTCCATGGTTCCAGAGGGGCGCCATATATTCCCCCGGCTGACGGTCAGGGAAAATCTTCTCATTGGCGCATATACACCGAAGGCTCGACATCAGTCGGAAAAAGCGTGCAAAAAAATCTTCTCGCTATTCCCGATCCTCGAGGAACGGGCGGATCAGCTGGGCACGAACCTTTCCGGAGGTGAGCAGCAAATGCTGGCCATTGGCCGGGCGTTGATGAGTGATCCCCAGCTCATCCTCTTTGATGAAATTTCACTCGGTCTGTCCCCCTTGATAATCAAAGATATCTATCAGAAAATAAAAGATATTAATAACGAGGGCATAACAGTTCTCCTCGTGGAACAGGATATCAAAAGGAGCCTGAAGGCCTCTGAATGGACCTACGTACTGCAGGAAGGCCGGGTAGTCCTGCAGGGCAAACCAGACAGTCTGACAGAGGTTCAAATCAGAAAGGCATATTTTGGTGCTTAGGTGCACAAGCTACCGGGATCGAATATTTTTTTACTTTAGAAACGGGAAGATTCAATGGAAGAATATTTTCAACTGATACTTAACGGAATTCTCCTGGGCGGGCTTTATGCTGCGGTTGGTGTGGGCTTGTCCATGATGTTCGGTATAGTCAAGCAGGTCAACCTGGCCCATGGGGATTTAATGATCCTCGCCAGCTATCTATGTATGGTGCTGATCACCCACCTTAAATTCCTCAATCTCTGGACAGCTGTCATCCTTGTCGTCCCGATCATGTTTGCTGTTGGCTTTCTACTCCAGAAATATATTATGAACCGTGTCCAGGGAATGGGCATGGAGCCCCCTTTAATTGTGGCTTTTGGCTTATCTATTATCATCCAGAATGGCCTGATGCTCATCTTCTCACCCGACTCGCAATCCCTTGAAACTCCACTGGCTATAATGTCTTTGCGTGTCACCGACATGTTTTACATCCCTGCGATATATGTGATAGATTTCCTGACTGGAATTGCCCTTATAATCTTTTTGCATCTGTTCTTTAAATATTCCTATCTCGGATGGGCAATACGTGCCGCGTCCGACGACGAGAACACCGCCCAGCTGATGGGTATCGACACTCGCAACATTTACGCCTGGGCCATGGGAATCGCCATATCCTCAGCTGCAGTTTCCGGTATACTCATTGGGGCTACCAAGAATTTCTATCCCCACACAGGACCGCAATATTTGATCATCGCTTTCGGGGTAACCATCATCGGCGGTGTGGGCAGTATGGCCGGGACTCTTTTAGGTGGACTGGTTCTGGGGCTGGCACAACTGCTGGGAGGCAAAATTTTTGGGCCGGGTTATCAGCTTTTGTCCGGTTATATTATCCTGCTTGCCCTGCTGGCTGTGCGTCCACAGGGACTTTTGAGCAAAGCCGGGAGGGCCGATTGACAATGGATCGCGCGGGAAAAATACGAATATCACTACTTATCTTGATTATTGTCGTTTTGGCGTCCGTCTCGGTCTTTGGTGACCGATACACAAAAATGCTGTTTATGCTGATCTTCCTTTATATGGCCCTTGGACAATTCTGGAATCTCTTGGGTGGCTATTCCGGTCTTGTCTCCCTTGGCCAGCAGATTTTCATTGGTCTTGGCGGCTACACCCTGGCCGTGACCGTGCTCAACTACAATTTTCCTATATGGCTGGGTGTGCTGACAGGCGGCATCGTTTGTCTCGTGTTCGCTCTTATCATCAGCAAAGCAATTTTCCGCATGAGCGGGGTATATTTCTCCATCGGCACCTGGGTGGTGGCGGAAAGTCTGGCTATATGGTTTTCCAACTGGGAATATGTTGAAATGGGCCAGGGGCTGTTTATCAAACCCGCCAAACTGTTCAGTGTAAGTGATATTTACTACCTTTCGATGATCGTCGGAATAGGTTCTGTGATTTTAGTCTATTTTCTCTTACGGTCAAAACTTGGCCTGGCCCTTATGGCCATGCGCGACAACCCCGGGGCCAGCGAAGTCTGCGGAGTTTCAGTATTTAAGAACAAGCTCTACTGCTATTTGATCAGCTCTTTTGGTACCGGCATTGTCGCGGGGGTCCTCTATATGAACATTATCTTCATCCAGCCGAACCAGGCCTTTGGTATCGACTGGACCGTGGCACTGGTCTTCATCTCAATTATCGGCGGCATCGGCACTATCGAAGGTCCCATCATCGGCGCCGTGGTCTATGTCCTTTTGCAGCAGTGGCTGAGTAATTTCTCGAGTGCTTCGATGCTGGTTCTGGGAATTATCGCTATACTTATAATGCTCATCCTCCCTCGAGGTATCATGGGGACCATACAACAAAAGCTTGGCTTTGAGATCCTCTCTCCCCGTCGCTATCTATAGAGGTGGCTGCCTGCCTCACGAATCTTAAACAGGCAACTGATAGAACATCACAAGACAGCTTGACTATTCAGGATCATGCTCGGTTGTACATAATATTTTTGCAGGTGAATTTTACATATTTCCGCATATTTTTTTGGACAATGAAGACGACTGGAAATCAGTGCGGCAGTCTCCTTCAGAGTTCGTATCACATGATCTCTTTCCAGGTCCTTTTTTCTCATATACGGAGCAACGATAACGATACTTGCAACGGCCCTGCAGTCATTATTGAAGATAGGCGCCGCGATGGCGTAAATATTCTCATCATATTCGCCATCGTCAATTGAGACCCCCTGTTCGATAAATTCCTTATACTTTTCTCGCAACCTGGAAGCATCAGCGGTCGATTTTGAAGTATACAGCGGCAAATCTTTTTTTAGCCATTTATCCACCTCCTCAGGATCGGTGAATGCGGCGATACTTTTTGCCCCGGCATGGGTATTGGGGTAAACAATATCACCCACATTGATTGCCACCGATACCGGGTTAGACCCACGTGCAGCATAAGCCAAATAGATGTGATTGCCAGAAAGAACTTCAAGATGGGCTGTTTCCCCGACCTGGTCGCGTAAGCGGTCAGCATATGGTTTGGCAATTATGGTAATCTGACCGTCGAGGCTTTGAATAATAGATTTTCCTAATTGGGCAATCATCGGCCCAAGGCTATATTGTTTAGTCATAGGATTTTGCTCTAAAAATTCATATTTTCTTAGAGTATTCATTATTCTATTTCCAGTCGTTTTATTGAGGCTGAGTCTCTCCGATAACTCGCCAGTGCCGATGGGATTATTCCCATCCGCGAAGGTGGACAACACTAAAAGTGCTTTCTCTATCGCGTTATATTCCATTCTTGTATCCTCTTTATTTTTGGCACCTCAAATAGCGCCGAACTTGCTAAAATTTGGCAAAATTATGCGAAGTCTAATCTAGACCGGCAATCAATTGCAGAATATGACTACTGCACTTTAGTACTTAATAGAAACGACCAAAATTATTAGTAGAAGAGGAGTTATACGACACAGCCATCGTATTATTCCGGCTGACCTTGCAAATCAAGCAGGTTATTATAATAGGCATAGCTTCAATACACCAAGTAAATTCTGAACTCATTCAATCTAAACGTTGAGGTTATGCTTCGCCCCTTTTGCCTACAAAGATCAGTTCAATTTATCTTCCAATAAACATCACTTCTTCAGTTTCTTGAATAAACATTTCATATTATAACCCTACAATCCTCATTGTACAATTTTTCTCTCCCCTCCTTGGCGACCAATTTAAATTTTCGGGAAAAATAGCTCAAATATTCTTCCAACTATTAATTAAGATATCTGATTATATTTAAACACATTTATTACATAAGTCCATGTGTTTTGGCAGCCGACATTATTTTTTCATTGACACAATACCTCCAACCAAATATAAATCATATAATAATATAGCATTTCATATTGTGATTTTTATCACTGTGAACCATTTGCTGTTCAACTTCATGGAACAAGCTCAATGTCTGCAACACAAACAGAGAGTTCCTTGACAGTGGTATACCACACAGTGTGAAGTAAACACTTTAACAACCAGGGCAAAGATCTTTTCGCAAAAACAAAACTAAACGAACACCAACACTCCCAGCTGGAGGCACACCATGAAAAGAATTTCTCTAAGTGACGTAAAAGCATATGATGCACCAGGGCATTTCCTTGTAAGTACAATGCGCCTGCATGGCAAAGATGAAACAGGCGGCAGTAAATTCTGGGTGGGATTGTCACATTTCCTCCCCGGCGGAGGTGCTGATCTTGGTTCTCCTCCAGGCGAAAAGGTCTATTATGTGCTCGAGGGTGAGGTGACCGTAACCAACAAAACTGAAGAACATGTCTTACGAAAAAACGACCTGCTCTACATTGAGCCTGGCGGGGAACGTGCGATACGCAACAATACCAACCTTCCTGCCAGCATGCTGGTAGTTTACAGTTACGAATAACAGCAGCCAAGGATGCACTGGGCGGAAATTAAATCTTGATTCATTGGCCCAGCAAGCAACAACAAGAACAAAACTATTGACGAGGTTAAAGCATGGAACTTCCTGATATCAGTAATGTTTTCGATATAAAGAATAAGATTGCTCTTATAACGGGAGCGACCGGTGGATTTGGAACGATCGCATGCAAAACAATGGCAGCCGCCGGTGCTAAGGTCATGGTTACAGGACGGTCAGAGAAATCTCTCCAAATACTAGTCGAAGAACTTGAAGCATCGGGGGTGGAGGCCGCATACTCGGCAGGCTCACCTGATAACTATGTCGATGTGCAGAGGATTGCACAGGATACGGTTACGACCTTCGGTGGTATCGACATTCTCATTACTGCTGCCGGCGTCAACATCTTCGGCAAAATCGATGAACAGCCTGTTGCAGACTGGGAGACAATCATGAAGGCCAACTACAACGGAACGTACCTGTTCTGCAAAGAGGTGGGCAAAGTAATGATCAAGCAAGGACGCGGCGGCAAGGTCATCAATGTCTCCTCCGCCCGCGGTAACCTCGGCATGGCCGGTTATACCGCATACAGCTCCTCCAAAGCGGCTGTCAACCTCTTAACCAAGTCGTTAGGATGCGAATGGGGACCCCATAAAATAAACGTTAACGCCTTGGCTCCGACTGTCTTCAGAACTGCCCTTACCCAGTGGATGTTTGATGACAAGGAGTTCTACAAAAACTTTTTGCGCAGAATTCCAATTGGTCGCCTTGGAGAGCCGAATGATTTTGTTGGCATCCTTCTCCTCCTTGCATCCTCAGCTTCGGATTTCATGACCGGCGCGATTATAGATATCGATGGCGGCTACTCTGCTGGCTAACTCAAGGTTCCAAAATCAGGGCTGTCGACAGGCTGGATCATGTTTCAGAGAGTTAAGACTGGTTAAAAGGAAGTTAAAATGGAAAAGATAGCAGTAATCGGCGCAGGACTCATGGGGCACGGTATAGCACAAATATTTGCGTCACACGGTATTTGTGCAAGCCTTGTCGACTTGGACAGGCATACCCTGGATCACGCGATACAGAGCATACGCAATAACCTTTTTCTGATGGCAGAATTCGGCCTGGGGTTAAAAGAAGATATCGACCTCATCGTAGATAGAATTTCCACCACCACTGATCTGGAACAAGGTGTCGACCAGGCAACATTTGTAATAGAAGCTGTCGCTGAAAACCTTTCTCTCAAACAGCGTATCTTTCATGACCTTGATGCATTATGCCCAACATCTGTCATCCTGGCCTCCAACACCTCGGTGATCAGTATTACTGAGATTGCGCTGAAAGCAAAACGCCAGGAGCGTATTGTTGGCACTCATTTCTGGAACCCTCCTCATCTCATCCCGCTTGTTGAAGTAGTCCCAGGTGACAACACAAAGGCAGAAACAGTAGATGCTACCTATAAAATTCTGCTCGATGTGGGAAAACATCCAGTCAAAGTGAAAAAAGATGTCCCTGGCTTTGTTGCCAACCGGCTTCAACATGCACTCTGGCGCGAAGCCATATCGATTGTCGCCAATGGCATAGCAGATGCTGCGACTGTGGATGAGTGCGTAAAATACGGATTTGGCCTAAGGCTACCATTTCTCGGCCCCATGGAAAACGCGGACATGGTCGGCACGGACCTGACCCTTGCGATTCATGAGTACATTTTGAAGCATATCGAAAGTTCCCCATCCCCATCCCCTCATCTAGCAAAACTGGTCGGGGATGGAAACCTGGGTTTCAAATCCGGCAAAGGGTTTCAAGAGTGGTCCAAGGACCAAATTGAAACAAGCCACAGGGAGCTGCAAAGATATCTCTTAAAAACCCTGAAGGAAAAATCGCAGAAATCAGCTGATTAACTCAACAAGATGGATCATCAAAAGTAAGGTCATCAAGAAAGCGCTCGCTGAATTTTCTATAGACGACACGGTGTAATTTAGCGACATAGCTCGGAACCAATTTTTGTGATTCTGGTGAAAGACTTTCTATCATAGAAGAGGTAGTAAATATTGAAAACATTACTAGAAGGACAGGGTCAACTCTTTTCCAACCCCGACCCAGATGACGCAAGAGCGTATTTTCGCACAAAGTCCCGTCGCCTTGAAAACAAGGAAATGGATCTTTCGGCTGCAATAGAAAAGCATCTGCACGACGGGGACTATCTTGGTATCGGCGGATTTGGTGCCAACCGCAGCCCATTGGCCGCTTGCCATGAGATAGTGCGGCAAAGACGCCAGAACCTCGGGCTAGCCGGACACACTGCCACGCATGATATGCAGATCCTCAGTGTTGGCGAAGTTTATGACCGAGTGGATGTTGCATACATTGTCGGCCTGGAAGCACGCGGGCTATCCAAATGTTCACGGAAATATATAGAAAGCGGAAAGGTGAAGCTGACAGAGTGGACAAACCAACTCCTCGCAACCCGATTTCAGGCCGCTGCCCTAAACGTGCCATTCATGCCTGCACGCGGCATGATGGGGACCGATACTTTCCGATACAGTGCAGCAAAAATAGTTGAGTGCCCTTATACAGGCAAGAAGACCCTCCTGGTCCCTGCCCTTTATCCCGATGTTTCTATTATACACGTTCATGAAGCAGACATTTACGGTAACTGTCGCTTCACAGGTATCACCGTCGCGGACCTTGAACTTGCCGCCGCTTCGAAACGTGTAATCATTACCACTGAAAAACTAATCAGCAATAGTGAAATTAGAAGCAACCCTCACCTTACCCGAATCCCCTATTTCCTCGTTGATGCAGTCTGTCATGTTCCCTTTGGCGGGTACCCGGGCACCATGCCCGGGGAGTATTTCTCCGATGAAGAACATTTAAAAGAATGGCTCACTGCGGAGAACAATCCGGATACGTTCAAGGATTTCGTAAACAAAAATATCTACGAATGCAAAACGCATCAAGACTATATTAACCGCAACGGCGGCATTGAAAAAATGAAACATCTTCGCAAACAGGAACTCATGCTGCATAGAGAGGTGACCCCATGAACAAGTACAACTCTATGGAACTCATGATCGCCGTTGCCTCACGAGAACTTGAGGACGGCGCAAGCGTTGCGGTTGGTACCGGGGCACCTTGTGCGGCCGCAATGCTTGCACAAAAACTCCACGCGCCCAGTCTGCTGATCTTGTTTGAGGCGGGCGGCATTGATCCCAATCTTCCGGAAATGCCTATTTCTGTTGGAGATTCACGATCCTTCTACCAAGCATCAATGGCCGGAAGCATGAATGATATCATGAGTGCCTGCGCCAGAGGATTTGTAGATTACACCTTTCTTGGCGGTGCCCAGATAGATATGTACGGCAACCTCAATTCAACAATAATCGGGGATAACTATAGCACTCCGAAGGTTCGTCTCCCCGGTAGCGGAGGGGCAAATGATTTCGGCTCTCTCTGCTGGCGTATGATGGTGATGACTAATCAGGATGTACGCAGATTTGTACAGAAAGTTGATTTTATAACGACACCTGGCTGGCTGGAAGGAGGAGATTCGAGAAAAAACTCCGGCCTTCCCCTGGATACTGGACCATATAAGATAGTCACAGATATGGGTGTTTTGGATTTTGAGCCGGATTCTAAACGAATGCGAGTCATCTCGGTCAATCCGGGACTTTCTTTCACCGACATTCAGAACAATTGCGGATTTGAACTACTTTGCGCAAAAAACATAGGCGAAACCAAGCCTCCCACAGATAGGGAACTGGAAATATTAAGAAACGAGGTTGATCCATATCGATACGTGATAGGGAGAAACTGAGAACAACTGGAAATAAGCAACTTTTTCGCTTCACTTGTTTTGCAGGAGAGATCTGGTATCTTCAGAAAACTTTGGGGAGAAAACGTAACATTGGCAATAGAACCAAGGCCTGTAGACCGAAAGTATCTGCCTCGGAAATTTAATCATCTACCAAACAGAAGGAGGAACATCAACTTTCCCAAAAGTTGCACCAACTGAAATTTGTAATTACGTATTTCTTAACATTGAAAGGGAGGCGTCCAATGAAAAAACTTCAGACCGTTACCATATCCTTAGCTATCGTCGCGTTATTGGTTATATCTTTTTTTGTGCCGCCAGCTGCAAAAGCTGATCCTGTAAAATTGACATATTCTTGTCATCATGGCCCAACAGATGTTCATGCCAAATTAATAGAGGCATGGATTAAAGAAGTGGAAACCCGCACCAATGGAAAAGTAAAAATTCAATTTTTCCCTGGTCAAAGCCTAGTCCCAGCTCCGCAGACTTACGATGGCGTGTTGTCAGGTATTACTGATATCGGATTCTCCATCCTTCAGTACACCCGCGGAAGATTTCCACTGATGGACTTCATCAACCTGCCATTGGGCTACCCAAGTGGGCCGGTAAATACCGCTATCATCAATGAAGTTCTCGAAAAATTTCACCCTGCTGAACTCAATGATGTGAAAGTGCTTTACCTTCACGCGCACGGTCCTGGTTTTCTCCACACCAAAAATAAGCCAATCAATGTAATGGATGACCTCAAAGGATTAAAAATCAGATCCAACGGTCCAACTGCCGATATGGTCGTGGGTCTCTCCGGCACACCTACTGCACTACCCATGCCTGAACTTTACGAAGCTCTGCAAAAAGGCGTTGTTGATGGCGGCGTCTGGGACTTTTCAGCCAGTGTTGACTGGAAACTGGCCGAAGTAAGCAACTACTCCATTATCTCCCCGCCGATTGCGTATTCCCTTGGTTTCTTTGTGGTCATTAACAAGGACAAATGGAACAGCCTGGATCCGGAAGTGAAAAAAGTTATGGAAGAACTTTCCCCTGAATGGGCCAAAAAACACGGCCTGGCCTGGCAAGACTCAGAGAATCGAGGCAAAGAATTCATCAAAAAGCTTGGGAAAAATATCATCACCATCAATCCAGAAGAGTCGGCCAAATGGCGAAAAGCCGTCCAGCCTGTTGTTGACACCTACATAAAAATGATGGAAAGCAAAGGATTACCCGGCAAAGAAGTCATTGAGTATGTTGAAAAACGCATCAACGATGCAAATGCCGGCAATTTTAAAAGTAAGTATCTCTGATTCAACTGATTAGAGACCAAAAAGTGCACTTATGTGAGGGGCAGTCGACAATTCAATTCTCCGCCTAGGCTGTCCCTCACAAAATACTGCTTGGCATTGAAAGCGAAGTACCTCTCAGATTTGGATTCAGAAATGGTTAAAGAATTTTTCAGGGTAACATTATGAAATACGTGAAAATGTTTGTTAGACTGCTGAAAATACTTGCAGGATGGAGCCTGCTGGGCATGATGCTGCTGACGTGTGCCGATGTCGTTGGCAGCATTTTCGGTTATCCAATCATGGGAGCGGAAGAGATGGTTGCGCTGTGGGCATCCATCTTGCTCGCATTTTCCCTGCCTGCGGCACAGATCGATAAGGCGAATGTGGGGGTTGATTTCCTCTACTTGAAATTGCCAGGAGGTGCAAAGAAAATTAACGATATTTTTATCACTCTGCTGAGTTTCGTCCTCTTCTCGCTCATCTCCTGGCGGTGTTTTCTTTACGCAAAGGCCCTGCATGCCAGTGGTGAAGTCACCATGACTCTCCAGCTGCCATCATATTTGCTGGTATATGCAATCTCCTACGCCATGCTGATACTAGCGTTGGTACTTTTATTTGAACTCATCGCCTTCTTCAGGTCAGGAGAATCAACATGTCAGAATCAATGATAATAGGTTTGATCGGAATTGTATTTCTCCTGGCATTGATATTTACACGTATGCCCGTGGCGTACGTTATGGCACTGGTAGGTTTCTGCGGATTCAGCTACCTTACAAATTTAGGGTCAGGCCTCAACCTCCTGGCGCGAGACACATACAGCGTGTTATCGTCATACAGTCTGACCCTTATTCCATTGTTTGTTTTTATGGGATATATTGCTTTTTACGCAGGAATCAGCAACCGTCTTTTCGATGTTGCCTACAAGTTCTTAGGACGCTATAGCGGCGGTCTTGCAATTGCTACGGTTGGTGCCTGCTCGGCTTTTGGTGCCATCTGCGGCTCAGCAACGGCTACCGCAGCCACCATGGGCACCATAGCTATTCCTGAAATGAGACGCTATAAATATGGCGACAGGTTGTCGACTGGGACTGTGGCAGCAGGAGGAAGCTTGAGCAGCCTCATGCCGCCAAGTGTTGTTCTTATTGTCTATGGAATTTCAACCCAACTATCCATCGGCAAACTGTTCATTGCTGCAATTATCCCAGCTTTAATAATAACTGCATTCTTTGTTATAGCCGTAATCATCTATTGCAGAATGTACCCAGATCAGGGTCCTCCAGGCGACAGGTTCTCCCTGAAGGAAAAGATGCTTTCTCTTCTGGAACTCTGGGAGACACTACTCGTCTTTGCATGTGTAATGGGCGGTTTGTTTTTTGGGGCATTCACCCCTACCAAAGCTGGTGCCGTGGGATCTTTCGCGCTTCTTGTCATTGTTGTGTTGCAAGGGAAATTGAGCTGGAAAGCGCTATGGAGCGCCATATATGACACATTGTCTGTTTCCTGCATGGTACTTATGCTCATTGCAGGCGCTACTCTCTTTGGTCATTTCTTGGCCATCAGCAGGATCCCTATGGAGTTATCCGGTATTGTTGCCGGCTTTAACTTGGCACCCTGGGCCATCATGGCAATAATCTGTTTCATATATCTCATAGGCGGGTGTTTTATCGACTCCATTGCTCTAATAATGCTTACTATACCAGTATTTTATCCTATTGTAATAACTCTGGGATATGATCCTATCTGGTTCGGGATAATACTCGTTTTGATTTCTCAAATGGGAATTATCACACCGCCGGTTGGCATCAATGTCTTTATCGTCAGTGGTATAGCCGGTGTTGAGTTGGCAACAGTATTCCGCGGAATACTGCCCTTTTTAATTGCTCTGATCGTTGGTACGGGATTATTTATTGCATTTCCAGAGATTGTAACATTTCCACTAAAATACGTGAAATAAATACGATTGTTGCGCATGCCATTTTTTAAAATAGATCCGATGGGGTGGTGCTCATCCCTATCAAACAGAACATACTTCACTCACTCGAATCTATCTGGTTAGCGCAACAATCAAGCTTCCTTCATGCTCTTTTCCTAGTTAATCTCTTCAACAAGAGTTGTTAAATTTAAAAGCACAAAGAAACCTAGCAATTTTAACGCGCCAGAGATTTACCCGCTTCGTAGGCGCGAATCTTAAGTTCCCCATTCCTTTCTGCACTTTCAGGATCATTGCCGTTTGTCGAGACAATGTTACCTATCATCTCAAAACCTAAGGACGGGTAGATCGCAGCGGTATAATCAAAGTAGGACTCAAACATGTGAGGGTCTTCAAATCCTTGGGAATATACTGTCAGTAATTTTTTCATCCCAAATCTAGGTTTATACTGAGCATCTGTTAGAGGGAAAAATCTGTCATACATGTTTTTGACAGGACCTGACATCTGCATCATATAGATGGGCGAACCGATCACAACCGCATGCGCTGTCTTTACCTTGTGCAAGGCCTCGCGAAGCTCGTCTTTAATAATACAGTCATCGTGTTGCCTACAATAAAAACAACCTTGGCAAGCCATGAATTTCATTTTAAACAGTGTATAGAATTTCACAGACGCGCCATTGTCCTTCACTCCTTTTGCTACAATATTTAATAGCGTTGCAGTGTTTCCGTCCATTCGCGGACTGCCGTTAAATATTACTATTTCTTTCATGGGAGATTTTACCTTTCGACAGATAATGCACCTGCCGACTATGGATTTCGCAAATGGCTAAGATGGGGGTGTAATTTGATTGCAATCATTACTTAACGTGGAGCTTTCACAAGGAAAGCCCCACGCTATCCAGGCGCCTACAATGTAATAAAACCTAAGCTTTGTGATTTGTTATCTATTTTTACGGCCTCGGAAGCTTTCCTCCCTGCCGCATCAACATCAACTATATATTCGCCGTTCTCCAAACCATCAAACTTGAAATCTCCAAAGCAGTTGGTTGTCTCTGTTGCCAGGACTGCACCGCCACTCTTCAGTGTGACTGTAGCATTTTCGAAACAGTCGCCATCAACCAGAACTCCTGCCGCGATAAAATTCTTTTCAAACTTATCCAGGTTTTTATAGAGTACGTGAGGTTTGGTGCCTAGCTCAGGCCTCAGAGCTGACAAGCCCTCGGCCGTAATCATTTTCTCTATCTCAGCCGGTTCCATTCTATACGCCTTCAGTGAACCTGTCGGGCAGTTATGCACGCAACGGGGTACCGCCGGCAACCAGGATTCGTCATCAAGTAAGTGTGCACACATGGTGCATTTCTGCGGCACATTTTTTTCTTCATTCCAGTAGATAACGCCATATGGGCAAGATTTAAGCAGCTCCTTCATGCCTTTGGCTTTTTCCATGTCAATCATGACAATACCGTCTTCACGACGAGACACTGCCCCTCTTCCGGCCTTAATGCAGGGAGCATTTTCACAGTGTTGACAGGGAGTTGGTCGGAAGGATATATCTATCCTGGGGTACTGTCCTCGCTCATGACGCTCCACATTCATCCAGCGATGCCCGTGTCGAGGCTGCGCAGCCGTATATCCAGGCCATTCATTGTCAACATGCTCGTCCTTATCAGCCATGAAGCAGCTGTTGCAGTCATGACAGGTGGCAACGTTTATAACCATATACCATTGTTTCATTGCTTCTAATCTCCTAAATAAGGTTATTAGTGCCTTCCAGATTACAAAGTTATCCTTTTTACAAAATATCAATCTGTTTCAAGGCACTCATACCCCCTTTTTGGGGGGGGTTAGGGATCTATCGATTTTGTCTGCTTAATAAATCTCGTAACTGTCGCCGTTCCATTTTTCCACCTCAAGCAGCGCAGTATTAGGTGCCATTCCACAAGCGTATTTTGACATATACCGATCAGGAGTCAGAATATTAATACAACCGCCACGGTCAGCAGACTTGCCCGGCTTACCAAGAGGATCATAGACTGCACACGACTCATAAGAATGCACGGTTCCAGGCTGCAGACGCTCAGTTACCTGAGCACATAAAATAACGGAACCCCGATCGTTAAATGCACGGATAAGGTCGCCATTCCTTATTCCACGGGCTTCGGCATCCTTGGTGTTCATTCTCATAATCCAGTAATAATAATCGTCTATCAGGACACGATGGTCCTTGATGTCGTTCATGAAGCTGTCTTTCCCGTCACCCATGGTGTGAAAGGAAAAACGTGGATGGGGAGAAAGCATTCCTAGAGGATACTTCTTTGCCAGGGGGCTGTGGTGACTCTCCCAGGCCGGCACATAGGTGTGCATAGCCGGACGATATTCATCCACATAGCCTTGCTTC
>JAABQY010000049.1 GCA_011391225.1 Desulfobulbaceae bacterium | reverse complement strand
CCGCTCGATTCCGGCACCTGCTTCAACAGCAGCGGCGACAAGAGCGCCCCGCCCTTGCTGAGGCTGTTCATCAAGAGCTTCGAACCAAGAAGAGTCGAAACCCCTTTGCCGACAAGGGACAGCCCCTTATTATCGGTGATCCGGCGGCGAAGGGCCCCGACGATCTCGTGGGTTGGCACCTTATTCGGACATTTACTGACACAGGAGCCGCACATAAGACACATGCTGATGTCCTCCTGCAAGCGCTTTTCAAGATCCGCTTCGCCATGCAGGAGGGCCGCAGCCAAGGCGATCTTGCCTCTCGCCACCGCCCCTTCTTTTCGGCTCAGGAGGTAGGTCGGACAATGGGCCTGGCACACCCCGCACTTGACGCACTCGCCGATTACTCCGGCAAAATCCTGTAAATCTTTGTTCTTGTTCATTGCTATGGTACTAAAAAAATCTTGCCGGGGTTAAGAATATGGTTCGGATCAAAGGCATCTTTAATCCGCTGCATGTAGGAGATGGTAGTTGCATCGAGCTCCATAGGGAGATATTTTGCCTTGGCGGTACCGATGCCGTGTTCTCCGGAAATCGATCCCCGCAGGTTGATGACCGTCTGAAAGACCTCGTCGAGAACCGTCTCAACCTTTTTCGCCATGCCCTCTTGCCGCAGGTCCACCATGATATTGACATGGATATTGCCGTCGCCGGCATGGCCGAAGTTGATAATGGGGACCCCGTAAGCTTCGGAAATATTTTCCAGGGCGCGAATCATATCGGGAACCTTGGAACGGGGCACAACAATGTCCTCATTAAACTTGTCGGGATTGACCCGGCGCAGGCTCGGGCTGACATTGCGCCGCACCTGCCAGATCTCCTCCGATTCTTCATCATCGGCGGCAATCCTTGTACTCAAAACACCGAAGGGTTTGATAATATCCTCTATCCTTTCGATCTGCGGATCGAGCACAGCAGCGTCGCCATCGACTTCAATGATGAGAACCGCCCGGCAATTCTCGGGCAGGGGAATAGGGCTGGTGGGGCGAATGCAATCGATGGTCGCCCCGTCCATAAATTCAAGGGTCGTGGGAATGATCTTTGCCCCGATAATCGCCGCTACCGATTGCGCTGCCCCTTCGATGGTCGCAAAATGGGCCAGCATGGTCTTTTTCGCCGCCGGTTTAGGAATGAGTTTTAAAATAATCTTGGTAACTATGCCAAGCGTTCCCTCCGAACCAACAAAGAGTTTGGTGAGGTCATAGCCGACAACATTTTTCAGCGTCCTGCCGCCGGTATGAATGATATCGCCTGTGGGCGTGACCACCTCAAGGCCCAGGACATAATCCTTGGTCACCCCGTATTTGATGCAGCGCGGACCACCGGCGCATTCGGCTACATTGCCGCCCAGGGTGCTGAACTCCTTGGAGGCCGGATCGGGAGGATAAAAAAGACCGAGTTTTTCTACCTGCCTTTGCAGTTCGGCGGTAATCACCCCCGGTTCGACCTCGGCTATGAGGTTCTCGCTGTCGATATGCAGAATTCTCGTCATCCGCGTCAGCACCAGAACAATGCCGCCCTGCACCGCCAGGGATCCGCCGCTGAAGCCGCTCCCGGCGCCGCGCGGTAATACCGGAATCTTGTGGCGATTGGCAAGCCTTACAACCCGAGCGACTTCATCTGTAGTTGCCGCATGGACAACCACATCCGGGAGACAGCGCTTCTGCGTGGCGTCATAGGCGTGGGTTATCTTATCGGTGGGTGCGGCCGAGACGTTGTCGGAGCCGACAATTTCAACAAGTTCCGTTATGATTTGTGCATCCATGAATATCCTTTTTTCTGCCTCTGCAACCGTGAAAGTGTACCGTAGCTTGCAAAAAATAAGGCCTTTTTTGCAAAATGAAAGCAGGGAAATTCCCTCGGCAGATTTCTCCTGAAAGAAGTGGGTTTTGGACAAGCCTGCGTCCGCAGTTTGACCGGCAGTTTGTTGCCGAAGCGGTTGTTCTGGGTTTTACCGAACAGGCATTCACACCGTTTTTTTATATTTCCTTTATGAAACCAAATAACTACAGCCCGTTTCTCAAGACATTCTCATATATCCTGAGAAAGCAATTAACTGCTTGTACTGAAATGCGATCGTATCTATACTCCCGAGTTCAAGCCTGCTGGCAGCGGTTCTATTTCTTTCCGGTCGACCACGAAAAAGATATGCACAGGCGGAGTGGGGTTACGGCAGGAATCTAGGGCGGAGACAATTTGCGCATGATGGAAAACCTTCGAAAATTCGTGCCGGGGGATAACACCCGGATGGTGATCATCGCCACACTCATCGGTTTGCTCGCAGGACTGCTGAACATTATTTTTCGCAGTTTTGTTGATCTCGTTCACCACGTCATCTTCGATGGTGGCAGCAGGCTACTCGCTATCGACCAGGGCGGTTGGCATGTCCTCCTCCTGCCTCTCATTCCAATCGCCGGCATGGTTCTCCTCATCCCCCTCTCTCTTCTCTTTCCCGGCGAAATCAACGGCTACGGGTTCACCAAATTTCTGCGAAAGGTCAACATGGAAGATGGTGTTATCCGCGCTCGGTCCATCCTCTTGAAAATCATCGCAACGGGTTTAACCGTCGGTTCAGGGAACTCCGCCGGGGTTGAAGGCCCTATAGCACAAATCGGCGGGGCGATGGGTTCTCAGGTGGGTCAGCTAACCCGAGTTTCCGGCAACAGGATGAAAGTCTACGTCGCGGCCGGCTGTGCCGGTGGTGTTGCCGGGATGTTCAACACCCCGATTGCCGGAGTCTTTTTCGCTGCAGAGATTGTTTTGCTTGGAACCTACGAGATCTCATCTTTTGCTGCCTTAGTGATTGCCTCGGTCATGTCTACGGCCGTCACCCGCAGCTATTATGGAGTGGCCAGCGCTTTTCAGATTCCTCAATACTCTGTCGTCAACCGACTGGTGGAGTTTCCGCTTTATGCAATCATGGCAGTGCTTATCGGGCTGGCAGCTGTCCTCTATATTCGAACCTTCTATCTGGTCCGTGATAAGTACCGCGAAATGCCTATCCATCCACAACTCAAGCCCCTTACCGGAGCTCTCTGTATAGGTATTTTCGGCATTTTTTTTCCGCAGGTAATGGGTAGTGGCTACGACTACATGAAGGAAGTCTTGGATGGTGACGGCATTACCTGGGTAATGTTTGCTTTGATTTTTCTCAAGATTATTTCCACATCAATAACCCTCGGTTCAGGCGGTGCCGGCGGAGTCGTTGCCCCTTCGCTATTTATCGGAGCTATGCTGGGTGGTTCCTTTGGGTCCGTGATCCATAAACTTCTTCCGGAGTTAACCGCCGGTCCAGGTGCATATGCGGCCGTGGGTATTGGTGCCTTTCTTGCCGCCGCTACCCACGCGCCAATGACCGCTATCTTTCTCCTCTTTGAAATGACCGGCAATTACCAGATTATCCTTCCTGTCATGATTGCCACAATAATAGGAACGATAGTGGCCAATAAGTTTTGCGAAGATTCCATCAATACCGTCGATTTCACCCGGGAAGGTATTAATATCCACGAGGGTCGTGAAGTGGCAATCATGAAATCCCTGAAAGTCGGTACAGCTATCAGCGACGATGTTGATTTTATCAGCGAGGAAGCAAACATCAAACAACTGCTGCAAATCTTCAGTATGGGGAGGAGTTTTTACTTTCCAGTCGTTGACAATACGGGAAAGATGACCGGTATCGTCTCTCTGCAGGATGTGAAGAACATCTTGCATCGTGAGGAGAAACAACAGATCGCCTTTAAAGTTGGTGGAATCTGCAACCGAGACGTAACCATGCTCACCCCGGACGATTCTCTCTTTACCGCCATGCAACTCTTTGATATCAAAGGAATCGAAGAGATCCCAGTGGTTGAAAGCCTGAAAGATCGGTGGGTGGTCGGCATGCTTAAGCGTCGCGACGCCCTTGATGCTTATAACAGAGAACTCCTGAAAAAAGGGATTAAGGCGAAGATCGGCGCATAAGGCGCCATTGGTAACGATTTCAAGTAGGAGCCGTCAGGAAATAACTTGAACACTCCTCACCATATTTCCTTCCAAGTGAGTGATTGACTGAAGAAAAAACGAAACATAATGGAACAATTAACAGTAGTGATCGGTCGTTTACGGCGCAAGAATTTCCTTAACCCGGCCGACCGCTCCGTTTTCCAACCGTACCTTGATGCCGTGCGGATGGGTCGGCGATTTGGTGAGTATGGCTTGCACCCGTCCACGGGTTAATGCCCCGGTGCGTTGATTGTGTTTCAAAACAATGGCCACCTCTGCACCCGGCTTGATATCGGCACAATTTTTTCCGTTCATGACCTCATCCCCCGCTCCGTTTGGCCGACCAGCCGCGTTTTGACAATTCTTCGAGGAGCAGGTCGCGGTGATCGCCCTGAATCTCGATAACCCCTTTTTTAACGGTGCCGCCGGAGCCACAGCGTTTTTTTAGTTCCTTGGCCAGGACCGCAATGCCGTTGTTATCAAGGGGCAGCCCACTGATGACCGTCACACCTTTGCCTTTCCGTCCTTTAGTTTCCCGGCCGACTCTGACGCCGCCCTTACTTGGAGCCACCGCCTTCTTTTGCCGGCAGATGCAGGGAGCGGCCGGCTTGTCGCAATCGGCACAGATCCGCCCATGGTCGGTCGAATAGACGGTGGGTTTCATGGGTTTCATAGCGGCCAATGCTCCTCCATTTAGCCGCGACCACGATATGGCGCCACGCCTTGCTCAGGCACCCACAAACCTTTGGGGGGGTCGCCGGTCTGAAAGAACACATCGATGGGCATGCCGCCGCGTGGATACCAGTAGCCGCCGATGCGCAGCCATTGCGGACTTATGCAATCGATCAGACGACGGGCGACTTTAATGGTGCAATCCTCATGAAACGACCCATGATTGCGGAAAGAGCCGAGAAACAGTTTCAGGGATTTGCTCTCCACCAGCCAGTCACCCGGCAGGTAGTCGAGCACCAGGTGGGCAAAATCGGGCTGTCCGGTGATCGGGCAAAGGGAGGTGAATTCCGGGGCGGTGAAGCGGACCAGATATGAAATACCCTGCTGCGGGTTTGGCACCCTTTCGAGGATCGCCGCTTCGGGGTTTTCCGGCAAGGTCGATGTGCTGCCGAGCTGGATGAGATTGCTGTAGATCGTTTCCTGTGTCATTGCCTTGCTCCTGCCATTTTCCTTATCGTCCTCGCTTATTGCCCCAGAGGAGCACATGCAACTGCGGCAAAACCCGTGCTTCATACCAGCCGTCGTCAAGAACCCTGGCGACAAGCCAGCGCAATCGCTCAAGGCTGGCCGGGTTTCCGGTGGCTGATTCATCCCCGTCAGGGTTCAGATTGCAGGGTTGCAGATACACCGGCAACCCCGCAAAGCCCGCCGCCACCTGGCGGGCAAACCGGTAATCTTCTTCATCCTGCACAACAAATTTCAGGGACACCGCCGCCTTTCCCGCGGCATCAATACACCCCTGCAATTTCCGCCAGTCGGTATTCATGCCGCTGGACGGTGGTTTCGGGCTGAGCGTCAGCGCTTCAAGGCCTGCAAACCAAGGTTGGGCAATGCTCCCCTGGGTTTCCATGGCAAACCTGTAACCCGAAACCTTGCCGAGACCTATGAGCCCTGCCAAGGGCTGCAGGGCCGGGTTCCCGCCGGAAAGGGCGACAAGTATCGACTTGCCGCCGCTTAAGTGCTCGACCTGGGTGAGAATCTCCGCCGCCGACATATCCAGCCAATGGTTGCGGTAGCCCGTGTCGACGGCATAGGCGGTATCGCACCAGCGACAGCGATAATCACAACCGGCGGTACGCACAAATACCGTCGGAAGCCCGATGAGCGCCCCCTCTCCCTGCAGCGTCGGACCGAAAATCTCACAGATTTTTATGGTTTCAGGAGGGCTCACGGCCGGTATTCGGCCCAGGTCTTCGGCGTCTCGCCGACCCGCACCGCCGACACCTCCGGCCAGCGATCCTTGCACCAGGTAAAGAAATGCCGGGCGAGATATTCGGCGGTGACAAAGGCGTTGCCGAAAAGATCGTTGAGATGGCGATGATCGACTTTTTCTTCAAGATAGGTGCGGAATGCATTCAATTCCCGATAATCGCGCACGAAACCGCACGCCCCCAAGTCCATTGCCCGAAGCTCAACAATGACGGTGTAATTATGGCCGTGCAGCCGGGAACAAGGATGCTCGTCCGGCAGTCCGAAGAGTTGATGCGAGGCGGAAAAGCTAAATTCTTTTGTAATGGTATACATCTATGCCACCCCGCTGGTTTTGGCACGGGCCACGGCTTCTCGCCAGTAGAGAGCGTCTTCGTAGGGTGTCGGATCGACAATTCCGGCTAAGCTAAAAGCCTCGATACGTTCAACACAGGTGCCGCAACGGCCGCAGTGGATTTCGCCACCTTTGTAGCAGGACCAGGTCTGTTCGAAAGGGACACCCAGCTGCTTGCCGGTGCCGACAATAGCGGCCTTGGTGGCAGACACAAAAGGCGTATACAGGGTGATCTGCGCCAAACCCTGCATGGCCAGATCCTGCATGGTTTGAAAGGCGGCGATGAAGCCCGGTCGACAGTCGGGATAAATGAAATGATCGCCGCCGTGCACCGCCGTAGCCACCGCCTCAGCCCCCCGCGCCGCGGCAATGCCGTAGGCGATGGCCAACATGATGGCGTTGCGATTCGGCACGACGGTGAGCTTCATGGTCTCTTCGGCGTAATGGCCATCAGGCACGGCCATTGCATCGGTGAGGGCCGAACCACTGAGCAGGGTGCCGAGGTGGGAGATATCAATCGGCAGAAACGGCACACCAAGCCGAACGGCGCACCTTTCGGCATAATCGATCTCTTTTCTGTGGCGCTGGCCGTAAAGAAAGGAAACGAGCCCGAGCAATCGGTTTTCCGTCGCTACTTTATGGGCAAGGGTGACGGAGTCAAGTCCGCCGGAACAAACAACAATGGTTTTCATCTTGATGTTTTCGTCCTTGTTTTTATTAACCGGGTAGGTCCGCGACCGGTATACTGCTGCGACGGCCAAGCTATAGCAACTTTCAGGTAAAAATGTAAGGTTTTTCTTGCCGGGCAGAGCGACAGAACGGGAGCTTTGCCGCCCTGTCGGATTCTTACTTGCCAGTCTTTTCCTTCTCGGGAACTTCAGCGGCGGCTTGTTCCGGCTCGACCGGCTGCGCCCCGGCGATCAAAGAATCGCGGCCGACTTTTAAGAGACTCTCCACCTGCAGGCTGTGCACCTTGCAGTACAGGTCGCGCTCCGAATGTTTGAGAATATAATAATCACCCTCGGCCTTGACCAGACGAAATTCCGCCGCCCCGCCATCCTTACGGGTTATGGTAAAGTGCAGAACCGGGGCCTTGGCAAAGAGCGGCTCGGCCTCCTGCGGCTTGAGCACCGCCTGGATGATCAGGCCGGACGCCTTGGCAACCAGATCACCGGCGGCCTTGGCATCTGTTAACTGCCCTTCCTGAAGACCCGCCAACTGCCAGCCATCCTCTTTTTTCTCCAGGCTAAAGTCGGCAAAGGCGATGGCTGTCATGTCGTCTTCTTTGATTTTGAAGAGGTTTTTATCGAGCCACTGGTCGACGCCGGTCTCAAGCTCAAAGGTGCTGAGCTCGACGGCAAAGATACCTCCCGCTCCGGCCTGTCGAGCATGAATCTGGCGAAAGCCCGGCGAAGTGCCGACATACAGGTCGCCGACCACTTTGTCTCCGGCTTTCAAAACCACATGGCGCTGAAAAACATCGTCGGCGACCTTGAAGCGTTTCGCCGCCCCGGCACTGGTGGCGACGGCAAAACCCTGCTTCAATGCGGCCAGTCTGTCGAGAAGTGCAGTAACCTGCGCAACGCTTGCCGGAGCGGCCGGGGCACCAGCTATGATCCAACCGCTGCCGCTTTTTTGCAAGATGATTTGTTCTTTTTCCGGGCCGCTGATTTCCAGGGCCGTAACCGCATCCGCTGCAAACCCAAGAAACCCTGTATCGGGAGTGGAGATATCCTTTCCCTTGTCACCGAAAAAGAGGGCCACCGCCACAACTATCTGCAGGGCCAGCAGGGCCGCTGCTATGGTAATTGTCCTTTTCATATTCACATCCTCCCCATATTTTGCTGCAGCAAGGCTACATGGCGTTTTACAGTGCGTTTCGCCGCCTGTTTTCTCATAATGGCCACCAGGGCCAGACCGATAAATGCCAGGCCATAATTGAGGTATTCAAAGAAAAGCTGCATGTCCCTGGTCATCGGTACCAGCGGCCGGGAAAAATGGCTTCGTCCACGAATCGCCAAAAGCCCACGATCCTCAAGAGACCAGTCGATGGAGTTGGCGATCAGCTGCACCGGCGCCAGATAGGAGGTGCGCGTGACGCTTGACCCGATACTGAGAACGGTGTCACTGAAGAAGGTGCTTGAAGAAAAAAGGATGATCCGCGCACTCTCCGGCGATCTATCAAGCTGCCGGGTGATGACTTGGCCTTTTTTCTCCTCAGCCGGTTTCCCCTGTGCCGGAGGCTGGGCGTCTTTCGCCTGTTCCGCAGGCGGGGTCAAGAGCGGTGAGGGCCGACCGCTGAAATAGGAGGAGAATTGTCCTTCAAGGGCAAGACCTAAAAGCCTTTTCCCCTGGTTTTCGCCAACAGCAAAGCCAAGTTCACCATGGGCCTTGAAATTCGGCTGGACCTTGGTCTCGGCCGAGACCCAGCTTTTTTCCGAGCTCTCCAGAAGGCGGACCACCTTGCGTTCCTTGTTCTTCTCAGCATCAACGGTGATAGGCGCCGCCCAGTTCATGGTCAACTGATTCAGGCCAACCGTCAGGCCGCTTTCCAGATTCATGGCATCCGGCCGAATATCGACAAAATAGGGATAGTTGACCAGTCGAGCTTCCTGCACCGTAAAACCGCCGACCTGGCGCTGGACGGGAACCGGAAAGGCGCTGTTTTGCGGATCAAGGACCATCTCTTCGTTTATCTTGATACCATTGAAGGCCAGCCATTCTTCGAGTCCCGAGGCTTTCTTCTCAACTGCCAGTTCCCGGTCAAGGGCGATGGCAAAAGGCGAGGCGGCAATCATTACCGTGCCGCCTCGCATAAGAAACTGGTCCATGGCGAAAAGCTGCTTTTCACTGACCGCCTCGGGGGCCACGACCACCAGCAGGTCGGCGTCATCGGGGGCTTGGCCACCGGCCAGGTCGGTCGGGGTGATGCGATGTTCCTTGCCAAGCACTTCCTTTAAGATTTCAAAGGGCATGCCACTGCCCGGCATGCCGTATTGCGGCATGGGCGGCATGACCTTCGGGGTGTGCAGGGCGATAGTTTTGCCGAAGCCGGCCGAGAACCTTTTCAAACCGGCTTCAATCGCTCGTTTGAGACTCTCCTTGGTCAAATCCTCCGGAACCGGCACCTCAACGACCCGCTCGCCACTGACAAGGGTCATGTAATACCAGAAAGAGCGCTGGTCAAAGAGGCTTGCCGCCATCGGCCTGAAGCCGTATTCCTTGCTGATTTTCGCAGCAATTGCTCCGCCTTCGGCGTCGGGGTCGACTAGCCGGGTGGTAAAGAGTTTACCGCCTTCCTTCTCCATATCTGCAAGGATAGCCAGCAGCTCCCCCTTCAGTGAAACAAGCTCCTCCGGCAGTTTCTGATCGGGCGACATATAGCCGCTGAACTGCACCGGCTTGCCGATCCCGGCAAAGAGATCACCACCGCCCTGGTAACTGTACAGCACCTTTTTGATGGCGCGGGTGATATCGTATTCGGGATTGCGCAGATCGACATCGATATCCTCTTCGCCTGCGGCTTTTATCTCGATCAAATCGCGAAAGCCAAGGACCTCAAACTGGTCGCCATACTGCACAAGGAGATCGAAATAGGAATTGGTGACCGCCGCCTGATACTTGCTGGCGGTCTGAAAGGGCACCGGACGGATGCCGAATTTCTGCCCCGCCTCCTGCTCAAGCTCGGGATGCTCCAGCGGATCGATAAACTCGACGCGCACTTTGCCGCCGCCGGCCACCGCATACTCCTGCAACAGATCGCGGACGCGCGGCACCAAAGGGGCAAGAAGCGGATGGGTCTGGGCAGAGAAATAGCCGCGAATGAGCAGTGGTTCCTTGAGCTGACCAAGATAACTCCTGGTCGCCAGGGAGATGGAATAGATATTGCCATGGGTTATATCCGTGCGGAGCACAGGGATCCCGGCCAGCCAAAAATTGGCGACGAGAAAATTGGCGATGACAAGGCCCGAGGCCAGCTGCCAGCGGCGATGGTGCGTATTGGTCGGATTATCGGCCCAGCGCATCTTCTCCAGGCCGTAGATATTCAGGCACAGGAAGATGCCGGTGATGCTCAGATAATAATAGAGATCGCGCAGATCGATGACGCCGCGGGTTATGGAATTAAACCGGGAACCGGAGCCGAGAAGCTGCAACAGCTCCGAGCCCTTATTGCCGAAAAAGGCGATGAGGGTCTCCGAACCGAGCAGGTAAAAAAACGAACAGACCAGTACGGTTGCGATCAAACTAACGATCTGATTCTCCGACTTGCCGCTGACATACAGGCCAACGGCGATATAGGCCGCGGCGAGAAACAGGGTGGCCAGATAGCCGCCGAGGACCGGGCCCCAATCAAGCGGCCCCATAAGACTGACGGTGAGCGGCAGCGGCAGAGTCAACAGCAGTGAAATGGCAACCAGGCCCAGACAGGCAAGGAACTTGCCGAACACCAGGGCCCACGGAGATACCGGGGAAGTAAGAAGAAACTCCAGCGTCCCCGCCCGCCGTTCCTCGGCCCATAGACGCATGGTCACGGCGGCGGTGAGAAAAATGAGAAGAATCGGCATCCACTTGAAAAGAGGCCTTACTTCGGTAATATTGCCGGCAAAAAAGGTTTCCACCCAAAAAAAGATAAACAGGGTCACCGCCAGAAAAACGCCGATAAAAATAATGGCGATGGGCGAGCTGAAAAATGCATCAAATTCTTTTTTTGCAATACGAAAAATGGTCTTCATGAATTCTCTCCTCCTTATTGCCTGCTGATCTCGGCGAAGACGGTTTCCAGATTCCTGGCTTCAAAGCCCATGGAGTAGAGCTGCCAACCTTGCTCGTGCACTGCGCGGGCAACGGCTGCCGCCGCCTCATGCCGATTTGCTGTACCGGCCAGGGTCAGGGCGTAGGAAGTGCCGGGGCCTTTATCAGCGGTCGGGCCGTGCGGGACGGCCTGGGTCACCCCGGCAAGAGCGGCGAAGAAGGTTATGGCCTGACCCGGTTCACCATTCACCGACAGCAACAACCGGCCTTCGGTGCGCAGGGCATCGAGGCGGGAATCGAGGGCCTTTTTACCGTCTTTGAGGATAATAACCCGGTCACAAATGGCCTGAACCTCTTGAAGAATATGGGTTGAGATAATAATCGTCGAGTTCTCGGCAATTTTGGTGATAAGCCCCCGCATATGCTGGATCTGAGTGGGATCGAGGCCGTTGGTCGGTTCATCGAGGATAAGGATTGCCGGATTGTGGAGAATGGCCTGGGCCACCCCGGTACGCTGGCGATAGCCCCGCGACAAGGTGGCAATGGGCTTGACGGCTTTATCCTGCAGCTCGGTTCGAGCAATGGCCCGGGCAATAAGCCCGGCCCTCTCGGCTTCACCCAGGCCATGCAGAGCCGCGGCATAATCGAGATAATCGAAAACGGTCATTTCCGGATATACCGGACAGTTCTCGGGCAGATAACCAATCTCCTGCTGAATGCAGCGGCGATGGGTTCCGATCTCCCGATCACCGACGGTTATCGTACCGCTGGTCGGTTCGAGATAGCCGGTGATCATTTTCATGATCGTCGTCTTGCCGGCCCCGTTATGGCCGAGGAGCCCGACAATCTCTCCCGGTGCAATGGTAAACGAGACATTTTCTACTGCCGTAAAATCACCGTATCGGCGGGTAATGTTTTCTACTGTGATCATTGCTGTACTCCATGCGTGAAAATCGATTGACGGACAGGCCAAGTGGCCCGCCGTATCCCGACAACCCTTTATAATGGTTGAGAATTTTTTCCCGTGAACAATTCTCCCCTATCTTGCAGCGGAAATGACAAAACCAGGCAAAGTCTGAACGGGGCAGGAAAAATGGTCGAAAAAGAAGCCGTACGGAGAAAAGAGAAAGTGCGGACCTGCTTGTACAAAAAACCATCCCCCGGCAAAAAAGCCGGAGGCAGAGTTCATAGCCGCAGGATACCGGTGGCCTCCCCGAAAACCTCATGCCTGTCGCCCTCCACAACAGACAGGGCTCTCCCTCGCCATCACTCTGTCCTCATCCGGAACACCCTTCCCGGATCAAAACTTGAATCGGCTTCTAAGGTAAAAACTGCCTGGTTGATGTCAAGGGGGTAAGGGGCAAAAAAGTCCTTCCGTGAACCTGAGAAATTGGTGATTACTGCGCCTACGACATGCGGATGAAATCAATCACAACATAAATCCTTTGATTTTCTAAGAGTAACCTATTACTGATACCGTGATACACTGAAACTGCCCCGAGCTGGAATTCATTTTCCTGGACCCGTGTTGCGACAACCACAAACCCTTATGAAAAATCATATCCGCATTAATGGCTACAGTAAGACCGAGAGTTAAGAGGCCAGACACTCCATGCTGAGAAAGATCCTCTTTGTTGATGATGACGAGATATTACGCTATGCCGTTGAAAAGCATTTAGCCACGCACAGAGAGCATTTCCTCGCAGTGGTCGCAAGCGATGGCTTCGAGGCTGTAAAAAAGCTCAAAAAAATGCCTTTTTCTCTGGTCGTTCTCGATCTGATAATGCCAAGGATGGATGGGATGAGCCTTGTCAACCATATTCGCGAAAACTATCCCGACATCCCCATCGTCATAATTTCCGGGATGCGTGTCGAGAAGATGCAAGAGCTGGTGGCGTCAAGCGGTATAGTCGCCTATCTCAGCAAACCTTTCCAAGCTGAAGAACTTGTTGCTACAATCACGCAGACTCTGCGCCAGGAAGCGGCAGGCGGTATCATGCATGACATTTCGCCGGCGGTCTTTCTGCAACTCATGGAAATAGATGCCAAAACCTGCACCATCCGCATCCTTGACAAGGTGTCAGAACAAGGGGGTATTCTGTTCTTTATCGACGGCCAGCTGGTGGATGCACGGATCGGCGATTTGCATGGCATGGACGCCGCCTTAAAAGTTTTTACCTGGGATGCGGTAACGATTTTTCTTCGCAATGATTGCCCACCGCGGAAAGATACAATCAACAGCGGCCTGCAGTCGATCATCATGAAGGCCGCCGGCATGAAAGATGAGTCGGAGGACCCTCAAGATTACGATGATGACGAAGACTCCGAGCCATCGCCAATGGCCGCCGGCAACGCTCTGGGTGATTCGGTATTGCCAGGCGGCTTTCCCGCCCCCCTGCTTTTTGATCGGGCGGCGCCAGAGGTCTCTTCACTGGAGGGCCCAAGGCAAGAGGGGCGTGCCACCTCGCCCTGGGGCGATCTCAGTAACCTGTTGGAGAAAGCAGTCGGAATACCATGCAATCGCATCGAGATCCACCACGATGCGACCATGGACAAGGTTGTTTGGCAATTGGACGAGCTGGGAATAGGTTCGCAATTCGGCAATTTCCAAGTGGGCTACATTGCCACCGGCAAGGATGCCGACCGGATTCTTCTAACCGGACAACCGCCCACTGTTGTCAATGTTCCGTCCAACAGTCCCCGGGACAAGATCATCGAACTCCTGCACAAGGAAGCTGACAAATACACCTACGATAATCCTTTTTAAAAATTCCTGTAATCTACCGGCCCTTGCCGGCAACTAGCTGGATTTCTGCACTGCTCAATGCGGATTCAAATTCTACGTGCAAGGAATAATCGCTGCCGATAAAGTCATGACAGCGCACCGCCATGACTTGTCCGATACGCAAAAGCGGGGCGGCAGAGGCATCAGGACGAAAATTCACCCTGATCTTTTGTCCTAAAAGTGCGGCGGCGTTTTCCTTCTTGGAAAACCGTAAATTGAAGGCAACACCTCCCATGGAGATATCCATGAGTTCTCCTTTTGCCGCCAGCCCCATCTCGTTGCCATGTTGATCCAACATATCAATGGTTACCCGACCGGACACCTTCTTGCGCTCGGAGAGCCTTCTCGTCCGACTGGTCTTCGCGAAAAGATTGCTGAGCGATGCAAATCTCAGGCAAAAATTCTGCAATTTTGAAGGCAAGGCAGGACAATTTTCGTTCTGGCTCTGCAACCTTTGCCAGGTCAGCAGGGACAGGAAGGCGCCCCTGCTCACGGCATTCACCGTCCACACCGAGGCATCAAAGAAGGTGTCCCTTCCCATAATTTCTCCCGGCCCGAGCACCGTTAACGGCACCTCCCGTCCCTGACTGACGGCATTGATCTGCACACGCCCGCTGTTGACGAAAAACAAGGTAGGGAGAAATTCTCCCTGTTTCACCACCATTTCTCCATCGGCGTAGTTTCTTTGTGTCGTTGCATGGTAGAGAGAGGCAAACTCATCAGGAGAAAGGACTGATTGGAGCTCTTTCCAGATCGACAAGTATTCATTGCTGATTGAAGCGCTCTTTTCTTCTTCAATTATCTCTGCGGCACGAATACTCTCGGTGAGCGCCATCGAATCAATCTGCATGAGCCAATCACGCAGCTGTTCAGCTCTTTGAAAGTCTTTCTTCTTGGCATGGCCGGTTATCTGCTGCATGATAAGGGCAATCGCCTGACGCTTGTTGCCTCGGCCCAGCAACTCTTTGATCTGCTGTTCTTCCGGACTGCTGCCCGCTGAAAGATTCTCAAGAGTGTCTGATGAAGTCGGGTTTTCCTTGGTTATCGGCCGGACTTTTCCCGGCTGAATCGACTCTAAATGCTGGATAGCTTGCCTTGCGGCGGTTTCGAGATCCTTTCCTGTCTTGGTGGTAATGGCAGAATATGTCTCGAGCAATTTCTTCAGCGGCGGTATGGCCTCAGACGTCGCACAGTGACCAAGCACCTTACAGAGAGAAAGGAGCAGTTTTTCTTGTACGTCCTCTGGAAACTTCTCCCCCTGTTGAAGCAGAGGAAGAAGTGCATGGGCAACTTCAGCATCGGCAAAGGAAGTAAGGGCGTTGACGAGATGCGGTTTCATCATGTCCTCACCCTCCGACAACATCTTTAACAATACTCTTTTACACACTGTCGGATCAGCGAGTTTTTCCTGCACATTGGCACAGGCAATGCGGATCTTCTTGAGACTTTTATCATTCGTCATACCGACGATCAAAAACCCAAGGTTGGTGGCGTGCAGATAGTATCGGCCTTTGTTGAACACCAAATCCGCCGCCTGCGGCCTGCCGATATCACAAATGATCGCGTTCCACAGGGCTCCTTCCCTGCCTGCCATCGCCGCTCCACCAACCTGCCTAAAAAAAACCGGTTCACCTTGAAGTGAGAGGAGAATCACATCGTGGATTGCATCAAGTTGCGATATCTTGCTCAAGAAAGCGTTCATATAAACTTTTTGTTAGAAAAGAAGCCTGTGCCGCACCAGCTTCGGGGCATGGGCCGCCACCGAGGCCAGGAAGAAAACCAGCAACACCGTCTCCCGCGCCGGCAGTATTCCGTGATATGCCGCACCGAGGAGGAGAACCTTGACAAAGGTCGCCACTCCGGCAAATTCCCGGCAAATCTGTCGGTGCCTTATCCATTCGGTAAAAAGCAGCGCTATCCCGCTGATAAAGGCAATCACCACGTAATGCAACGGTGGCCGTGCCATGTTGCTGAGAAGGAAGGGGGTGAGAACCACTGCCGCCCCTATCAAGTGCAAGGCTCTCATGATAATAGACAGACTCAGGATCCAATAGGGCCGATCACCTATTCGTCCCATTTTTCCGGCTTCATCTCCGCCGTTGTTCGACTTCTCAGCCATTTCCACGTCCGCGCGCCATCTTCATGCCGCCGCACAGTAAAAATACAGTGATTGCAAATCGGTTCATTAGTGTACAAGCACCTTTTCATTATAACCCGACCGACATAGCCGAATTGTCGACAGTGTACACCACAGACGCAATGTCATCCAGAATGATTTGCACGAGTGCTTTTCTTCATGAGCAAAAAAATTCTGGGAATGGCTGCAGAAGCTTGATGATTACCTGGTTGTCATCAACCACGAGGATGGTTGGAGCGGCACTCTCTATGCTTTGTTCCATAACGTTCCAAAATATTGCAATAGAAAATCGTTCAAGGAGTTCAACTGTCTTAACCGGGATTAACGCTCCATTGCTCGCCAGCCTTTGGTGGCACTCTCCTCCTTGGCGACAATCTAGAAGTTGCGGAGGTGATGATAGTTACGCCATTCCATTTTGTGTTTCGATTTTATCGAATAACCGTTCTCTATTTATCTATTTGCTCAAATCAGTATATATTGTTATCCTTTACCATCTTGCACAGCTTAAGTTAAGACTCTGATTATTGTACGGCAACAGGCATTAACCGCCAACTGGTATTCGCTGGCGTAGCGAGGAATCAAAAACATGTTTGAATGGATCTTCATGCCCGAAACCTTGGTGGCGCTGGCTACGCTTCTTGCTCTGGAAATCGTTCTCGGTATAGACAATATTATCTTCATAACCATCCTGGTCGGCAGGTTGCCAGAGGCACAGAGGGATCTGGCAAGAACCCTAGGTATCGGTTTTGCCATGGTTTCCAGGCTCACCCTGCTCTTTAGTCTGGCGTGGATTATCGGCATGGTTGAACCCTGGTTCAGTCTGTTTGGCCATGAAATTTCCGGAAGGGATCTGGTCCTTATCCTGGGTGGCTCGTTCCTTCTGGCCAAAGCTACCCATGAAATCCACGGTAGTCTGGAGGAAGCCGTGCCCTGCAATAAAGGGCAGCAAGGTTACAGCGGCTTCTATGCCACCATTGTGCAAATTAGCATTCTCGATATCGTGTTCTCTCTCGACTCGGTTATCACCGCAGTCGGTTTAGTGCAACATATTTCAGTAATGGTGATAGCTATTGTTGGTGCCGTCGTGGTCATGCTGTTCGCGGCCAAACCCATCGGGGTTTTTGTCGATTCCCATCCTACAATCAAGATGCTGGCTCTGTCGTTCCTCATTTTGATCGGGTTTACCTTGGTTGCTGAAGGGTTTGATGTGCATGTGCCGAAAGGTTACATCTACTTTGCAATGGGCTTTTCCATTATGATTGAGTTTCTCAATATAAAAATGCATCGCAACAAGACAAGCAACCCTTTAATATTGAAAAAGAAAATTGACAATTAAAGCCTCACCTTCATGGCCGGTATCGTGAGTGAGGTACTCCACATCGTGAAGCAATAAGACGCATTCCCAAGCTGGGAATGCTCAAAAAAAGGAGATGGAAAAAACTATGACAAGGTTATGGAATAAATTTGCACCGATTTTTCTCATACTTATCGCATTTACCCTCATTGAAGGAGGGCTAACCGTCGATTATGCCGACGCCCGCTCCAAAGCGGGTGGAAAATCCTTCAGTTCAACCCCCAGCAAAGCTCCAGCCAGTGCCCCCGCAGGTGCCCCTGCAGCCGGCGGTGGCTTTGGCCGTGGCCTGATGGGCGGCCTGCTCGGAGGCGCCATTGGCGGCATGCTGTTTGGCTCGATGTTCGGTGGCGGAGGCTCCGGCATGGGGATTCTACCCTTATTGATTCTCGGCGGAGTTGCTTTCTTTCTCTACAGAAAATTTGCCAAAGCTCGACAGGGTGCCGGCAATGATGCACCCAATTACTATGCCCGCCAGGGAG
>JAABQY010000048.1 GCA_011391225.1 Desulfobulbaceae bacterium | reverse complement strand
TGGCGTTCATGACTCCGTCAAAGGCACCCTGTTGATTGCGGAAGTCGTCGTGGGTTTTGGCATTTGCGCCGTCGAGGCTGAGGGATACCATTTTAATCTCAGCCGCTTTTATTTCTTTGCAGGCGGTATGGTTTACCAGGGTACCGTTGGTGGCGAGACACATGCGAAAGCCCTTCGATGTTCCGTACCTGGCAATATCAAAGACATCGGCGCGGAGCAGGGGTTCACCGCCTGACAGCACCATCACCGGGTTGGCGTAGGAGGCGATATCGTCGATGATCGCTTTGGCCTGGTCAAAGGAAAAATCGGGATGCCCGGCGACTTCAAGGCCTGATGAAGAGCGGCAGTGCACGCACTTGAGGTTGCAGCGGCGGGTAATTTCCCAGGCTACCCATTTTGGTTGAAAATCCATATTTATTACTCCAGGTGCTGTAGGCGCACTTTCATAAAAAAATGCAGAAAAAATATTTTAGCCGATGTTAAAATGCTCGTGTAACCTTGCTACCGCTCCCGAGAGATCAATAAGTTCGCCAGGTTGACTGAGGCTTAGGAAAAACCATAGTTTATAAGGTCGGTAAACAATAAGTATTTCCCAGGGGAAATAAAGTGCTCTGAAAAGCCGGACCAGGAGACGCTTATTTGTATTCGAGAGAATTATTGAATTGCCGATGCTTGATCTTTATAAATTGTGCTAAATAGCGTATAGTGCAAACCCTGTTTAGGATACGGCCCACAAAGGTCTGTCTGGTTGTGCAAGGTGTTCAAAATGACACTTTATTCTTGTGTTGATAATAATTGAAGAGGCAATATGTTGATTTCACCGGTTACTGTTAACAGCCCGGAAGGCGAAATTCTCGTTCACGTACTGCTCAACCGTTTTCAGTCGGGCGACAATTCCTGTCGTGGGGCAGTCAGGGATATTCTCCAGGCGGTGAGGGAGATGAAGGATGAAGCGGTGGTCGCTTATGGCCGTAAATACGACGCACCGGAAATGAGCGCCGGCCAACTGCAGGTGAGTACCAAGGAACTGCAGGAGGCATACAAACTAGTGGACGATGAATTTCTAGAAAGTCTTGGCGTGGCCATTGAACGTATACAATCTTTTCATGAACGGGAGATGGAGAACTCATGGCTGCAAACCCGTGAAGACGGCACCATCATCGGCAGGCTGGTACGTCCGGTCGACTCGGCAGGACTCTACGTCCCCGGCGGCAAGGGAGGTATGACTCCCCTTGTTTCCTCGGTTCTGATGAACGGAATTCCGGCCCGAATCGCCGGTGTCCATCAGCGGGTGATGGTTACTCCTCCCAACAAGGACGGCAAAGTTGATCCTCATCTTTTGGTGGCTGCCCAGGAGATCGGTGTCACAGAAATTTATAAAGCTGGTTCGGCATGGGCGATTGGTGCATTGGCGTATGGTACTGAGACTATTCCCCGCGTTGATGTGATTGTCGGTCCCGGCAATCAGTACGTTGCCGAAGCGAAAAGACAGGTGTCGGGAATAGTGCGCATCGATATGATCGCCGGGCCTTCCGAGGTGCTGATCGTCGCCGATGCAACTGCCTTAGCTGGAAGTGTTGCAGCCGATATGCTGGCACAGGCCGAACATGACCCGCTGGCTCTGGCCATTCTTGTCACCACCCATGGGCCATTGGCCGGGGCGGTAGTAGCTGAGCTCAATCGTCAGTTACCCTTGCTTTCCCGGGAAGAAATAGCTCGGAAGGCGCTGGTCGACCGCGGGGTTATTCTCATAGCCGACAACCTGGAGGCGGCAATTAAACTGGCCAACAGTGTGGCTATCGAGCATCTTGAGCTGATGATCGCCGACCCTTGGTCGCAACTGCCCCATATCCGTCATGCCGGGGCGATTTTCTTGGGTCACAACACCCCGGAAGCCGTCGGCGACTACATCGCCGGTCCGAATCATGTGCTGCCGACCATGGGAACGGCGCGGTTTGTTTCGGCCCTCGGGGTTGAGACCTTTTTGAAAAAAAGCTCGATCATCAGCTATTCGGCGCAGGGTCTTTCTGCTGACAGCAAACATGTCATGCGATTGGCTCAACTGGAAGGCTTGACTGCCCATGCTGCCTCCATTGCCGTGAGACTCGGGAAATGACGGTCGATTTTTTTTCGACCCTGGTAATCGGCCTGAGAAGTTTTGACCTGGCTCTGCCGCCTGAGTCGGTCGAGCGATTGGCGTTTTATTTCAGTGAACTTCTGAAATGGAGCAAAAAGGTCAATCTGATCGCCAAAGGCACCGAGCCCGGGCAGATTCTCGAAAATCATTTTATCGATTCTCTGACCATTTTGCCGCTGCTGAATGGCGCCGGAAGTAATCTTTTGGACATCGGCAGCGGCGCCGGCTTTCCCGGCCTGGTCTGCAAGGCTGCTCGGCCGGATTTGGCTGTTACCCTGGTTGAGCCGCGCTACAAACGGGCAAGTTTTCTTGGCCATGTTATCAGGACACTGGGGCTCGGCGGTGTCAATATGCTGACCTGCCGGGTCGAAGACGAGGCCCAGTTGCCCTCTGATTACCCCTTCTCCCACATAACCGGCAGGGCGATAACCGAAATCGGCCCTTTTCTCCGCATGGTCGAGAGGTTCGCTCCGACAGGGGCCCAGGTGATCATCATGAAGGGTCCAAAATGGCGGGAAGAATTGGATGCTGCTGCGGAAATTGTCAGCCGCTCTCCCTACAGGCTCACCAAGGTCATTGAACATGTATTGCCTTTTTCCGGGGCAAGACGTAGTCTTTTACTATTTGATAGCTATTAAACCTTAGGAATCTAACGTAATGCAGGTGAAAGAATGAAAAAAATTGCAGTTCTGGCCGGTGACGGCATTGGCCCCGAAGTGATGAAAGAGGCCATCAAGGTACTAGATTGTGCCCAAAAAAAATTTGCTTTTGAGCTTTCTTACCACTACGCCGATGTCGGTGGCATAGCAATTGACAATCACGGACAGGCCCTGCCGCCGGCAACCCTTGCACTGTGTGAAAAGAGCGATGCCATTCTCTTTGGCTCGGTTGGCGGTCCAAAGTGGGAAAGCCTGCCGCCGGAACAACAGCCCGAGCGGTCGGCCCTTCTACCTCTCCGTAAACATTTCGACCTTTTCTGTAACTTTCGCCCGGCCAAGGTATTTAAATCACTTATTTCCGCCTGCCCTCTGCGCCCGGATATCGTCGGCGACGGCTTTGATGTCCTGTGTGTTCGAGAGTTGACCTCCGACATTTATTTCGGAACGCCAAAGGGCAGGGAAGGGCAAGGTGATGACGAAAGGGCCTTCGATACAATGGCCTACACACGATTTGAAATTTCCCGGATTGCCAGAATGGCCTTTGCCGCCGCCCGTCAGCGACGATGCAAGGTTACTTCGGTCGATAAGGCCAACGTCCTGACCACCATGGTCCTCTGGCGTCAGGTAGTTATAGAGATTTCCAAAGAATATCCAGAAGTGGAACTAAAGCATATCTATGTCGATAACGCCACCATGCAACTGGTTCGCGACCCCCATCAATTTGATGTCATGCTATGCGGCAACATGTTCGGCGATATCATCTCCGATGAGGCGGCCATGCTGACCGGTTCCATGGGACTGCTTGCCTCCGCCTCTCTCAATAAAGATAACTTCGGTCTCTATGAACCGGCGGGTGGTTCCGCCCCGGATATCGCCGGCAAGGGCATTGCCAACCCCATCGCGCAAATCTTATCGGCGGCGATGATGCTCCGTTACAGCTTTGGCCTCACCGAGGCGGCTGCAGCCATTGATAAAGCGGTCGAGGCGACTCTTGACCAGGGTATACTGACTGCCGATCTCACCCCGAATAAGGCAGCTGCGGTAGGTACCGTTGTTATGGGTGATGCCATCGTCAGGGTATTACAAGGTTGATCTAGCGACTTTTCAAGATAGTATTGTAGGGTAGGGTGCATTTTACGCACCACCGCCAGAAAAGATGGGGCATGAAATGTACCCAAAAAATAACAGAGGAACCCCATGCACAACAAGGAAAATGTTATTCTGGTGGCTAATGAGGCATCCACCGAGCTTGGCCAAAAACTCGCTGAGCGCTTGTGGCTGCCATTTACCGAGATGTCACGCAAGCAGTTTTCCGATGGAGAGTATTATCATGCCTTTCCCACGTCTATTGCCGGCAAGGACCTGGTAATCCTCGGTGTAACCCATGACGACCGGTCGCATCAGGAGCTTCTCGACCTTATTTCCGGCGGAATGTATTGGAATGCTGCTTCTATAAACGTCATCATTCCTTTTCTTGGCTATTCGACCATGGAGAGAGCCCGGCCGAGATCCTACGAAATCCCAAAGGGAATCACCAGGACCAGGCAGATATTTAAGGCCAGGCCCAATTATGTGGCCTTCATCGATCTGCATTCTGAGGCGGTCCTCCATGCCCATGGCGGAGAAGTTCGTACCGAACATGTTTGGACTGATGATCTGGTTGTCGACAAAATTAAAAAAAGTGGGTTGACAGATTATGTCCTGGTTTCTCCCGATTACGGATTTTCCAAAAGGATCGCCAGGTTGGCCAGCATGCTCAATTGTCCGCATACCGCCGCCGACAAGGATCGTTACGATACAGACAAAACCATTGTCGGCCAGGTCTCAAGCGTCGTCAAGGGGAAGACGGCGGTCATTTGCGACGATATGATCCGTACCGGCGGCTCAATCCTCCAGACCGCCAGGAGGTGCCTGGAGGCGGGGGCGAAAGAGGTTGTTGCTCATGCGACGCATCTGGTCATGGCCGGAGATTCCCTGGAAAAATTTAGAAAGGGACCGATCACCAGAATCCTAGGCTCCGACACTTATCCCGGTCGGAAAAGTGACGATCTCCTTGATGTGTATTCGGTGGCACCGCTGCTTGCCGATGTAATTGAGCAGCATTTGCAGATCTGAAGAACCGGCCATACAAGGAAAGGGCAGTCGCCGCTCGTTCCCTTGCCGACGCGGTGAAACTAGGCTGTCAATGTTGGGCAAGGTAGGTGGTTGGTGTATGAGAAGAGAAGACATCGCTGGCAATCTTCGACAGGCCCTCCTGTTTAAGGATGCCACAGCCGCGGAAATCGAATCCTATGCCGGGGGCGCTCGGGTACATATTGTCCAAGAAGGGCAGTATGTTTACCGGCAGGGGGATGCCAGTGAGGTTTTCTATATCCTGGCAATAGGGGAGGCGGAGCTGGTCCTTGGCAGTGAAGGCGGTAGGATAAAGACCGTTGGCAGGATTGGGCCGGGCGGCCACTTCGGCGAAACCGGCATTCTCACTGATAAGCCGCGTTCACTTTCGGTGCGGGCCCTTTGCGATCTTGTCGTTATCTGCTTTGACAAACGTTATTTCAAAATCACCCTCCTTTCCAACAGCAGAATACACAGACAGCTTGATGGAATTCTCGCCGAGAGGCTGAGGGTTGCTTTTCTTGATCAGGTTGATACCGGCAGTGAGGCAAATCGTCAGGATCAGGAGTCCGAGGCCGATGACGTCATTCTCTTCAAAGAATCGAATATGTCGGCCATCAATCTGCGGCGTTTGGCCCGGCGGCGGCAAGACGATATCCGTGAATCGAAAACCGCGCAGAAAACCCAGGCGGTAATTGATCAATTGGCTTTGAGCAGTTCTCCTTTCATCCTTACCGGGGAGGCGGGCACAGGCAAACTCATCATTGCCCGTCAGATCCATCTGCAAAGCAAACGTACCGGGGGACAGTTTCTCGAGGTTGATCTGCGTGACTACGAGCCCCTGCAGCTCGAACGTACCTTGTTTGGCAACGAACAAAGTACCTATCCCTTTGTCCAGGCCCGTCAGGCCGGGCTGTTTGAACAGACCTCTAACGGAACTCTGGTCTTCACCCATAGCCATCTGATGAAAGAAGAGTTGCAACAAAAGCTTGTGAAGATTCTAGAAAGCAGCAGCTACAATCACATCGACAGTAATCGCCAGGTGGCAATGCAATCGAGACTGGTGTTTGTCAGTACCTATCCCATTGAGCATTTGCGCAGCACCGGAAAGCTCTTGCCGGATTTGCTGAGTTTGGTCCAAGGCCGGCACTTTCACGTCCCGCCGCTTCGCAACCACAAGGAGGATTTGCCACGTTTGGTACTGCATTTTCTTGAGCGTTTCAGCAAGGAATACGGCAAAAAGATCTTCAAAGTATCCCCGGAAACCCTGGGTATTTTCATGAACTACGATTGGCCCGGCAACTTGACCGAGTTGTCCAGCGTCATTCGTCGGGCAGTGATGCTGGCAAAAAAAGATCAAATCGTCGCAGAACAGATTTTACTTGGATTGCCGAAGACGGAAGGCAAATGGGAGTATAATATTCTGCGCATTGCCTGGATCAGAAAATTTCTCGAAAGCATTATATTCCCAAGGGTCCCCCAGGTCATTATCGGTTTTGTTTTACTCATTACTGTCGTCTTTCTCTTTTTTGGGCCGTCGGACCCGCAAACGAATATCGGCCTGACCTTGGGCTGGTACATAGGCTGGCCGCTGATGTTTTTCTCGTTCTTCTTTTTGGCCAGAACGTGGTGCAGCGTCTGTTCTTTCGCCGTGCCGGGGACACTTCTGCAAAATATCGTCAAACCGACACGTAAGACCCCGCCGTTTATAAAAGACTATTCCGGCTGGATCATGGCCGTGCTGTGTATTCTCGTATTCTGGATCGAGATTGTCTGGGATGCTTACAACAACCCTTATCTGACCGGCGGCATCATTCTTATCATCACGTTGGGCTCGATTCTTTTCAGTGTACTTTTTTCGAGACGAAGCTGGTGCCGCTACCTTTGTCCTCTGGGGGCGGTGAATGCGATTTTCGCTATGCCATCGGTTGTTGAATTACGTTCGAACCGCCATGTCTGCCTCAACCGCTGTCAGAATCATTCCTGCTTCACCGGCGAAGGCGATATTACCGGTTGTCCGATGTTCAGACATCCCTATCTGGTTGATAATAACCGGGACTGTATCATGTGTGCGAAATGCATAAAGAGCTGCGGCAACAGTTCCATCCAATTGAATCTGCGTCTCGCACCACAGGAATTGTGGGCACTCGAGACGCCGCGGCGGGCTGACAGTTTCCTCATCGTTTCCATGGGGGCGATTTTTTTTCCCTTTGTCCTGCAAAGCGAGTTTTTCAAACTTGCCGACTGGCTGGCGACCCTTGCCGGAAACTCGGGACTCATACTTCCATCTCACATGGTCGCCAGCATAATTTTTTTCACATTGATCCTGTTTTTCCAGATCGGATACTACCTTATGGTTACTCTTCAATCGGCGTATGCGAGAATTGACAAGAAGCTGTTGCTGCCCCTCTTCGGTTATGGGGTAATTCCTCTCATTCTCGGCGGTTATATGGCTTTGCATCTTGAATTTTTTGTCAGCGGGGCCGGACGGATTATTCCAAATGTGCAGGAATTGCTTGGTTTGCATGCTTCCTACGAAAATCTGCGGCTGATCAGTGCCGACAGTACAAATGTCCTGCAGATTTTAACGGTGTTTGGCGGTTTTTTAGCGTCCCTTTATAGTACCTACAGAATCACCGAAAGGGTGTTGGTCGGCGACACCTTGACATCAAAAGCCCTGATCATTCCGTTCAGTTTTCTGACCATTCTCGCCGGCCTTTTTGTCTTTATGATTTAAGGGTTGTAACGAAATCAGTGGAGATTTTCGAGCTATTTTGTCACGGCCTGTCAGTATCAGATTGACTAATCTTTGGAGAATTGCAACAATACGGTAATTCTGTAGTCTGATCTCAAGTTGGTCTCGTTTTTCTTGAATACATCGACAAAGCACGTATGAAAACCGTATGGTATTGTATTTTGTTGTTCACCCTCCTCTTCCTGCCACTTTCATCGGTTGGCAGTGAAAAACCGGTTACAAGCTCCAGTGCTATTCCCAATCTCCTTGACGAGGATGCAATCTCTCTGGATAATGAGGTGATTGATAAAGAACACGGGGTTCCGGTGTATGATCCGCTGGAGTCGATGAATCGTTTCTTTTTTGAAGTCAATGACCGTCTGTATATATATGTGGTGAAGCCGCTTACTAAGGGATATAGCCGGGTGCTACCCTATGAACTCAGGGAAAGCCTCGGAAACTTTTTCCTAAACATCAGTTTTCCCGTGAACTTTCTCAACTCGGTTTTGCAGGGCGACATACGGACCTTGACGGTTGTTACGCAACGCTTCATCATCAACAGCACCCTTGGCGTTTACGGTCTGGTGGATGTGGCGGCCAGTGAGTTTGATATTGGCCCTCGGCGTGCTGATTTTGGTCAGACCCTCGGACGGTGGGGGGTCGGAGATGGGTTGTTCATCTATTGGCCCCTGATCGGTCCTTCGAATTTGCGGGACACCCTGGGTTTGGCTGTTGACACCTTCGCCAAGCCACTTCCCTATATCTATGATGATCGAGTCATCGATCTGACAATCTATTCAACCGAAAGGATCAACGTCCTGTCACTCCATCCAGATCTTTATGATGATCTAAAGAGATATTCTCTTGATCCTTATATAGCAGCCCGCCAGATATATTCCGAATATCGCCGGGGTCTCCTTATCCGAGACTGAGTGATTACGTGATCAAGGCGAGAAGCGGAACAGAAAAAACAAGGTGGCATTCAGTTCGAGATTATGGCAAACTGTCGAATGCGGCTAGAATTTCCTGGTGACAGGTGAGTTTTTCCAACCATCTCATGGGGATTTTTCCCATTCCAAGTCTGGCACCTAGAATCATTCCCACGACCATGCCGCGAGAGGCAGAATCACCGCCAGCCATGGCTGTTTCAATAAGAGCCTCTTCCAGATTGTGCTCTCGCTGTAAAACCGTGTATACCGCACTCGGTAGGGCCGCATTGATTGAACACATTTGCCCGAATTCCTTAACCGCCTGACGGATGCTGCTATCAGGCAAATCAAGACATCGGCGGAGACGAAGGTCGAGGTCAAAATCATCGATACCGCCAGCCAATGTTTCTAGAAATGCCTCGCGAGGGGTGGCACCATGGAGGATGGCATAACAGCTGCGAGCAAGAAAGAGAGCGCCATCGACAGCACCGGGACCCTTATGGGTGAGAGCAGTCTGGGCGTTTACAGCGGCCAGCAAGCCCTCGAGGTCCTCTCTGTAGCAATAAATAAGCGGGGCAATTCTTGCCGCCCCGCCAAGATCGGTGGAGGACGAACCGCAGGCGTCAGGAGTCTTTCCGCCCTCGAGGCTTTGCAAGGTTTCTTTCGTCGCCCGATCCATATAGCCGGAATAATCAGACATGACAGATTTCCAGTCACGGGCATATTCAGGAAGAAAGAATCGACCGCCCTGCTTGACAAGATGCCTTAATAGATGAAGGCTCTGATCACCGTAATGGGTAAATTCACCCTGTTTCTTCGTTTGATGATAACTGTCTGCAGAGGGTTGCAGCAGGTCGGTAATTCGACCGACTTTTGCATCAATTTGATCGGTGTCGTATATCCAATGGACTGCCAAGGCAAGGGAATCGGCGGTGAAAGAGGCAAGAACCATGGCTTGGGCTGCTGATTTCATAAGACCTCCAAAAATGAAAGCTTTTTAAGGCATTGTGCCAAGAAAGTATATCCTTTATGTATATGCGTTTGCAGTTAAGCAACAGTATAAACGATACAAGGGCCTGTCAAATAGCCCCGGGCGGTTTTCGATTTGTCAGCGAATCCTACGATACACGGCAATTACATAACAAGAAACAGTCTTCATGAGAAAAATCCACTTATTAGACAATTGTTGCTAGACTTGTAACCTGGTTCTATGTTAGTGATTGTCTCAGTATTTCCATGTGATACTGGGGCAATGTAAAAGAATTGCAAAAGGTTTGCTTGGTGCTGACTGTAGCTCCGCACCGGGAGCGGATCATGTTGTGAGGTCCACGGATGAAACGATTTATGAGATATGGCGTTGTTCCTGTAGGTATATTTTTTATTCTCCTGATTGTTACAGTCTTCCTTCTTCCCATTCTGGTAAACGTACAAAAATTTGTTCCAGAAATTGAAAAACAGCTCAGCCAGGCCACCGGAAGGTCTTTTGCATTTGGTCCAGACCTTGCGGTGTCGTTCTTTCCTTGGTTGAGTATATCGTTTTCCGATATGAAAATCGGCAATCCGCCGGGCTTTCTCAGTGACGACTTTGTCCAGGTTCGAACCTTTGAGGCTCGGATAAAGGTGTTACCTCTACTGAGGAAACAAATCCAGATAAGTCGCTTTGTCGTCGGAGGTTTGTCGGTAAATCTTGAGAAGAACGGTTCCGGGCAAGCCAACTGGGAGTTCGGGCGGGACAAAGCAAGTGGCACAAGCTCTGAAACAGCACCATGGCCCTTTAGCCTGTTTTCTGAGAATCTCTCCTTTGCCTTGTTGGCAGTGACTGATGGTCACATTACGTGGAGCGACAAAACGCAAAATATCCAGCATGAAATTGCCGATATAATGCTTCTGCTCAATGATTTCACCCCTAATCATCCCGTTTCTGTGGACTGCAGGGCAACCTTCAATGGCAAACCGGTTGCTGTCGAGGGGAAAGTTGGCCCATTGATAAAGGAACACAGTCAAGGCGCATTGCCGGTCGATATCGTATTAAGTGTGGTGAACAAGTTCCGGGGACAAATACATGGCAGGATCAACTCGCAGGAAAAGGCATCGAGCTTTGAATTATCTTTTCACTTGGCGCCATTTTCTCCACGCGATTTTTTCTCAGCCGGTTTTTCATTTCCCCTTATATTTAACGATTCCAAGTCATTCGAGATTGTTGACATGGAGTTTTTAGTTCGTGGCGGCGGGGGAAAAATTGCCATCGAAAAGGGCATTGCCCGTCTTGATGATACCAAGTTAAACTTTTCTCTTCTGGCGCAGAATTTCAAAAGTCCTCAGATTGATTTCACCTTCGATCTGGACCGTCTCGATGTCGATCGCTATATGGTACCACCGGCAACAGACGGAAAATACATCGAGAATGATTCTGGGCCAAAAGAGCCTGCGGATGGCGCGGGTCCTGCTTTCAGATGGGGTGACGCCGCTTTGGCCGGGATTATTAAAGTCGGTGAATTGAAAATGCATGGCGTAACCATGGCCGAGGTGCATCTTCCATTGCACGGCAAGGAAGGCATATTCACGTCGATCCCTGCCACCTTCAAAACCAGCCAGGGACAAGTGGAAGCCGCCCTTACCCTTGATCTTAGGGATACTGAGCCAACCATGCAAGCGAACCTCAAGGCCCAAGAGCTTCAAACCGAAGTTCTGTTGCGTGATTTAGTCGGCTGGGACTTTCTACGCGGCATCCTCTCCGGCGAGCTGGCACTGCAGTTCGCCGGGGATAGTCTGGAAAAGATGAAAAAGAACCTCAATGGCGAAGCATCAATTCTGATACGGGATGGTGCGTTGATTGGAGAACACAGGTGGCTGCCGCAACGATCTGAAAATCAGTATAGTCCTGCTGCTGTGGCCGCCTCCGGAGAACAAACCCGGACTGATTTTATCAATGCCAAAAGTGTCCTCACCATCAACAACGGACTTGTAAACATCCGCGAGACAAGCCTCAGTTCTCCAGCATATAGCCTGCAGTTGACCGGAACCGCTGACATTAGCCGGCAACTGTTGAATCTGCAGATGGAAAGCAGTTTTGTCACAACAACTGTCGGCAAATGTGGTCGCGAGGAGAAGGTTGATCATTCTTTCCGATATGTAATCAGCGGTCCTTTTTCAGAGCCTGAATTCAAACAAACGGCAATGGCTAATGGTTCTAGTGGCGGGGGCAGGACTAATGTCAAACAGTTGGTGGCGCAAAAACTTCCTTCACCGGCAGACGACGATGTCAAAAATCTGATAGGCAAGGATCTTGTTGATCCAGCCGTTGTAGCCCAACGTTTTCGATTGCAGCCTGAGACCTTGCGACAAAAGGAGGTCAAGAAAAAGTATCCGGTTGGAACGGGAAAGGTGCATATCGGTACTTTGCAGGAAGAAACAACGCTCCAGTAATTCTATTTCTAAAATTTGCCTTTACCAATATTTGCTTGATAGTGAAGTTTCTTGCCCATACTCACAGAATCTGTGAGTATTTCTATCACGAAAGAGAGGCGGGGGGAAAGGGTGAGACAATGCTCGCAAGATGCGTGCTGTTCCTGAATCTTGGATTGTTGTGGTGCCAATACGCTTGGGGTGGACAGGAATCCGCCGCCGGATTTCCAAAACCAATCCCGAGGCATTCGTTGTCAAGACTCCGGCAGCCTGCATCGGCATCATGGGCTCCGTTAAGGTCGAATAAGCACCATCTTATAGGTAGTTGAATAATCAGCAGCCTTCCTCATCGCGTCTGTTTCCTTGCTGTTCTTGGGTTTTTATTGAGTTCAGCATGGCGGAAACAACCTATGATATGGTCATTGACCATGCCGACCGCCTGCATGAAGGAATAGCAAATGGTTGTACCAATGAAGTTGAACCCGAGTTTTTTTAAATCTTTGCTCATCGTGTCGGACAGCTTCGTTCGTGTCGGCACATCGGCCTTGGATTGCCACTCGTTCTGCAGCGGCGTGCCATCTACGTAGCGCCAGAGAAATGCGTCCAGGCTTCCAAACTCCTCTTGAATCTCCAGGACACTACGGGCGTTTTTTATTGCTGATGCAATTTTGAGACGGTTGCGGACAATACCTGGGTTGGCGAGTAGACGCTGGACATCGAGATCTGAATAAGCGGCAATCCTCTCAGGATCGAAAAAATCAAAGGCTTTCCGGTAGTTTTCGCGTTTTTTCAATATCGTCAACCAGCTCAGCCCCGCTTGGGCACCCTCTAAAAGCAGCATCTCAAAGAGATGCCGATCATCGTGGGCAGGAACACCCCATTCATTGTCGTGGTAGGCTATGTAGAGAGGATTGTCGCCACACCAGGTACATCGGTATTTCATTGATTTCTCGCTAGTTAAAAGAATGTTAATTGTCCTCTGTTCGCCTCGTACCCGGAACATGGCATCGACGATTCTCGCATCAATTGCTGAAAAAACAGTTCATGGAGGAAAAACATACATGACCAACACGGGGATTCGAAGCGATTTTGTGCATCCAGAGAGGCGTGGAGTTTTTTATTCGCAATCCATTCGAGGTGCAGCAGAATTATCTGTTGTTCTCCAACATGCCGTCCTTCAGGGTGAAACAGTGATCCATGCGTTCCGCCAGCAGGGTATTGTGGGTTACCATGATAGTGCTCAATTTACGTATGCGGCAGAGATTATGGAGAAGTTCGAAAACCAGGTTACCTGCGCGAGAATCAAGATTGCCGGTCGGTTCATCGGCAAACAGCAGGTCCGGTTGCATGATCAGTGCTCGGGCAAGTGCTGCTCGCTGCTGCTCGCCTCCGGAGAGTTCGAGTACCTTGTGGTTGGTGCGATGGCCGAGTTCTACCTGTTCAAGCAGGTCTTGGGCTGGACCGACCATCTCCTGTTTACTTTTACCGGCAATGAGGCCAGGGATCATAACATTTTCGAGAGCGGTGAAATCGGGCAAGAGATGGTGAAACTGAAAGATGAAGCCGATCGCAGCGTTGCGGAATTTTGCCAATTCCTTTGAGGATTTGGCAAGCAGCGGCTGGTCGCGGTAGAAAATCTCCCCGACTGTGGGCACATCAAGGGTGCCGAGGATCTGCAGGAGGGTAGTCTTGCCCGAGCCCGAGGCACCGATGACACCGGTCATCTCGCCGGGCTCGATGGAGAGGGAAACCCCCTTCAGCACGGTCACGGTATTTTCCGCTAGACCATAGGATTTAGTAATGTTATGTGCAAAAAAAAGAGCCATCAGGAAAGCACCTCGGCTGGTTGTACGGCAGAGGCCTTCCATGAAGGATACAGGGTCGCCAGCAGGGTGATAACGATCGAGCTGACGGCGATGATAGTGACATCAAGGGGAATCACCTTGATAGGCAGGGTACTCATCGGGTAAACGTTCGACGGCAGTTCGATGAACTTATAGCGCGACAATAGCTCGCAGAGCCCTAGACCGCCGAGGACACCGAGAGTTGTACCGGTAACGGCGATGACCATTCCCTGCAGAAAAAAGATACGCATGATGGCCTGGGAGGAAGCTCCCATGGACTTGAGAATAGCGATATCTTTGCTTTTTTCCATAACTACCATAACCAGGGCACTGATGATATTCAGGGCGGCAACGAGAATGATTAATGCCACGGCGATAAACATGCCGATTTTTTCAAGTTTGAAGGCGGCATACAGGTTGCGATTCTGCATCATCCAGTCCTTGGCAATAAAGCCCGGACCGATTTTTTCGGGTATCATGGCGGCAATTTGATCAGCACGGTTGAGATCACTTTTTTTCACTGCCACCTCGAAGCCATGGACAATATCTTCAACGCCGAGAAATCCTTGGACCTCGGCGATTGACATATAGGCAAGGTTTGAGTCGTATTCGGACATGCCGCTTTCAAAAATCCCGGAGATCCGGCAGGTTTTAACCTTTGGAATGATGCCCATGGGCGTCAGCGGACCTGAGGGGGAGATGAGCTTCACACGGTCATCAACGCGCACCCGCAGGTCGTTGGCCAGATTTTTCCCGAGAATAATGTTGGGGATGGCGGTTACCGGCTGGACGTTCTTAAGATCATCGATCGAGCCGGCTATCATCTGGGTTGGTAGGCTTATGACATTTTTCGCCGTCTCAGAATCGATTCCACGGAGGACAACGCCATTGCCGCCGCTGGCACTGCTCAGGAGGGTCTGGGCGTAAAGGTAGGGGGTAGCCCCAACCACGCCGGTGACGGTAAGGATACGGTCTCTGGTGAGTGCATAGTCCTTGATCGATCCGCCCATGCGTTGAACGAGGATATGCGAGTTAATGCCGAGGATCTGATCGCGAAAGCCGTCGGTAAAGCCGGTAAACACCGCCAAGACGACAATAAGAGCAATGACGCCGACCGTGATCCCCCCAACAGAGATGAGGGAAATCAGCGAGATAAAGCCATGTCGGTGTTTGGACCGAAGATAGCGCAGACCGATGAACCATTCAAATATCATCAAGTTATTCCTGGTGTCGGATTTCCGCCTGTTTCGTCCTTTTCTTCGTGCAGCCCTGCCTCGGGTTTTAAGTGAGGAAAGAGAATAACATCTCGAATCGACGGGGCATCTGTGAGAAGCATTACCAGGCGGTCGATACCGATACCTTCCCCGGCGGCGGATGGCATGCCGTATTCCAGGGCGCGGATGTAATCGGCATCAAGTTCTGGGTGGATTTCCTCATCGTCGCCGCGATCGGCGATCTGTTTTTCAAAACGGGCCAGCTGGTCTCGGGGGTCGTTGAGTTCACTGAAACCGTTGGCCAGCTCGCGGCCGGTGATGAACAGTTCAAAGCGGTCGGTGACCGTCGGATCTTCGTCATTACGCCGCGCCAGGGGTGAGACCTCGGTGGGATAACTGGTAATGAAAGTCGGATTAATGAGCTTCTCCTCAACCAGCAGTTCAAAGAGCGCAGTTTTTGCTTTGCCCGCACCAGCATTGTCTTCCAGCTTAATCCCTTTTTCTTTGGCAAGGGTAAGCACGCCAGCGTCGTCGGCGAGGATCGCAAGATCTATGCCGGCCACCTGGGTCAGGGCTTGATCCATTGTCAGCGTTGTCCATGGTGGAGTCAGATCGACATCTGTTCCCTGGTAGGTGATCTGCATCGTGCCGTTAACCTTCAGACAGATGTCGGAAATCATCTCCTCGGTGAGGCTGATAAGGTCGGTATAGGTTGCATAGGCCTGATAAAACTCCAGCATGGTGAATTCCGGATTATGCCGGGTCGATAAGCCTTCATTACGAAAATTACGATTGATCTCAAAGACCCGTTCAAAACCGCCAACCAAGAGCCGTTTCAGATATAACTCCGGGGCGATGCGCAGGTAGAGATCCATATTCAGGGCATTGTGGTGGGTTTTGAACGGCTTGGCCGTCGCCCCGCCGGGAATCGGCTGCATCATCGGCGTCTCAACTTCGATGAAATTGCGAGTGTTAAGGTGTTCACGTACCAGACGAATAATCTCGACCCGCTTTCTAAATGTTACTCGTGCCTCCGGGGTGACGATGAGATCGACATAGCGCTGCCGGTAACGGGTCTCGACATCGGTCAGGCCGTGCCATTTGTCCGGTAAGGGCCGCAGGGATTTAGAGATCATGACGATTTTTGCCGCCTGTATTGACAACTCTCCAACCTTGGTTTTAAACAGGGGGCCATCAATGCCGACGATATCGCCGATATCCCATTTCTTGAAGGTTTCGAAAACCTCATCACCCAAAATGTCGAGTTTCACATAGACCTGGATCTGGCCGCTGCTGTCGGCGACGGTGCAGAAAGCAGCCTTGCCGAATTTTCGCATGGCCATAACCCGTCCGGCAACGCTGTACACCCTTCCTCCCGGTTCGGCTTCCTGGGGCTGGAGACCTTCGCCTTTCGGCAGGAGTTCCTCTACCTTGTTGGTTGGCTTGAAACTGTTGATGTAAAGTTTCACCCCGAGTTTCGCAAGAGAATCGGCTTTTTCTTTACGTTGGACGAGGGTTTGATTTTCTTCACTCATGATAAACGCTCTTGGCAGTATATGAATTGGATGAGCAGGCAACATTAAAAAAAGCGGCAGAATTCTGCCGCTCATATAAAGTCTCTAGGAATTACCGGGAAACGACAAATCTGTCAATTTAATTCCCAAAACCCTTAGCGATGAGGCTTAAGAAAAAAAAATTATGGTCGCTCGTTGTACTCATATATTAATTGTAACTTAATATTAACAATATTAATTCATCATATAGTGGTTTTTCGTTTGCATAAAACTCGTATTTATAATAAACATTCAATATGTAAAAACATGCAGATACCATAGCTTGTGGGGCAAAAGCCGAGATAGACAGATTCTTCTTTCTCACCTTTGCAACATTATCAGAGAAGATTACCAGCCTGTGCATCATATCGATGTTAAACGGTAAGAATCCCAAGAGGTACTTATGTCGATGAAAAAACATAAACTTCGAATCCTGAGCATTCTCCGTGATAATTTGCGGGAGACTCCGCCGCAACTGGTTCACTCCACCACCATTGCCGGGCAGATGAATATGAAGCTGCCGGAATTGCAACAGGTGCTTAAAAGTATGGAAGGAATGGGAGTAATCGAGACTGATCCGGATCAGCAATTCAACCTCATTACTCGAGAAGGTCTGCTGTGGTTCATGCAACAGCAACCGCAGCCATAACTTCCCACATAGTATTTTTCCTGCCATTTATAGTTGCAACCTGTCTTCGGTAATTCTTCTTTCTTGGCGAAGAAACCAATATAAGGAAGATTGACTAAATTCGTTCTTGCCTGCTATTTATTAATTAATTGCGATAAGTTCATCATGGAAAAGTCAAATCAACATACATATGATAGTTATATCAAGGCGTTGATGGATATAAGTCAGGCAATTACGTCTGATCTCTTTCTCGAAGATCTCTTTAAACTTATCGTTATGGTGACGGCCAGGGTAACCGGGGTCGAGATCTGTTCTTTGTGGCTCGTTGATGAGAATGAAAATCCGCCTCTTGTGAGATTGAAAGCTACCCAGTCAATCGATCCCGACTATGTCAAGGACCGGGTGCTCAGATTGCACGAAGGCGTTGTCGGCTATGTGGTATCCACCCAGCGACCGCTAGTGATTGATAATGTCCTGCAAAACGAGAGGTTTAAAGAAAAAGAAATGGCCAGAAAGCTTGGCCTGATTTCCATGGTCGGTGTGCCGCTGCAGGGCAAGGAGGAAAAGGTGGTCGGCGTTCTCAATTGTTTCACTATGAAACCCCATGTGTTTTCCGAAACCGATATCAATATGCTGACTGCTGTTGCCAGTCAAGCGGCTGTGGCCATTCACAACACCGAACTGATCATTAAGACCCGGGTCATTGAGCAGGAATTAAAGTCGAGAAAAATCATCGAACGCGCCAAAGAAATCCTCATGCACCGCAGGAATATGAATGGTGAAGGCGCCTATCGATGGATTCGCAAAAGGAGTATGGATACCCGTAAGTCCATGCTCGACATTGCCGAAGCAATTGTTCTCTCGGATGAACTCTAACGGAGTATTCACGCTTTTGTTTCAGCATATCTGAAACCGGCCCAGCCCCCCCGACAATTTTTTTCTTGACAAGAATATTAAGTAAAGCTACATAAATATATAATAAATAGCTACTGACTTCACAACGGCGTGGAGATTGTAGATTTCAAGACAAAGGCGTCTGTATCCTCTCAATGGGGCAGATGCTTTTTTTTTGCTTATGAGTAGACAAAAGCATATCAAGCTCTGTCCATAGACAAATTATTTTAAATGAATGGAGGTTGCTGCATGCGTTTTGACAAAATTAATGATGTTCTAGGAACTGCCAACAGAGGAAATCCAGCTGAATCAGGGCTCTGCACTTTGTG
>JAABQY010000047.1 GCA_011391225.1 Desulfobulbaceae bacterium | reverse complement strand
GGCATGTTGATCATCTCCTGAAAATCACAAAAACTGAACAATCATTGATTTTTTCTGCCACCCGTCGATGATCCCAGCCGGCATCAAGGCAGACGAGAACATACTTCGAAGCATGAAAAATTGCAAATCCATGGCTGATGTGATACATGGTTTAGTTGTAAGCCATTATCGAAAATTCTTCCCCCCCTACATTTCCAGCACCTTGCAAGAGGATATCTCCATGAAAATAACCCTGCCCATGGCCAATGGCGACGAGTATCTCATCAACCCGAGCAAGATTGTCGCCCTCGGCCTCAATTATCTGGATCATATCATGGAAAGCCAATCGGTTGATGTGCAGAATTTCACTAACGAAATTCCCACCGAGCCGGTGCTCTTTCCGAAAACCCCAAATGTCCTTATCGGCCCGGGCCAGCCGATTATCCTCCCGGCCTTCGTCCTCGCCTACGGTTTCGCCCATTGCCGGACAGACCATGAGGCAGAACTGGCGATCATCATTAAAGATCGGGTGAAAAACCTCAACGCCGCCGACGCCTTGGAGCATATTCTTGGCTTCACCTGCTTCAACGACATCAGCCAGCGCAACCTGCAAAAAAGCGATAAATCGGGGTGGTACCGCGGCAAATCCCTCGACACTTTCGGCCCCATCGGCCCAGTGATCGTCCCCCCAGAGAGTATCGGCGATCCCCAGAATCTTGAAATAATCTGCCGCTTGAACGGCAAAGTCACGCAGCATTCCAACACTCGCCATATGATCTTTAGGATTCCCGAGATTCTTGCCTTTGTTTCGAAAAACTTCACCCTCGAAGCTGGTGATATTATCATTACCGGCACCCCCGGCGGCGTCAGCCCGCTGCATGACGGCGATGTCGTGGAGGTTGAAATCGAAAATATCGGCACCCTGACCAATCCGGTGATAGCCGAGCAGGCGCTCTAGCCGCGCCCGCTTCACACCCTCCAGGGGGTGCCACTAGTCCCTAACAATAAAGGGCCAGACCCTGCTGGAGCTGTAGCGACGCTCACCTAAGCCGTTGTAAAAAACAACATGGCCAAAGGCATACCCAGAACGGCATAAGGAACCGTAACAAAATGGGTTGAAATGGCCATGTTATTTCGTAACGGCTCCTAAGTGGACACAATTCTTTTTTGAGAAAATGATGCGAATGCCTTCATCTCAACCTGTATTTCTGATATGATTGAAAGAAATGGAAGGATTGAAGCCATCCAGGCGCGATCCTTGATGCCATGCCAACTGGAACTGTCAGAGATTTATGCCGAATTTACAAAAGAATCCCTATTCTCTTGCACCACACTCCATTCTTGATCTTATCAAAGAGCTCACCATCGGCCAGCGCTCAGCCGACACGCTGGAGCAGCTGGCAACATTTCTTCACAACACGCTCTTTCCAAAACTCGGTCCGTTCTTTTTCGAAGTTTACTTCCCGAGCCCTTCTTCAAATACGTTTCTTCCGCTTGATACAGTCGGCCCATCCCCGGGAGAGCAGAGAGTTCCACCACGCATCTCAGCCGATCATGAGCTTATTCTGACGATACGTGAATCCTGCTGCCCGTTAGACCTCTCTACCCCGGCACTCGGCCCGGAATTTCTCAAGAACACCAAAAATTCCACCCATCTGCTGGCTCCTATACAAGATGGCACAGATCTCCTCGGGTTGCTATATATCGGTTGTGTGGAAACCTGTTCGTTTTCCACACTGTATCTCAGCGCCGTCGAAACCCTGACGGCAATCATCGGCTCGCGCTTAAAAAGCATGGGGACTATCCTGCAACTGAAAGATTCCATGCGCGCCCTGAAATATTCCGAACGACTGCGCACCGCCCTTTATGAGATCAGCGAACAGGCACACCATGCTAAAAACATTTCCGACCTCTACGCCGATCTGCACCAGATAGTCGGCGACCTCATTCCCGCCAAAAATTTTTATATAGCCCTGGTCGAGCAGCACAAGGACGGACAATATCTCACCTTCCCTTATTACGTAGATATCAACAATCATTTCCAGGGCCGAATACAAAAACTCGACCAAGAACACCTGACACTCACTGGCTATCTCTTGAAAACCCGGCAGCCACTTTTGCTGACCCCGGAAAATTTTCAGCGTGTCTGCCAAGAAAATAGTATTCAGCGCAGTGGTACACTCTCGAATTCCTGGCTAGGTGTGCCCTTCTATCTCGACGACCTTGCTGGCGCGGTCGCAGTGCAGAGTTACGAAGAAATCATCTATACCGAAAAAGACAAGGAACTCATGGTTTTTGTCGCCCGCCACATCGGTGATGCTCTCAAACGAAAAGGCACCGTTGACGCCCTGAAACATGAGAAAGACCGGGCGGAGCAGGCCGAAAAAAACAAAAGCACTTTTCTTGCCAACATGAGCCACGAAATACGCACCCCGATGAACGGCATTATTGGGCTAACGGAACTTCTACTCAAATCGGATATCGCCGGTTACCAACGAACCTATATAGAATTGGTGCATTCCTCGGCGGATCGACTGATAAAACTGATCAACGACATTCTCGATTTTTCGAAAATTGAAGCAGGAAAACTGGAACTCACTCTCGCCCCCTTCAGTCTGCGCAACACCATCGCCGATGCCCTGGAAATCCTCGCCATCTCCGCCGCCAAAAAGAGCATTATCATGACCGTCGACTGTCATGAATGTGTTCCCGATCAGCTGCTGGGCGATGCCGACAAATTTCACCAGATTCTCATCAATCTCGTTGGGAATGCCGTCAAATTCACCAATCAGGGGAGCGTCACCCTGGCCGTCCGCCCCTCCGATGCGTCGTGGAAGACGGGTGACGACATCGATCTTCATTTTCAGGTCAAAGATACCGGCATAGGTATTCCTGAAGACGAAATTTCCAACGTTTTCATGTCATTCAGACAACTTGGCACAACCCGTGATTCCAATCACCGAGGCACCGGGCTCGGCCTGGTCATTGCCGCTGAGCTGGTAGAAATGATGGGTGGAAAAATCTGTGTGGAAAGCAATCCGGGCGTCGGCACTACTTTCTATTTTTCCGCACGCTTCCCGCTTGCACCATCGATAGAAGAAGATCAGTCTACTCTTTCCGAAATGACTTCGTCCGCGCCAAATACCAAAAAGAGGTCCCTGCAATCCCTGCGTATTCTCCTCGTCGAAGATGAATACATCAACCGAACCCTTGCGGTTAGCGTCCTGGAAAGAGAGGGATGGGTGGTGGAAGCAGCCAAAAACGGTGTCGAGGCACTCCACCTCCAACATACCGGCGATTTTGACCTGATCCTTATGGACATCCAGATGCCGGGGTTGAACGGCTATGAGACAACGATCGCCATCCGTCAAAAAGAACAGGGGACAAACCGGCATATCCCCATCATCGCTATGACCGCCTATGCGGTAAAAGGCGATCGGGAAAAATGTCTGGCCTCCGGAATGGACGGCTATGTTTCCAAACCTGTTTATCCCGACCGATTACGCGAAGAAATCGAAACCGTTCTCCATCACCATGCAAATCCTTGTTTTTTCGACATACACAAATACTGAGGTGCACTCTCATGGCGGATTTGCAAAATCTTTTTGCCGAAGCCGTTTCTCTCCATCAGCGTAAGAAACTCGTCGAGGCGGAAAGATTGTATCTCCAGATTCATCGGTTGCTTCCTGAAAACCTCAACGTTGTCGCTAATCTGGCCATCGTCTGCCGTGATCTGGGAAAACTCGCTGCGGCCGAAGCATACTGCCGGCAAACCATCGCCTTAGCACCAGACGATCCGGCCCAGCATCTCAACCTTGGGGCCATCCTTGAGGCTGGGGATGATCCGACCGCAGCGAGGCTTGCTTATGAAAAAGCCCTGGAACTTGCCCCAAACCATCCAAAAACATTAAATAATCTCGGCAAATTGCTGCACCAGCAGGGGCTTGGGGCACGAGGCCTAACCCTGATCGAGGAGGCTGTGCGCATTGAACCTAATTATTCCCTGGCCCTCAATAATCTCGGTGTCATCCACAGTGAACGCGGCGATCTTGAACTTGCCAGGAAATGTCTTGAAAAAAGTGTGTATCTTGATCCCGACAACATCAATAACCTTTACAACCTGGCCGGGCTCTACAACAGCCAGGAGCAATGCACCAAGGCACTTGCCGTGCTTGATCGGCTGCTTGCCATCGACCCTGGCCATGAGGGGGCGAATCATATGCATGCCGCCCTGTCAGGGGTCACTCCCTCATCGGCGCCGCGGCAATACGTCGAGGAGATCTTTGACAAATACGCCAATCGTTTTGACGTCCATCTTCAAGGCGCTCTGGGGTATACAGCACCCTCGGCGCTGGCTGCCATGGTCAAAGATACCCTGCAGGTGGACCGGCCTTTTAGTACAACCCTTGACCTTGGCTGTGGCACAGGGCTTTCCGGGGCGTCATTCAGGGAGATGACCAATCGCTTGGTAGGTGTCGATCTGTCTCTGCAAATGCTCGCCAAGGCGCGTGAGAAAAATATTTACGACCGCCTCGAACAAGATGAAATCCTCGCCTTTCTGCAGCGCGACAAAGAAAACTACGATCTTTTTATCCTAGCTGATGTCCTGGTCTATCTCGGTGACCCGAAAGCACTTTTTGCAGATCTCGCTCTCAGGACCAAAGAAAACGGCATTGTTGCCTGTTCAATCGAAGAAACCCAAGATGTCGAGACTTATGCACTGCTTCCATCTGGACGCTATGCCCATAATCCCACATACCTGCTTGCCTCTGCGGCAGATGCAGGTTTTGTTAGGCTGAGCCACCAACCGCATGGAATTCGCAAAGAAAATGGACAATGGCTGCCCGGCGAACTTTCTCTTTTCATAAAAAAAGGGGGAAGTCCCCTCAGGTGAACCCCCACACGCCGTAATTGGGACCAAAAAGTTCCCATTTTTTTTTATTGCGGGCCTCGAACCATTCCTTGAAACGCAGGTCGGTCCGGGTTCCGACGTAGGGAAAACAGAGATAAAAGCGGGCCTTGTCCTGCCGGTCGGGTTTTCGGCTCAGGCGCATATGAGGGTTGTTTGCCTGGGCTTCATCAAGGATGAGCAGTGCCTCGTTTAGGTCCGGCAACGGCAGGGTCAGGGTGAAATTGTATTCCTCTTTCATGACAGGTCTCCAAAGAAGTAACATTCATCAAAACAGACTGCTCTACCATTATTTACAAAGAACATCTTCGAAATGTTGATCTTACATCGCCTTCTCAATTCTTATTTGCTAGAAAATCAAAATATTCCCGAACGGTGGGTATTGCACCCTTCAACGCACTGATGGCGGTAAGCTCGGTCGAGCCGAGATACACCTTTGTCCCGTCACCGAGGCGGTTGTCAAAATTACGGGTGGAGGTCGAGATCACCGTTGTGCCTGGTCGGACGCGCGCCTGGTTGCCCATGCACAGGCTGCAGCCGGGTATCTCGACCCGCCCGCCGACTTGAGCAAAAGTTGCCAGGCCACCTTCCCGGCCTATGGCATCGCGGTCCATGCGGGTAGACGGTGCCACCCACAACCGTGCCTCTGCATAGGCTTCACCGGCAAGAAGACGGGAAGCAGCCCGAAGGTGACTGAGATGGGTCATACAGGAACCGATAAAGGCCTCGTCAATCCTCGTTTCGGCCACCTCACTGAGGAGTCGAACGTCGTCCGGATCATTGGGGCAGGCAAGGATCGGTTCGGTAATTTCTGTAAGATCAATATCGAGAATTGCCGCAAACTCGGCATGGGCATCTCTTTGCAGGAGATGCGGCTCGGCAAGCCATGCCTCCATGTCGGCAATGCGGCGGCCAAGGCATTGACTGTCGCTGTACCCTTCCGCCACAAGCGATTTCAGCAAAGCCACATTGTTTCCAACATTGTGCACCACCGCCGCAAGCGGTAGGCTGACCACGCAGGCGGCGGCACTGCGCTCGGCCGAGGCGTCTGTTAATTCAAAGGCCTCTTCGACATTGAGGTCATCAACCCCTTCAATCTCCAGGATCGCGCCAGCAAAGATATTTTTTTTGCCCTTCTTGGCAACAGTCAAAAGGCCCTGTTTTATCGCTGCATAGGGAATGGCGTTGACCATATCGCGTATGGTGATACCCGGTCGTCGCTTGCCGTGAAACCGCACCAAGACCGAAGGCGGCATCTCCATCGGCATAAAGCCGAGGGCGGCGGCAAAGGCCACCAGCCCGGATCCGGCCGGAAAAGATATCCCCAAAGGAAACCTGGTATGCGAATCGCCACCGGTCCCGACCGTATCCGGCAGCAGCATCTTATTGAGCCAGGAGTGGATAACCCCGTCCCCCGGCTTGAGGGCAACTCCGCCGCATTCGACGGTGGTTTCGCGCATAGTCTGCCACCGGGTAAAATCGGAGGCCTTCGGGTAGGCGGCGGTATGACAGAACGACTGCATGAAGAGATCGGCCTTGAAGCGCAGGCAGGCAAACTCAGCAATCTCCTGCATGGTCATTGGTCCGGTCGTGTCCTGGGAGCCGACCGTCGTCATCTTCGGTTCACAAACCGTTCCCGGCAGAACACCCGCAAGCCCACAGGCCCGGCCGACTACCTTCTGGGCAAGGCTGTATCCCTGGTCTGGTTTGGCAACTGGATTGCTGATTTCCTGAAAAATTGCCGGAAATGGCTGTTCCATGAAAGCGCAGGCGAGGCGCGTCAACTGCTGTCCGATAATCAGATTCAAACGCCCTTTGGCCCGGTATTCCTCAAGGAGGGTCAGCGGTGCCAACTTCAAAGGTATGGCAACGCCATTTTCGTTGCTGAGTGTCCAATCCAAAGAACGGAAAATTACTGTGTCGCCGGTAGAAAGTCTTTCCACCGCACATTCAACCGCCAAGATCCCTGCATCGCGGGCTGTGGCGTAAAAGATCGGGGCGATGGCACCGCCAAAGACGATCCCGCCCGCGCGCTTGTTCGGTACATTGGGGCAATCAGCACCGGTATGCCAGAGCAGGGAATTAATCGCCGATTTCCGTGATGATCCGGTTCCCACCACATCACCGGCAAAGGCCACCTGGTGGTGGTCGGCCCGCCAACCGGCAATGGTGGCTATGCCATCCGGAAAACGTTTTCTGCCAAAAAAGGTGGCATGCAGCGGAATGTCGACACGTGACTGCGCCTGGTTGCCGGGCGAAAAATCATCGGTGTTGATCTCGCCGTCGACCTTATATATTTTGAACTCCAAGGATTCAGGCAGAGGAGGTGAGGAGGTAAACCATTCAGCATTTGCCCAAGACGCGACAACCTCCCAGGCATGGTGATTGGTCTTCGCCAGTTCTGCCACCCTATCAAAGCCGCTGTAAATTTTAATGAGCCTTTTTAACGCTTGAGCGCTGTAGGCGCCCAAAGACGTAACTTCCAACAGCTCGATCAGCGCCGAAACATTGTACCCTCCACCCATTGACCCGAGCATGGCGACCGCTTGCTCGGGGGTGAGAATTGCCACACCTACCCGTCCCAGAGCAACATCGTGCAACCACCCAGCCTTAACCTTAGCCGCTTTGCTCACCCCTGGCTCCACCCGGTTGGCAATGAGGTCAAGGAGATAAGGACTCTCCGCGTCTCCCTCTTGCAAGAGCATCTGTGCTTCCTGGGTTTGCTCCGGAGTTAATGGGAGTGGGGGAAGATTGGCGGCCTGCCGTTTGCCTGTTAGAAGCCGATAGGATGTGAGCATGGATCGATTCCTTGTACGAACAAAGATGTCTATCACCAGACATTTTAAATGCCAGTGGATGGACGAAATGTGTAGATGATCACGAATATAGCAAGGTTTCTTCCCAGAACCAAGCCTGAGGAGAAAAATCGAAAAAAAGTGATGAGAGAATTGGCAACTTGCCCATAACCAGACCCTTTAGGAATGGGCGGGCAGTCGAAGCATGGAAGCTTGTTTAGTGGAAAGGGCAAGAATGATATGCAAACTTCAGAACGAAGAATCCGTCAGTAACGTTGCCAGTGACCTCAAGGTGCGTCCGAGGTCTATCATCGATTGGCGTGTTCTTAGCAAGCAGAATATCTGTCTGGCTCGACAACGAAGCTGGTGTGTCAGCCCCGATCCACCACAGTTTGCACCAAAAGTAATGCCTATGAAAGCAACGACCGTTCTCGAAGAATACCGGACTTCTTGAACAGAGGATTGCTGCATAACGAAAAAGCAGCCGGACCGTCAAGCCGATCCGGCTGAATTAATACAAGCCTTATTCCCGATATTGGATCAGTATGATTCGGAATCCCTGGGGTTGAATTCAGCATTTTCCACCCACCAGTCGGGGCGTCGCACCATATCAAGCAGGTTCTGGGTAGTATGCAGGTGATAACTCTCTTGGCGCATCAGCAATTCAAAGAGCTTTTTGCTTTCCGGATCATCGGCTTTCTCAAACTTTTCCTTGTAAAAGTCGAGACCGCGCTGCTCGATCTCAACGGCCTTTTCGTAATCATCCACAGAAGCAACGGAGATACCGGTGATGGCGTCATCCTTCTTCATCTCTGTAAAGACGGTGTTGATATCAAGCGCCTGGCCTTTTCTTAACTCAACGGCAAGTTTTTTCTGGAGCTGTTCAATGGCGACGCGGTGCCGAACTTCATCTTCAGCAAGCATCAGCAGAACCTTTTTGATGCCTTCGACCGGAGCGTTCTCAGCCATTTTTCGATAGAGATTTTCTGCATCTTTTTCCATCTGGATAGAAAATTCAAAATAATCCATGTTGCCTCCTTGGTTGATTTAAAATTGATTGCAGTCTATTCGCTTTTGAGATTCGAAACAAGATATTTTCTAGATAGAGAGAAGCGTTTGAATTGCTAAGGGCTGTAAATTTTGCAAACTCAGCAAGACAAGCAAAATTGTAAAGCTAAAATATTAGTATTGCACATTAAAAGAACAGCCATTGGTCATAAGTTCATCCAAGCCTTCCTGGATCGTGTTATCTAGATGACGCCACCGCTCAGCAAGTTCTTGGACAATTCGATAGGCAAGCATCACCACAAAGACGTGGCCACGCCAGAACTCTGGTCAATCACCCTGGCGATAATCTGTTAAAGAGCCAGCTTTCCTTCTTTGCTTGTCCCCAAGGGATTGGTGATCCTCATTTCCCAAAAGAGAACATCCGTTGAAAAGGCTGGATTGACATATACATTGTTTTGATTGAATCTAACAAACAAACGTATTCTTTTCTGTATCCACGTGCAGCCCTTCCCTTTAAATCATTTTTGCCTTCATCTGGAACTACTCTGGATTGCCTGATATAAGCGTTCCACCAGTGCCTGGTTGTAACCATGAGATGTCATGTTCGCGGTAATGCGTCCTCTGATGGAGAAACCGAGCAAATAGAGGTCGCCGATTAGGTCCAATATCTTGTGACGCACGAATTCATCGGGATAACGGAGTTCCGTATTGATGACTTTGCCTTCGTACATGATGATATGGGAATTGAGATATCCACTGCCGACCTTTCCAAGCCTCTGAGCCATTTCGATATTTTCAAAGGTGTTAAAGGATCGAGCAGGGGCTATCTCCTTTTTAAAAGATTTTTTTTCAGGATTAAAAGTGAAAATCTGTTCACCTATGGGTGGAGGAAAATCGACCCTCATTATTATTTCGAACCCTTCAAAAGGCTCGGCGATGAGATGCTTTTCATGCCTCTCATCGCTTCCCACCCCTATCCTGTGGCGGATAACAGCAACCCTGGTGCAAGCCAGCTGTTCCTCTATCCCTGCCTGTTCTATGAGGTTGCAGAAGTCCTTGGAGGAACCGTCTATGTTCGGTACCTCGTCGTCGACCTTTATGAGCACATTGGTTATGCCGTACATGGAAAAGATTGCCATGAGGTGTTCAACAGTGCGAACCTGCTGCCTGCCGTTATCCAGTGTGGTGGAGTTGGCGGAGAAGGTCTTCGATGAGACCGTTCGGGCAAAATTCTCTAAGGAGGTAATATGTCCACGGATGGTTTGTCCGTCGAGAGTTTGAAAGACGATACCTTCATCTACCCCCAGAGGGCTAAGGATAATACCTGTTTTCCGTCCGCTCAGAAGGCCAACACCATTAAGGACAACATTCTCTTTGAGGGTACGTTGAGGTTGTGGGGAATCTATGACTTCCACCATGCCGGGGGGCATCAAAAGATCGGCACTGACCACCTCAAGTTCCATATCCGAAGGAAGGGCCAATTTGCTTCTTGAGGGCCGGTGTTTAATGGCGGATTTCACCTTGTCGAGTAGTACCTCCAGATGCAGCGGTTTTTCCATAAAATCATAAGCACCTGCTTTTATAGCGGAAACCGCCGTCTCGATGCCGGCATGTCCGCTCATCATGATGATGGGGAGCGTGGGGAATCTGCTTTGTAAACGTTTGAGAAGTTCCAAGCCGTCTACTCCTGGGAGCCAGATATCCAGCATAACGAGAGAGGGCTCCAGGGTATCGAGACTCTGCCAGAAGCTTTCCGCATCAGGAAATGCTATGGCCTTATATCCCTCGTCATTGAGGATGTTCGAAACTGTGGAACAGATGTACGGTTGATCGTCTACTATGCAAATAGGATTCATGTCACTCTTGTCCAAAATATGTTTCATGAAACAGACAGAGAAAGAGTCTAGTATACCCGATTACTCGAAAGTGGGCCATAATGATCGCTGAGGAGATATCTTCACTTCGACTCTTGGGTCCGAATATAATTCAACAATGCCTGTTTTTAATCATGTGCAAGCAGAGCAAAACATTTTGCTCTGCTTGAAGTCCCTATTCTCGGACAGCCGCCTATATTTCAGCTACCAAATTCGGATTGTTCGACAGGAGTTTTCTCCGAAACTTCTGTTATTGTTGCCGATAATCGTGGGTGGAAGGGTTGTCAGCTGATTAGGTTCAAGTTGGAGTAAACGCCCCCGACAGACACCATCCTTGAGTTGGCCGTTATCCTGACGCCAGTCCCAGACTTCACAGAGTCTACGCGAAATGGCGCTGCGACCTTCACTTCGATACCCGTCGATAACCTTGACAATGAAGGACAGGTCGTTTTGGGTGACAACATGTTTACGGTAGGTGAGAGGAATGTTCATGAAAATGAAAGTAAAAGACCCTTTTTTTGAACGTTTGGTTTTTTTCAGGAATGATTAAAATCCCGGTAAACGGCTACAGAGAGCTGAAAAAATATATCGCTCAAGCTACAAACCAATCCTTTAAGTTGATGATATTGGTTTACAGCCAATTCTTACAATTTTTCGGGAAAATCTTTTATATAGTGTAAGCCTCTCGACTCCTTTCGTTGCAAAGCAGCATCAATAATAAGCGATGCAACCAGAGAGATATTTCTTAACTCAAGCATATTGGTTGTGAGTTGATATTTTTCTATTATCTCATCAATTTCCTTGCGAACATCATCTATTCTCTCTCGGGCCACCAATAAACGGGATGTTTTTCTTACTATTCCAACATAGTTCCACATTGTCCGTCTAATTACATCCCAATTATGGTTGATGAGTATCTCTTCATCGATTCTTTCCTTAACTGTCCTTTTTTGCAAGTTCGGGGTCAGGTTTTCCTCTGTTTTCCAAACTAAATTCTTTTTACAGTATTGATATGCTCTTTCTGCATAAACTATTGCCTCAAGCAACGAGTTACTTGCCAACCTGTTGGCCCCATGCAATCCGGTACAGGAAGTCTCCCCAAGTGCAAATAGATTTTTTAAAGTCGTTCTGCCCCACACGTCAGTCTTTACCCCTCCACATAAATAATGCGCAGCTGGTACAACAGGTATTGGTTCTTTTGTTATATCTAAGCCCAAAGATAAACACTTTGAATATATGTTTGGAAATCGTTCACGAACAAAATTACCGTCTTTGTGACTTATATCCAAATACACACAATCTGCCCCCGATGTTTTCATTTCCCTATCAATTGCTCTTGCCACCTTATCTCTTGTTGCGAGTTCTAGTTTTTCTGGTTCATATCTCTTCATAAACCGTTCTTTCGCCTCATTCAGGAGTATCCCTCCCTCACCCCTCACTGCCTCTGATATTAGGAAATTTTTTGCTTTATGATGATATAGACAAGTCGGATGAAACTGAACAAACTCCATATTCGCTACTTCGGCTCCAACTCTATACGCTACCGCAACACCGTCACCCGTTGCAATATCAGGGTTGCTGGTGTATAAATACACCTTCCCAGCCCCTCCCGTACAGAGAACAGTGATTTTTGCTAAAATGGGTTTTAACTCACCCTGATCATCAATAACCGATGCGCCAATGCATTTCCTCCGACCTTCGCTCTCGCTCGAAATTAACAGGTCTGCACACATATGATTCTCAAGTATCTGCACTCCAGAACACTTCTCAATATTTTCAACAAGCGCTCGCTCTATTTCTTTCCCTGTTAAATCAAAAGAATGTGCCACCCTCCGACGAGAATGCCCCCCCTCCCGTCCTAGATTTAGCCCCCCGTTCTTTTCTCGCATAAACTCAACGCCCATTTTCATCAACTCACGCACTCTCTCGGGCCCATCTCTCACCACCATTCCAACCACACCTTCATCACAAATGCCTGCCCCGGCCTCAAGTGTGTCCCTTATATGCTCCTCATAACTATCATCTTTATCAAAAACAGCAGCCACCCCGCCCTGTGCAAGATTAGTGGCTGTGTCCACCTCCCCTTTTTTGGTTATCACACACACACTTCCTAAATTAGCGGCCTTCAACGCAAACGACAACCCTGCTATTCCGCTTCCTATTACCAAAAAATCGACAATCATACTCTGTCTCTCTCTCTCAATAAAAAATGTTTCACGTGAAACATAAAAGAATTTAACCAACCAATTCTTGGTGGTCAGCAACTAACAACCAAACACATCAATAAAAAAGAAATTTGGGTAAAAGTTGGAGATTTTTATGTTCAAACAGGGTAGTTTCTTAGGAATAAAAATTCTCAAAAGGAGCCTATGTGAACAAAAAAGCCAAAATAATTGCTATTGCAAACCAAAAGGGCGGCGTTGGTAAAACAACAACCGCCATTAACCTTTCAGCCGCTCTTTCTTTTAACAAAAAACACACGCTTCTCGTTGATTCAGACCCTCAAGGCAATGCCTCCAGTGGCGTTGGGGTTAAAACCAAAAGATTGACTCTTCATCTTTACCATGCTTTGTGCAGTAACTGCACAGTAAACGACATCATAGTTCAAAGTACTGTTGACAGATTAGATCTCATTCCTTCAAACATTGACCTTGTTGCAGCTGAAATTGAAATGATAAACCTTAAGAGCCGAGAATCACGTCTAAAAAAAATTTTAGACCCAATCCTTGGTCAATATGAATATATAATAATTGACTGCCCACCATCCCTTGGCTTACTCACACTTAACGCTCTAACTGCTGCAAATTCAGTCCTTATTCCTATGCAATGTGAATATTTTGCAATGGAGGGGCTAGCTCAACTGGTCAACACTATAAGGTCTGTAAAAAAATCGTACAATCCTTCTCTTTTTATTGAAGGTCTCGTTTTAACCATGTTTGACAAACGAAACAAACTCACTCATCAAGTCGCACAGGAACTAAAAAATCATTTTAGCGAACAACTCTACGAAACAGTCATTCCAAGGAATGTCCGTCTAAGTGAGAGTCCGAGTCATGGCCAATCTATACTTAATTACGATATCCAATCATCAGGGGCATCCGCTTACCTGAAACTCACAAAAGAGTTTCTTAAACAGCAAGGATAAATAATGTCAAAGAAAATGGGACTAGGCCAAGGTGTGGGGCTTTTGTTCGGCGAAGAGAAAGAGAAATATTTTGAATGCGAAATATGCAAGATCTTCCCAAACAAACATCAACCACGTTCTCACTTCAACCAACAAGAATTAGAAGAACTTGCTCAGTCTATTAAAGAAAAAGGGGTAATTCAACCATTAATCGTAACTCTCAATACAAGCGAAGACAGATATGAACTTGTAGCTGGCGAAAGACGGCTCCGCGCCTCCAAGATGGTTGGGTTGAGTCATGTTCCTGTTGTGGTTATTGATGTAGAAAATGATAATTCTCTTCTTGAGCTAGCACTAATAGAGAACATCCAGAGAACGGACCTCAACCCCATTGAAGAAGCTGATGCCTACAAGAAACTTATCGAAAAGTTCGGCTATACGCAGGAAGAAACCGCGAAAAGAGTAGGAAAGCAAAGATCAACAATCACCAACCTATTGAGATTACATAAGCTTCCAGGCTCGATTCAAAAAGATATCTCAACCGGCGTCTTAAGTGAAGGGCACGGAAGAGCTCTCATTCGACTTGTTGAAGAACCAACAAAAATGCAGGAAGTAAGAGACACAATCGTAAGAAATGGGCTAAGTGTACGACAATCAGAGAAAATAATTAGAAAGATCTCTAGCGAAAAACAAGCAACCACAAACACCTTGAGTTCAGCGACAAATAAAATACCACTATCCTATAGCAATGCCCTTGTTACTCAACTCACCAATCATCTCACATCCAAAGTCACTCTTCATCAAAATGGAGCCAGAGGCAAAATTGAAATAGAATATTATTCGCATGATGATCTCGAACGTCTTTTTAGCGTACTCTTAGGTGAAAAGTGATCATCGCTTCACAGTTCATTTTTCGTTGCTATACAGGAACTATCTTATGATAATTAGTATTCAAACTATGTTGCGTAATTCTATTTTACTTGGTCTTTTCTCTGTAACTTTGTTGTTGATTTTCCCAACAACCGGTTCTAGTGAAACAATGAGTGTTCTAGGTGAAAAGGTTAGCCTGAAAACCAACCCGGACCTTAAGTCAAAAACCTTATGGGAGTACGGCAATGGATTCCCTTTTGAGGTTTTGAAAAAACAGGGGGATTGGGTGATGGTAAAAGATTTTGAAAATGATTCGGGATGGATTCCTAAGTCGCGATTACAAAAGAGTCGACAAGTTATTGTTAAAGTCAACAATGCCGAGGAAAAAACCATAAATATTCGTAGCAATCCCGGTACTGACAATTCCGTTGTTGGAACCGCCTTTTATGGAGTTGTATTTTCAGTCCTAGAAAAAAAAGGGCCATGGCTTCAAGTGCGCCATGAATCGGGTTTGACTGGATGGATAAAGATTGAGTTTGTTTGGGGGTATTGAGGAGGGGCATTACCATGAAACAAGTGGAGCTTGCTTTCATTAATTAGAGCAAGCTCCATTTATTGTTTGGCGGAGAAGGAGGGATTCGAACCCTCGGTGGAGTTTTACCCCCACACTCGCTTAGCAGGCGAGCACCATCGGCCTCTCGGTCACCTCTCCAACTCAAATAATATTTTTGGCGGAGGAAGTAGGATTCGAACCCACGGTACTTTCGTACAACGGTTTTCAAGACCGCCGCCTTAAACCACTCGGCCATTCCTCCGTGGACAACTTTGTACCATTTGGCAGAATGTCTGTCAACAATATGCTCAATAAAAACTTTTGTAGTGGAGAAACACATACGTTTTTGTGATATTTTCTCGAAATCTTAAGAACATTTTATTATTATTGTTGCAATTTGCACTTAAAACAGCTTTTTAAATTTTTGCCGCCCTTAACAGTCTATGTTAATTAAAACTGATATTTCAAAACAACTTGAAGATCTGACTGTTCTTTATGAAATAACCAAGCAACTTGCCTCATCCCTTGAGGTTCGTGACTGTCTTGAGAAGGCAATGCGGGTTCTTGCTGACATGAAGGACATGGATAATGGCACCGTAACCATTGTAAATCCTCTGACTGGAAAATTAGAGATTGAAGTGGCTCATGGGATAACGGCTGAAGGTAGAAAAAGAGGAAAATATCATATAGGGGAAGGGATAACAGGGAGGGTCGTTTCTACTGGTGAACCAATAATTGTCCCTCAAATCTCAGAAGAACCTCTTTTTCTCAACAGAACAAAGTCTCGGGGAAATATCGCAGAACAAAAGCAGTCCTTTCTTTGTGTTCCTATTAAAGATGGTCCCAATGTTATTGGGGCTCTTAGTATCGATAGATTTTATAAAGATGGTATCGGCGAACAGGCAAACACAGACCTCCGCTATCTTACCGTTATTTCGAGTCTTATCGCTCAGACAGTTGTCAGAATCCAGAAAGTGAATAGGGAGACAGAAGAACTCCAATCTGAAAATTTAAAACTCAAACGAGAACTGTCGGATAAAAACAAAATTAACGACATTGTTGGGAACTCCAGCCGAATGCAGGATGTTTACGAGATGATTCACCGGGTTGTTAACTCAAACGCAACCGTTCTTTTACGTGGCGAATCAGGGACAGGTAAAACCCTGGTTGCCAAAGCCCTACATTACAATGGCAGACGTAAAGGTAGACCCTTTGTGGTTGTTAATTGTTCTGCTTTGCCTGAAACTCTACTTGAGAGTGAACTTTTCGGGCACGAGAGGGGCTCCTTTACCGGAGCTCACGAAAGAAAAATTGGCCGATTTGAGTTGGCTGAAGGCGGAACTCTGTTTTTAGATGAAATTGGCGAAATCAGTAACTCAGTACAAGTTAAGCTACTGAATGTCGTGCAGGAGCGGACATTTCAACGATTGGGTTCAACACAGTTAATAAACTCAGACGTACGTCTTGTTGCTGCAACCAACCGTGATCTTGAAAAAGCGGTTGCTGAGAAGTGTTTCCGTGAAGATCTTTACTATAGACTCAATGTTTTCCCAATTTATATGCCCCCCCTGCGAGAGCGAAGAACCGACATTCTTCTGATTGCCGAATTCTTTCTAGAAAAATACTCAAAAGAAAACAATAAACAAATTAGGCGCATATCAACCTCCGCTATTGATATGCTTATTCAATACCACTGGCCCGGAAATGTTCGTGAACTACAAAATTGTATTGAAAGAGCAGTTATTGTTTGTGACAATGATACCTTAAAAGGAATTCATCTTCCTCCAACCCTTCAGACCGCTGAAGTCGCAAAGCGAGAAAATCTTTGCTCTTTGTCTATGGCTGTCGCTCATTTTGAAAAAGAGCTTATTATCGAAGGCCTAAAAAGAAATAATGGGAATCAGACAAAAACAGCAAAGAATCTTGACACGAGTTTACGTATAATTAACTACAAAATACATCAATATTCTATTGACCCAAGGTTTTATAAGATTTAATGGCTATAAAGTTGCTTCTCCACACTTGCTGCGCCCCTTGCCTGATCTACCCATATTCTTTTTTAAGAGATCAAGGCAAGGAAGTAACAGCGTTTTTCTACAATCCAAATGTTCATCCTTTTCTTGAGTTCAGAAAAAGAAGGGAAACTTTAGAGGCTTACACGGAAAACCAATCTATCCGCCTGATTTCCGAAAAGCAATATGGCCTAACAGATTTTCTACGAAAGGTTGTTTTCCAAGAAAAAAACAGATGCGAAATCTGTTACCTCACAAGGCTTGAAAAAACGATATTATTTGCAAAAAAATTAGGATTTGAATCCTTCTCAACGACCCTTCTTTATAGTAAATATCAACAACATGATCTCATAGCTTCTCTGTGTAATAGGCTCTCAATCCAGCACAATATCTCATTTTTCTATAATGATTTCCGCGCAGGATGGCAGGAAGGGGTAGATAAAGCTGTAGAGCAGAATATTTATCGCCAATCGTATTGCGGTTGTATCTATAGCGAACACGAGCGATATGACAAATCAATTAGAAAACAAGTAACTAAGCACCAATAACGAGTTAAGTTTACACTTTGGCACACATTATGTTCACTATGCTTGTAGTAGCGACAAGAAATAAAAACAAATTAAGGGAATTTCAAGAGTTGCTTAAGGGCCTTGATATAGAAATTGTTTCTCTCGACGCGTTTGGTACTATCCCAGAAGTGATTGAAGATGGTGAGACTTTCGAGGAAAATGCTTACAAAAAAGCAATTCATGCGGCAAAAATTTTAGGTGTTCCGGCTCTAGCTGATGATTCAGGGTTAGTTGTTGAGGCTCTTTCTGGCGAACCCGGTGTGTATTCTGCAAGGTACGCTGGTAAAAATGCCACTGATGACAAAAACTGTCTCAAACTTCTCACCGCTCTCAACGGCATTAAAAACCGTAGTGCTTATTTTCAGTGTGTTCTTTCTTTGGCTGTTCCCTCAGGTCCTGCTCTCACGTATGTTGGCAGGTGTGATGGTATTATTATCGACGAAAAGAGGGGCCACAATGGTTTTGGTTATGATCCTATCTTTTATTTCGAACAACTTGGAAAAACCTTTGCGGAATTGACTATGGATGAGAAAAGCCGAGTGAGTCACAGGGGGAAAGCTCTTGCGGAAGTGAAAAAGGAGATATCAAGTATAAAAAGATGGCTTAAAAATCGATTACGTGAGGAGCGACCAGAAAAACCTGACCATAGCTTTTTCATAAACAAAGATTGGTCGGATGAGGTTTAGTTGAACTAAAAACTTACTCAATCTTTAACTCTCTTTTTAGCAGATCGCTAACAGCCAAGGAGCACTGTTTGTTTTGATAGATAATTTGATAAACCTGTTCCATGATAGGCATTTCAATATTTAGTTTTTGGGCTAAATCATGCACAGATCTTGTGGTTCTAATTCCTTCGGCGACCATGCTCATTTCTTCAACTATCTCGGTTA